>JBCCHQ010000029.1:0-42042 GCA_039028735.1 Planctomycetota bacterium | reverse complement strand
GCGATGCCCAGACAGGGTGTTTAGAGATCGCGCCCGGAGCCATTTATGAGCCAAGAAAGAAAGAAGCAGGCGAAAGCGCGGCCGGATCTTCCTGCTAGCCGCACAGCTCCGGACATCGCGCAAAAAAGGCACCTGGTGTGGGACAGCGGGAACTGCCAAGTCTTCGTGAATTCATGATTCACGTGGATCGTGACGAGCGCATGGGTAACTACCTGCCCAATTCTCGTTCGATCTGGGCCCAACGAGCACGAGCGGTCGCCGATTCGAATCGGCCCATCGAGCCGTGGGTGGTCGATGTCCTGGTCACTTCGAAACAGCTGAATGCAGTGATTGCTGCTCATCCCAAGAAGTTCCTGGAGCGCTATCGCAACGCAGTCTCGGCGCGTTTGCTGCAGATGCCAAAACTGGAGCGATCCGCTGGCCTGCGCCGTCACAACGGTGCTGTTCAGGATGAGGCCATCTTGGACTGGATGCGCAAAGACCCGTCCGGTCTCAAAGACGTGCTTCGCTCACAAAGGTGACATTGTACGCGTGTAGGCTTTTAGTCCACGTCGGCGGATCCGGGCCCGACGTCCCGCGATAGAAGGACCCACGAGCTCGTGCCAGGTACCCAGAGGTCCATAACTGGCACGCGATAGCAGGAATGGTGACCTTCGTACCGAAACACGCCCCAGACCAAGGCTGCGTTTGGGTATACACGTACGCTGACGTCGGCGAACTGCTCGCCGGGTGTGCGGGCGACCGCCTTGAACCCAAATCCTGAACGGCGGTTTGCGGAACGAACGGTTACGTAAGCGTTGCCGCTTACGAGCCGCTGAAGAGCGTCCGTGTTCTGTTGCGCAATGGCCTTCTGAAGCTCAGCCATGCAATTGAGCAGGTCAGAGCGCTGCGTCTCGGGACGTACAGGCAGTGTCGTAGTCGCGCAGGCCGTCAAGGCGGTAGCGAGCAGAACAACCACCCCGTTGATTGGGCAGCGAGCACGTCGCTCAACGGGGCTCAATCTCATCTTCCTCGACGACGCGATAGTTGCGGCCAGTGTCTCCTCGAAACTTCACGCGCACTGTGTCTACGCCAGCGCCTTGATTGTGAGTCACATGCCCGTTGTGCCCGCGCAAAAAGGTGCGATCCGAGAAGATGATCTCGGTTGCCGCTCTGACCCGATCGCGCTTCCGATATCGTGGCATCTCAATGCCCCTTTTCAATCTTGCCGGCCAGCGAATTGAGGAGCTGCACTACCTGGTTTCGTGCGTTGTCGAGCTGCTTGATCTCTGCGGCTGTCGGTGGATTGCTCGGAGGACCGGGGAGGTCCGCCGAAAGTGTGAGGCCGTTGAGGAAGAGCTGTGTCATTCGCTCGCCCCGTATGATGTTCACGCTGTTTAGAGCGAGGGCTTGGGCGCGGAGGCTGGGACCAGAGGCGGACAATGCCGCTGGAGCGTCCGAGTTGCCGTCACCAGATCCAGCACCAACCGGAATCGGCATGCCGTAGGCCGCGGCAAGGACAGAGATCGCCTGCCCTAGGACGTCGAAGGCTGCTTCTGCCGCGCCGTTGTTGTCTACGGTGACTCCTTTCAGGTGGTACTGGCCGATTGTCTCCATCTTGATCGCGATCTCTGAGTTCCCAATGAAGGTCTTGGCATCCACATCATTTACATACGATTTCCAGTTATCGTGATCCTCGATGATCGTTGGAATCGTTGGATCGCTGAGGTCAAGCGCTCCGATCGCGATGTCGATGGGACCGATCACTGCGGCCGCAGAGGATTCCTGTAGCGGCACGATCAATCCTCGGACCTTGCTTTGGATCTGCGTGCTCTGCGCCCGCAAGTCGGCAAACAGGCCACCGAGGTTCTGCGCTGTTACTTCCGCGTCTTGGAACTTCGCGAGTGACTGCAAGCGCGTAGCGGCAAGCTGTTCGAGCTGATCCATCGTTGCCGCTGCTTCTTGTGCCTGAAGAGTAGCCAGCGCGGCCGGCTTTTGGTCGGCAAGGAACTGCTGCAACCACGTCTCAGCCGCGAGATAGTCATCGAGTACGTCGCGATAGTTCGCGCTTGCGCGAGCTGTTACTGCTGTGTCTATTGCGGCGTCAAGTCGCGTTCTTAGCGCAGAGACCTTGGTCGGGAACTGGGCCACCGCGCTGCGACAGCGAGTCTTGGAGCTGGCTCGGACTGTGCTCTTGACCTGCGCAAGCACACCCAGCAAGCCCTGATACTCTTCCGAGGAGGTTTTCCGGACGCGATCTGCCACCTTGGAAGCGAAGACTTCGGGATCGCGTGCTCGTTCAGAGAAGACGTCCCCGAAGGTATCCACAAGGGGGGAAACTTCGGCTTCGAACAGCTTTTGTGCCCGTGTCTCCAGTCGCACGTAGAGCTGCTCGAGTTCCTTGCCGGCCTCTTCGAGAGCTTCGGGCGAGGCGAGTAGTGGAGGCTGATAGACCTGAGTGCAGACTTCCAAATGAGTCATGCAGCCGGCGAGGAGCAGCAAGGGTAGGGAGAGCACGATCGATCTCATCGCCCGACTCCTTCCTGCAGAACAGCACGGTTTTCGTTGAACCAGGTGCGAGCTTGGTCGAGCGATGTGAATTGTACTCCGGGCTGACCGACTGCGGCAGTTGACTGTAGGGCTGATCGCAGCCACTCGCGTAGGTCATCGCTCGAGATCCCATTTATGTCAGCCGCTTCTGCTTGCTTGGCGATCGCGCGTAGCTCTGTAGCAAGCGTTTCTGCTCGGGCGTTCTGCCGAGGGACAACGGCCTTCGCAGTCTCTACGGCTTGGATCTCCTCCTTGAGGAGAATCTGGGTCAGATTCGTCGTGACCTGTTCAGTCGTGGCGAACGACTTGATGCGATTGATCAGGCTGTCGGCGTTGCTGCTGAGGAACAAGACCAGTCGTGAGTCTCTCATCTTTTTTCCATCGAGTGTGCTGATCTCGAGGTTGGCTGTTTGCGCAGAAGAGTCATGCTGATCACCGTTGGTAACGGGCCCGGGGGGGAGAGTTGTATCCACGGACTCTTCTGGCTTGATCCGGAAGCGTCCACCATCGAGTTCTCCGAACAGGGCGTCGACCGCGTTCGCGTCGTAGACGCCAGCGGCGTAGTTGCTGGAAGCGAGCAGACTGAAGCCGGAGATTGTGACGCGATAGTACTGGTGACGCGTGCGGTCTTCACTGTGAGCGACAAAGAGAAAAGTCTCTCCGAAGCTCGAGCAGCCAACGGCGCCCAGGCAAGTCACAAGAAGCGCTAGGCGACTGAGGAACGGTAACATCTGCTCTCCTATCTGAAGAGTCTGGCGGCAATGCAATCAGGCAGTGCCCAACCCCTGGATGGCCGCGCAAAGCTTTCCGTACAGATGATGAGGTGTGTGGATGCACATTCGGGACAACAGATTCTTCGCTTTGACGAAAGTGACTGCTGGCTTGAGGTTTACGTGTGGCCGAGCCGGACGCTATCCACGGTGAACGATCTGCTCGATCTCTCCGGTGCGGAAGTCGATCTCGATATCTCGAAAGTTGTTCTTGGTGCTACGGATCGCTTGGGTAGTCAGGTAGTGGGTTTCTTCCTTGAGCGCTTCGACCAGGGTTTCACGCGGTACCTCGGTGTCGGCCCGGCGACTGCCGTGCTTGCCGCCCATTGTCGACACCACAGAGTGCATCCGCTCCGACACCTTTCCCTTGCGGTGCTCGAAGAGGTTCCAGAGGGATCTGGGCGTTGCGTTGAGACTTCCGTGATGGCCTACCTTGTAGACGTTGACCCCCTTCAGTAGTTCCTGGATGTGTGGTTTGCTCAGCGCATGACTCCAGTTCTCAATCTGCGCATCTCCTGGGAACAGAACGCTCGAGTCGCCGACAGTAAACAAGAGGATCACACTTGTGTTGTTGAGCTGGTGATCTAGGGTCCGGACGATCTGCATCAGGGAGTCACCATTCATCTCTTGTAGGCGATTCTCAATCCATCGTGCCCAAACCGGTGTGTGCCTGTACTGCTCGGCTCGGGGGAAGAGCACTCTGGGCGACTTTTTGGCCAGATTCGCAGCGCTTGCATCGAGGCCCAGAGCCCTCAGATGCCAGAACTCGTCTTCGTCACGTGAGCGTTGCCTGCGAATCGTGTCCGTCTGCTTGAGCGTTGGTGGCCCGAGCACCCGGGTGCGGACGCCCGGCAGTTTCAAGCCGGAGCTGCGCCCGTAGTAGACAAAGCGAGCGTCGGCCCTATCGCCGAGCTTGATCAGGTTCTCAACAGCACTTCGATTGGCGATGTTGTTGCCGCCGATGAACTCCAACCGCCTTCGCAGTCCCTTCGAGAGGTTGGGCAACGTCGACGAGAGGCGGGCAATCGCGCCAGCGACATCCTGCATCGAGTCGAGGCTGGAGACGAACCTACGACCACGGCGTCCATACAGACCCGTCGGCCGAATGGCATCTCGTGCGGCTCGCGGATCCTCCGTCCAGGGTTGAATAACCACCTCTGGCTTGCAACGAGCAATGATGTCCCCTGGCCCGTCACCGTTCTTCCTGGTTGCAAAGCCAGAGATGTGATCTTTGTGCCGGTGTGTCGCCACGAGTCCATGGAGCTTCCAGTCGCACTCTTCTGCGATCTGAAGTGCAATCTCATCCAGTGGCTTGGACCTTTTCGGCCGTCCCGTGCTACCAAAATCAATGAGCACATTGCGCTTCGATCTCGAGTAGCGAAAGGTCAGCAAGAAGCAATCGCCAAAGCCCACTTGGTATGCACGAATCCGCAAGGATCGAGGTCGAGTTGCCATTTTATCCCTATCACCATTGTTCGCCGGATTGGCCTGGCAGGTCGATGGACCGGGCTCGATGAAACTGCTCGAAACTCTCCCCGGATGAGCGACGCAAAGCGCCGTGTCGCCATAGGTAGTTCACGCGTTGGGCCTGCCGCTTGCCCAGCACTGGATTGTATATGTGGAACTTCAGTCGCCCGTACTCGTTGAACACGAGCGTTCCGCCGCCGTAGAGTGGGACATGCTCGTCGCCTGGCATGTCGGCGGGCTTTCGAATCCCAACACGCTTCATCTTGGCTGTGTTCAGCTCGCTACCCTTGAGGTGTAGGATCTGAACGTACTCAGCGACGGTCTCGCGGACAATAAAGCCGTCGAGGTCAACGCGGAAGCAGGGCACGACCGACTGTACAAAAGTGTATGCTTCGTCGTTGAGATCTAGTTGGTGTCGGTTCTCCCACACGAAGCGAAAAACCTCGTCGGTGTCATACTGCATGGAGTCGAAGTGGACCGCGTCGTACGAGAGTTCACGCGGGGCTTCCCGCCAGATCCCAGGCTCGATAGGAGTACCTTCCGATTCCGGCGTGATAGAGAACTCCTCGAAGTGGTGACGCAGAACTTGCCGAAATCGATACTTGTGGTCATCTGGGCTAATGAAAGAGTCCGCAGTAAGCAGCGCGCTCAGATAGTCGCCGAACGTCAGGTCGACGGGCGGGCAGTAGTCGATCGCTCGGATCGCTGCGTGGAGGAGCCGGTCAGCGGCCTCGACACCCTCCTCAATGACTCGATCTCGGTCGAGCCCGCCGGATCTGTGCGTAGCCAACTCCTTGAGGCGTGAGACCCAGACGCCAACGAAAGCATTCAGCATCGCCGCTACGAACACCTCACCCCGCCGATGGGCTTGGAGAAACTCTTTGGCCTCCAGGTCCACAGGGGGCTTCAGTTGCAACGACTGACGCAGCGCATGTCCCCGAACCCCAGCCAGCTCTTGGCCCATTTGCTCTGCGAGCTTCAGCAGAACAGACCCACGGAGGTTCTCGTGTGTGAGTTTCTGCGGCTGGACGCGCGCGCTCTTGCCGTAGATGCGAGTGCCAAGAGCGACGTCTAACACGCGAGGGAGCCGAAATACGGACAACAAAGCGACGACATCGGAGAATCCTTCGTGGAACGCCGCTTGGTCGGGAGAAGACGGGTAGAGGAATCGATTGCGGAGTCCATCGAGAAGCGCGTGCGTCGCTTCATGTACGACCACATCTCGTGACAAGCAAGAGAAGACCGTCACCCCACTAGCGCCTGTGAAGTAGCCAAACAGCAGGGCTTCGTCGTTGCGCGAGTAGAACGCGTTCGCGTCTTCAAATGCATGAGGTACTACCTTGATCTGGTGCGAGCCCTTCGCGAACCCCCATGGTACTCGCCGGCCCAGGGCGTACTCGAAGCGGCCGAGAGTCTCCATCACGATTGCGTACACGTTCTGCTGGTGAAACTGGGGATCTTTGATCAGTCGGTCTACGTTGCCCCGGACCAGGTACTTCGCGTAGGGGTCGACGTCGATCGCCGCTTTCGCGGACTTGTAGAGAGTGTCTGTTGTCGCGTCGTAATCGATCACGTGGACGCGGTGACCCATCGGGCCTGGCCACAATCGCTCGGCGGGAACAGCGACCTCCTCGAGGACGATCCGTCCGTTCGAGTCGCGAAACGATGGGTCCTGGGCGATGACCGTGAGGGTTCGAGTACGTGGTGATTCCGTCATCTTCTCAACTTCTGACACGAGGCGTCGAGCGGTCGATGGGTGCAGCTACGTGTGCAGCTACACCTAACAAGCATACAAGGCGGAAGCTGCGCAAGCCCGGACAGAGAATCTTGGCTCAATCTATAAGTCGCCTTGTAGGGGCCTCTTCTGTTTTCTCTGATTAGACATAGCGATTTCAATCTATTGATTAGACATAGCGATGTCGAAAACAGAATTCTGTGTTCTTGTTAGTGCAGCTTGCTCTGGTTCGACGCACGCTCTAGGGTGAACTCGTCTGGCGCACTGGGTGTCGTGAGTGCTCCATTGACCTGCTGAGCTACTCTCGCAAGAAGAAGGAGGCTCTGTGCCTGACCCAACGAACCAACTCGCGGCAATCCCGTTTGGCGTTCTCATTGGAGCACCACTGAACGCAGCGGTGGAAGCGCAAGCCAAGGCCGCGCAGTCGACGCTAGACTTCATTAAGGCCATCGGCTTCAACGATGACGGCGAAGTCGAGAACGTTACGTTCACGTTCGCGCGTGGCGATGACGAAATCTCCTTGGTCGTCCCTATCCTGACGATCGTGCCGATTCCGTTCATTCGAATCGATGATATGTCGATCGACTTCAAAGCGAAGCTCTCGGCTTCGTCGGAGACGGGGAGTGAGACCTCCAACACCACGGAAGCCAAGGCCAGTGTCTCGGCCAAGGCAAAGTACTTGTTCGTGTCCGCGAAGCTAGATGCTTCATTCTCTAGTAAGAAGGACTCGAAGGCGACGGCCAACTCTAAGTACTCCGTCGAGTACACCATGGATATTCATGTCCACGCGATGCAGGACGACGTACCTGCGGGCCTTGCTGAAGTCTTGAAGATCCTGACAGAGAATGTGCGGATACAGGCGCCAGCACCGCAGCCTGAGCCGGAACCCACCCCCGGCTAGTTAGCAAAAGACTCTCTGGCCAACGCGCGGCGTTTGTGAGAGCGCTGCGCGTTGTTCACTCTCTCGATCGGGACAGCTCGTATGGCAGATCTACATCAGATCATCGGTGGATTGTTTCGGGACTTGTCGAAGGCGCGCTTCGCAGCGGACCTCTACTCTCGTGACATTAGTCGTTACTACGAACAGAGCCCGCTACTGCGCCAGTTCCCGGTACCTCGTACTGAGATCGACGAAGTAGAGATCGATCTGAAGTTCTTCGTTAGTGGAGTAGCTCGCGAGACAGTTCAGAACGAAGGTCGAGACGCAACGTTAGCCGTGTTGTTCGAGCGACACAGTCTCGCCGTCGAAAGTCGCGTTATGGGAGGCGTCGAGAAGCTTGTCGAGCGACTGTTGGCGGCGCGCGAGGAGAGTCCTTCACTGTTCGGTGTGCGAATCAACCTGCGTCGAGCAGCGCTGCGCTACTGGATCCAGAACAGTAAGAACGTGATTAGTAGCGACGGAGAAGTGAATCGTAGCGACGCGCTCGCGGGTCTCAAGAGTGCGATCTCAAGCATGCTGCTCAAAGTGCTCAAGGAGCCAGATCGGCGAGTCGAAGCGACGCTCGACAAACTGTTCACGGGTGACGACGAAGAGTCGGTCGCCCACGAAGTTGACTTGTTGGCAAAGTCTGTCGCCGCAATCTGGCGGCAGCAGGAAGAAGCTCGCGTAGCAGTGGAGGTGGACGCGGATCGGCTAAGTCGCCTGGACAGTAGCGTGATTTCTTCGATCAAAGTGAAGGCGCATGTCCGCAACTACCAGTGGACAGAAGTGCAGCCCGAAGATGATGTGGGTGAGTCCTGGTTCACTCTGAATGCTGAGTAGATTCGTCGAGAACGGAGCGAACGAATGCCAGAGAATAGCGCGTTGTCCTTGAGCCAGCTGATCGGCGCTCCTCTGCACGCGTTGATCGATGCCGAAGCTCAGGCAGCGCTAACGACTCGGCGGTTCATCGAAGAGGTAGGCTTCAAGCGGAGGGAGCCTGCTGAAGACAGCACATTGCCCGTCGTCGCTAGTGAAGAAGATGAGTTTGGCGATCTGCGCGTCGCCAAGTTTCGGCAGGAGCGCACCGGGGCTGACGGCAATCCAGAAACGGTTGAAGTTAGCGTTCCGGTGCTTGCGCTGTTGCCGATCCCGGCGTTGCAAGTGAAGGACGCAGAGCTCGACTTCTTCATCAAGATCGTCGACACGACGACCACGAAAGGCACCGTCAACCCCGAGGCAAACGCTGCTGGGAGTGGTCAGCCGACGGCCGAGGAGGCCACGCCGCCAGGTGCACCGAAGCTGATGGACTTCAAGGCCGCCATGGGAAGAGACCCAAGCACTAGCAAGGGGCAGCGACGCATGGAGACGCAGATAAAGATGAAGATCAACCTGCAACAGGCGGATCTACCGTCGGGGTTGGCCAAGATGCTGAACGTGCTCGACGAGGGAATCTCTTCAAGAAGGCAAGAGTAGACGAAGGGTTGAGTTGTGAGTTGGAGTGAGACAACGGCGCAGAACCCAGTACCTGGCCTGCCGTGCCCAGAGTGTGGATTCCGCATCATAGTTACGATCGATGCGATCCTGGTGGCGGGAGCGGTGCACTGTCCCAGCTGCCGCTTGGAGCTCAAGGTCGATGGGGAAGCTTCGCAGGGTAGCTTGAGCAACTTGAGGCGTCTGAAGGCTGGTTTGGACGAGGCAGAACGGCTCCGGTCCAACCCAACAGGGGGTGGTCTCGGGCGGGCGTGACAACTCGCCGCGCCAAGTCGAGGGGTGCCGGCGGTTACGAAGAAAGATGTTGGGCCTTGGAAGCTGCAAGAACCCTGTTTCGCTCCGAGCTTGATAGATTTCCGACGTCACTGACGCCGGAGGTTGTCGACGGGGAGAGACTGTCCGCCGCGCTCGTCGACAGCCTGGAGTCCGCCGTAACGCACCTTGGTGAGCGCTCCGCATCGCCGGCGGTTTTGGGCCGTACGCAGCGCCTGCTTAGAGGCCTCGATCAGAACGCTGGGTTCGAGGACTGGGAGACGATCGCGGCCTCCATTGGAACCTTGGATCTCTTTCTCTGCCGCGTTGCTCCCGGAGCAGTCGATCAGCGTCGAGCAGCTAGATACCTAGCCGAACGCTTGATTGGCTTCGCTTCCAAGAACGCCGCACGTTCACTCGCTGCAAGAGCCCTCCTAGATACGTCCGCTACTGAGCCGACCCTCGCCAGCGTTGTGCTCGAGAGTATGAAGGAACGCATCAAAAGTGTCGTAGGGCACGACAATGTCGCCGTCGATCTGGAGCTCCGATTCTCACAGGCGCTAGAGCTTCCTGACGCAAGTGCACGGACTCGCTTGCGCAATGAGACCCTCCAAGAGTGGAGGAGGCTGCGGCGGGAGCTCGAGTCCGGCAGACCCGGACTGATCGAACTGGTCCGTGAGGAGTCGCCGGAGAGATCGCACGGTCCGGAGATCTTCGTAGTGCATGGCTTCGACGCGACTCAGGAGAGCGAGCCGCTGCTCTTTGCATGGACGGCAAGGTCGGGAGGCAAGGAGCTAGTGCTGCGTTGCGATTTTCGCGACGAAATGATCGCGGTCAGCGGGGTTGATGGCGGTGGGGAGGTGCGAGGATTCCACTACTTGACACACGCGCGGCAGCGGCCGCCGCTGCGCTTGTGGCCGCAGTTTCTGCGAACGCTGTTGCTTGGGGGGCTGCTCTGGAAGCTTCGCAGGGCTCGCGTACTTCGTCCGGTCTAAGCTGAGAGGTCGTTCATGACGCTCGCAGAAGCGCTGAGGAGCAAGGTAGTCACTTTGAGTGGCGCACGGCAACGGGTGAAGCGGCACCATTGCGTTCAAGTGTTTGAAGGGCGGCTAAAGGCGGTCGCGAACCAGGAACTCGTCTTCGGCGCGGACTCCGTTTGGCTGGCGCCCACCTCGCAAGAGCCGACGGGTGAAGGTGTCAGAACTGAATCGCTGTGTGATGTAGTTGGTATGGTTGAAGAGTACAGCTACGGCGAAACAAACTACCGCGACGCCAAGGGAAGCAAGCTCATTCAAGAGCTATACATGTTCGGTAGATACCGCCTGAACTATATGACGGGCATCGACAACCAAACCTACGCCCCGCAGTGGTCTTCCAAGGAAGTCGAAGGGTATCCCTGCCACTACTGTGGTCTGCTCATCCCAGACAAGCTGGTGCAGCTGGACCATCAGCGCCCCAAGACGGGAGGACGTGTCACAGCAGTTGCGAAGGTTCTGCGCTGGTACGGGCTCACAAGGGGACCAGGGAAGGGGCCCAAGCATCAGGCAATGGCCTTAGGGCAAGGCAAGGGAGGCGGGAAACGCGTCTTGCGTCCCATAGCGCCCAAAGGCCAGCCCACCGGTGACGCCGGGCAGCCGGGCAACTGGAGTGAAGACAAGAAGCAGCGCTACACGACCAATGTCGCTGGAACAGCGCTGATCAGCGTCTTGCATGCAGCTGAACTGTACAAGGCTTTCGAGGCGCGCTGCGTGAACTCCAATATCAACCTCGTCCCATCGTGCGGTGCCTGCAATCGTGCGAGATCCAACCGCTTCTAACTTTAGCTTTAACGGAAGGATTTTCAGTCGAATGAGCTTTTTGCAGATTGCTAGCTGGAACATCGAGCACTTGTCCGGTGCAAGCCGGGAGGAGAAGGCCCAGAGTGCCTATGCGCTGGCCGAGCACATCGAAATGGCGGGCGTCGACATTCTTGTGCTACAGGAAATCTACGTGACCCACCATGACGGTGACGAACGGCGCAATGAGGAGCTCGATCGGGTGTGTGAGTTGTTGAAAGAGCACCTCGACTCTGAATGGCACTATCAGATTCTACGCAACCGCAACGCGGGGGATACCTCGCAACTCTGTTGTGCGCTTTGGAACACGGCTCGAGTCGAAAAGACGGGGCATCTCCAGATCGATGTTGATCATCAAGATGGAGGTGATTGGCTCTGGGACCGTACGCCACATGCGCTCCAGTTCACGATGCTAATGGACGTCTGGAAAAAGGTCGAAGGCGAGTGGAAGAAGGAAGAGGAAGCAAAGAGCGTTGTCGTTGTTCCACTGCACATGAAATCCAATTATGGCGGCCAGGCGAAGTCGCGGCGTGTGCGACACAAGGAAGCGCAAACCCTATGCGCGCAGCTTGACACAATCCGAGCGCAGCTGGATGAGAGTCTGATTTTGATCGGGGATACGAACTGCCTCGACGCCGCTGAGCCTGCGATCGAGGTGTTCATTGATCACGGATTGGTCGACCTCAACGAGACGGATAGTGCGACGTACTGGAGCCGTCGTTACGGCGAGTCGCCGTTCGACCGGGCCTTTGTCGCAGTTGACCGCCCAGAGTTTCAGTACACGCGTCAGTATGTCCTACGGTCTTCAGACCTGGAGAAACACGACCAGTTTCTGTCGGACCACTACATGATCAAGATCAGTGTAAAGACCTACTTAGACGATGCGGATCCACGGGGTAGCTAGGGATTTCTATAGCTGCGGCGCAGGCGTCGCGTCCGTTCGGCGGACCAAACGCTCCTGAAAACAACGGGAGAACAGTACACGGGCAGCGAAGGAGGAGATTGCCATGGGTGAGAAGAGCTCCGCACGTCTTGACGCATTGGCGGCAAGGCTCGACGAGATCGAAGCTAGGCTTGGGGCTGGCAGCTGCGCGCACGACGGCGGCGATGATGCGGACGACAGGCCGCGCTATTGCTCCGTGCCGCAGCGACCAACGCGGGATTTCGGCCCGGACGTCACCGCTGATCGGGCGGCAGCAATCCTCACGACCGGAAAGAAGTGGGTCAACAAGACGGAACTGCACTACTACATGTTCGACAGCGGTCCCTTGCGAGGGGATTCCACTCAGCGACAGGTCGTGCGTAATGCGTTCAAGGTGTGGAAGGACGTTGGGATCGGTCTGACCTTCACCGAAGTCGATGAGATCTCCGAGTCGGAGGTCCGCATCGGCTTTCGGCGAGGCCAAGGGTCCTGGTCCACAGTCGGCACGGATGCGCTGAACGTCGGGCAGCAGGAAAGAACGATGAACTTCGGCTGGAACATTGCGGTGCCGGGTCCGAACGGGCTCGATACGGCTGTGCACGAGATTGGCCATGCGCTCGGCTTTCAGCACGAGCACCAGAATCCCAATGCCGGAATCGTCTGGAACCGAGAGGCCGTTTACGACCATTTCGCGAGAACGCAAGACCCACCATGGAGCCGGGATCAAACCGACTTCAACATTCTGGATAAGATCGACACGCGAACCGTCGATGGTTCGAGTTGGGATCCCGACTCGATCATGCACTACTCATTCGACCGCGGCTTGATTCGCGAGCCAGAGCGTTTCCGGGACGGCTTAACGCCCAGGCCCGGTCTGTCGCAAGCAGACACCGACGTGGTGCGGCGATTCTATCCCGCCGACGACGGAGCAGCGCTCCCAGAACTGAAACCGTGGCACTCGAAGGTGCTCTCGCTCGAACCAGCAGAGCAGAAGGACTTCATTGTTGAGCCGACCGAGACCCGCAACTACGACTTCCGGACCTTTGGTCAAGCGGACACCGTGATGGTGCTGTTCGAGGACGACAATGGCCGCTTCCGTTACGTCCAAGGCGACGACGACAGCGGCTATGATCGCAATGCTAGCTTCCAAGTGAGACTGTTTCGCGGCCGCAAGTACCAGTTGAGAATTCGACTCTACTTCAAGTACTCGAGCGGCAGCACGGCTGTGCTGATGTGGTAGCGAGTCGACGGCAGCCTTCGACGTTACGGCGAAGGGATTGGGTCAGCTGCGGAGGTCCTTTTGATCCGAACTAGCGAACAGGCAGAGTGGAAATCATTCGAGGCTGAAGTGGCGAGGTGCTACCGACGCCTCGGCTTCCGGGTGCAAACCAACTTGAATGTTGAGGGTAAGGAGATCGACGTCCTTGCGGAGAAGTACGTTTCGGGCCTTGGCAAGGTGACCCTAGCAGTTGAGTGCAAGCACACTAAGAAGTCAAAAGTCTCGAACGAGGCTGTGATTCATCACATTTCTGTACTGCAGCATCTGCGTGATCGTGGGCGGGTCACCGCTGGAACAGTTGTTTCGAACAATGGGTTTTCCCAGCAAGCGCAGTCGATCGCAGAGGACAGCTCCTTCTTGGAGCTGCACACATTGGGGGAGCTACAACAGCAGGTCTTTGGCGTAGCGGATTCTCTCAACGATTACGTAGCCTACTATGCCGGCACGCCAATTCACGATTCCTTCATCTCTTTGTCTGGCAAGCGTCGCGCAGACACCATTGATCGTGTAGAGGACTTCATTGTCGACTGGGCCGAGGATCCGAAGGCAAGGCTGCTAGCCTTGCTGGGGGACTTTGGGGCTGGCAAGACGACCCTGATACAGCGGTTGAAGTTTCGTTTGGCGCAGGACTATGTTGCTGGGATCGGGGCGCAGAAACCATTCTTAGTATCTCTGCGCCACTATGCCGAGTTGGGTAGCCTCGATCGTCTGTTGCACGCCAGCTTGAAGCACGAGTTTAGCCAAGACTTTACATTGCCCGCCTTCTGGAACGCTGCCAGGAACGGAGAGTTTGTACTGTTGCTTGATGGTTTTGATGAGATGTCACGCCAAAGCAGTCAAGAGAAGCGTGTGGCCGACATGTTGGAGCTAGCTCCACTCTTGTGCACGAGCTCGCGTGCTGTCCTGACATGTCGCACGGCTTACTTCGTGTCGAACCAAGAGCTGAGCGAGGCAGTGGCCAAGGCGAACAGGGACCTACTTGATTCAACTGTGATCGAAGGCGAGATCGGGCCGCCGGTAGAACTGGTCGAACCCAGTGCCCCTGAGGCGGATCTTCAGAAGAGGCGTAAGTCACTGAGTGAGGACATTGCGCGAGACGTGTTGCAGCACGATCCTCAGCCTTTGTCTCCAGGATCTTTCACCGTGGTGGCGCTCAACGAGCTATCACCCGCTGATGTTACAAAACAGCTCAAGATCATGGACGACCAGTTTCAAGCTAGGGCGGGGTGTACCGCCCAAAACGTCATTGACTTCATCGAGAAAGTCTACGATCTGAAGGACCTCGTCCGGCGCCCAATCTTGTTTCAGATGATCATCACAACCATTCTTGGCAAGCACATCGATCCGTGTGCAGACACCTCAACAATGGGCCCATCCGATCTTTATGACGTGTACACGAGAATGGAGTTTGAACGAGATCTGCGAAAAGGGCCGTCAAGAGAGCTCTTGCCGATTGAGCTCCGAAGAGAGTTTGCCATGGCGATTGCCCTCGCCATGTTTGATGCCAACAAGTCCGCGATCTCCTATGAGGAGATCGCGGAGCTTAGCACGGATGAACTTGTGCGCCTGCGGAAACATGGTAAGGACGGGTGCCTGCTCCTGGATGAGCTGGTGACAGACATACAGGTCTGCACGTTTCTGACAAGGGACGCGAACGACACGTTTTCGTTTACTCACCGTTCTTTCATGGAGTACTTCGCGGCTTGCCATCTGGCTCAAGAAGGGCGCCGGGGAACACTCGATAGACGGCTCAAAGCGCGGCTGTCCGCAGAGATTCTGTACTTCATCGCGAGTCTGCTTAGGAACGACAATCGAACGCGTAGCACCTTCGAGAGGTGGCTTGCGCAGGAAGCTGGAGGGGGCGAGACAAGCGCGAATCTGCTAGCAGCCCTCTTCATGACTGGGAAGCCGATTGGGATCACTGCCAGATCACGAGTGCGAGTGGATGGGCTGCGGTTCAAGCAAGCACATCTTCAAGACTGTAGCCTTGACGATCTCACGATCCATAGTTGCGATGTGAGTCAACTTGTTGTTGAAGGTGGCTCTGTTGGCCTGACGGTTCAGGTGGAGAGCCGTCTTCGGCAAGCGAGGCTGAGCAATTGTGGCTGCAGGCTGAGGCTGCAAGGTGGAGTTGCGCGCGGCATAACACTCGAATCTGCACAGTTGCGTGTTGCTCATGATGGTGCAGGGGGGATTCGCGAACTTCACGGAAGCCGGTCTCGCGTCTACCAAGAGCGGGGAGAGACTCGAGGCGGCGAGTTGCGGGACTGTGAGCTGTTGCTGCGAGAACACACAATGACGGACGTTGATGTCATTGGTGGAACGATTGAAAAGGCTCGAGAGTCCGCACTTGTTTCCTGTCGGGTCGATGACGTCGACATCTCCGGGACCGGGTTGGAGCTGACAGACGCACAAGTGTCCCGTTGCAGCTTCGCAGTTGTAGGCCTCGAGCTTACTGGTGCCAACGTCTTCAACTCTGATCTCCAGCAGTGCAGTCGTGGACGAATTCGTGAGTCGACGATGCGTGGTAGCAGTGTGACGCTGGGTACAAATAGCATGGAGGCCGGCTGTGCTTTGGTGGAGTGCACTGTCACGGGAAGATGGCCCGCAGAGCGCCTACATGCCGTTGGCTCGACCCGCATGAGTGACTGCAAGCTCGTTGGAGTTGCACTTGCAGGTACTGACTTGATTGAGGCCAAGTGGACTAACTGTTCGGGCTTCACGTATGCGCCAATGAAGAAGGGCGGAATCAGTGAGGTCCACTGTGGTGGTGTCAACGACGTGTTGGTGATCAACGAACGCGAGGCGAATCGTTCCCCGAGGCGACGTTGGCAGCTCTTGGGTGTGTGTGCGAGATCGAGTCGTGCGCGGCAGTTTGTTGGAGCCGTTGCTCGGTCATTCGATGTTCGTTTCGGAGACCGAGAGAACCTTGCTAACTGGCTCGCAAAGGGGAAGCAGCTCCGTGCGCATTATGAGGCCGAGAAGAAGGCTATAGATTTGGGCGAGTGTCGATCTGCTTGCAGGACGACACTGGAGCGTTGGGGCAAGCGACTGCCAAAAAAGGGAGCTGGAGTGGCGGGTTGCCTGAGGTCGCTCGACCTGATGATCGAGGAGATCGAGCAGTACGTCGAATTCCTTGCTTAGGTTGGGGGCTCGCAGCATACCGCAGGTCTTCCTTGTTGCCCCTCTACTTGGATACCAGATGCATCGATCGTTATTGATATGTTGCCGCAACACCTGGTCTGCTCACCCTCGAATGCCACTGCCGAGACCACATCCTGCGAGAGGGTTAGAAGGAGGGCTTCCGGCACGTCGAGACCGGAGTCTGCCAGGACTTGAAAGACGGCTGCCCCATGAGCATGTTTGCTCCTTTGGGTGCAGTGGACAATGGCGCCGCAGTCCCGGGCTGCTTGGACAGTTTCGGCATGTGGGTGCCCGTACGGATTCGAATAGCTGTGCGAGAAGATTACACGAGATTCTTCGTCCGCCAAGCAAGTACGCCACACCGTTTGATCAAGGTCTGAACTCCCAACGTCGCCCAACCGTGCGCCGTGATGCCATGCGACTACAACAGAGCTGGCCAAGTCCTTGACGTGCTCAGATGGGCGAGACAGAATTTCGGTCCATGTCTTGCTGTTAGCGTCTCCCGTGAACAGAATCGCGTGGCCAAGGAACTCAAGCTTGGCGACGACGCTGGCTGCGTTCCAATCGAAGCGACTGGGCGTCGAGGCCTCCGCGCACAGCGCGTCGAAGTCCACAGTGTCCAGGGACTCGGAAGTGAGCAGGCCGTCCGGGACCAGCGAGTGTGCCAGGCGCAGGCCAGGGGAATAGACGCGAAGATGACATTGACTGCCCAGGTCATGCTCTAGTGCGGTCGGTTCGCCGTTGGGGCCGGCGGTGATTGTCGCGAGGCGCCCCGATCTTGCGAGTCTGCTGAGATCGACGAGCGAGTCGAGTCGTTTTCTCGTGACGGAGGAGGCTGACCAACCGGGCGTGCGCTTGGGTAGGTGTCTGAGGAGCTCAAGTAGTAAGCGTTCATTCGCGAAGTTGGCGTACACACGCTCGATTCGTTCATCGACTGCTGGGTTTCGTACGAAGTCGGCGAGGCCCGAGTAGTGGTCCCAATCCAGGTGTGTCAAAAGGATGAATACTATCCGGGTCTGTGGGTTCGAGCTGATGCGCTCTACGACGGCTTCGAAACAGGGATTGGTGCCACCAGGCACTGAGACTCCGCAATCTACTACGGCAAGTCGGCCCAGACCAAAGTCAATCAAGCAGGAGTTCGCTTGGCCGACATCCCATATATGTACAGTCGCCTTCGCGTTGGGATCAATCACGTTCTAGCTCTCTCAGTAGCTGCCCGAGGGCGTCCTCGTCATCTCCCACGAAGCGCGTGTGAATGCGCCGTTCACGATCTTTCCGCTCGAAGACAAGCTCGAAAGCACTGCCAACCGCGACACCATCAGGGCAGAACTCTCGCTTCAGAACCAGATCAAGGTACTGGTCGACTCCCATCGTTAGGCGTACCGACACTGTTCCGTCGTTGGGATGAGTTGCCAATACTTCGCACAGGAAACTCCGTTGAGCGAGTCCGGCGCGAACCATTGTCGCGAGTTCGTTACGAACGCGGCGTGTCTCGGGCTTGCCGACATATGAACTGGCTCCCAACCTGCTAGCACGGGCGCCGTAGGCCGGCGAGGCATTAGAGTAGACTAGCACTGGCACGTCGGGCGCGAGACCCAGGTCGCCGGAGCGCACTTCCTCCAAGAAGTCCAACCCAAAGTCTGGTGAGTCGCCTCCCTCCTGTGGGAACATGAGATCCAGGACAAGTATCACGCGTTGGCTAGAGGCAGCTAGCTGGGGCAAGGCAGTGCGTGCTTCCTCGATGCTTGTTATCTCATGAATTGCAACAGCAGACGCAAACTCACGCTCAAGGCTTTGTGTAACGGCGGCGGGTCGGCCCTCGTCGTCGACAAAAGCAATAGCCACGTTGCCATGCTCCGGTTCGTCCAAGACCTCCGGCATCGTACTTATCCTCTCCTCGTCTAGGTTTTTCTTGCGACGGTGCGGCCTCGAACCCGAGGGAGCACCAGTGTGAATGTCGTTCTATAGCCGTCGTATGCAAGGACCCGAGCAGGGTCGTTGAGGAATGGTTCACTCGAGACTTCGAACCTTCCGCCGTGAGCGTCCACGATCATCTTGGCCAACCTGAGTCCAACTCCTGTGCCTTTGATGTACCGTTTTCGATCAGGAACTGGCGTGCGGAGGTAGCCCTCGAAGAGCCGATCATGGTACTCTCTAGGAATGCCTAGTCCGTAGTCTGTGATGGCAACGCGAATCTCGCGCGAGTTCGAGCTCCCGCGGATCTCGACCGGTTTGCCGCGCCAGGCGTACTTCACGGCGTTCTCCAGAATGTTGTCAATCACAAGATCGATCTTGTCTTCGTCACCGTCGATAGACGGTAGGTGCCTTGCGTTGTCGTAGAGAATGATCTTGATCGAGTGCTTCGTCTCAGCGTACCGTCGATACCTCTCAACGCACGCATCAAGCACTTTCCCGACCGCCACATGACCGAATTCTAGTCCGAGACGGTCAAGTACTCCGTCTTTGACGTAAAGCATGCTCTCCAGGCGTCGGTTGGCGCGGGTTACTTCTTGTTCGACGCCGCGGATGAGCCCGCGCATTCGGCGCTCAGCGGAGGGTTGAGTGTGCGCGAAGCTCTTGCTCTCTTCTTCAAGCTCGAAGGCTAGCAGCGAGATCCCGTGCAGTGGACTCCGGAAGGCATGACCGACCAACTCGAAGTGACTGATGAGATCGTCAGCGTGGAGATTGGTAGCCAAACTATCGAGTAGGCTGGCGGCGTAGGCTCCGAGGAGTTCCAGCATCACGACTGTGCTAGAGTGAAAGTGCCGACGCCTCACGCTCATAATCGAGATGGACCCCCGAACTTCGAGTCCGTTGATTGGGACAACGACCGCCGAGGTAACGCCTTCACGGCGAAGGATCGCTAGATTTGCAGCCCCGGGTTCCTCGTAGAGATCAGGGATTACTCGCGCCTGCCCCTGCAGTGCCACTGCGCCAGCTATGCTGTTGTCCGTCGGTGTTTCACGTAAGGCATCAGCGAACGTTGTATCGAAGCCGTAAGAGGCTCCTAATGTTAGGACATCTGGTCGCACTTTGTCGATGATGCAGAGTGTCGAGCACTTGCAGTTCGAGAAGTTTGCCGCCGCCTTGCATATTCTGTGCGAAGTAGCTTCGAACCTTGGCGGTTCAACTGTCATGCTTCGAGAGAGGTCAAATAGATGTAGATTCTGAGCTCGTTCCCACTCCGTTAGCATTCCGGACACCAGTACGGCAACGATGTCTCCGAAGAGCCGGCGGTCGCCTTGATCCAGTCCACCACTGCGGTCCAGCGCCGCAACACAACCACGCAACTCTAGTCGAGCAGCGAACGGCTTGATCAGGATCTGCACAAAGTCGCCAGCGACCTGCTTCCACGCCGACTGCGCCGAGCGATCGAGTTCTGCGAAAGCGATCACTCCCTCGTGTTTGGAGGTTTTTGCCCACAGAGCTTGACTGTCATGCCCGTGTATCCGGACTGACTCGACGTCCGAGTCAGAATCTCCTCTCAGAGCCACCACAGTCGGGTCGGCAATGTCACCAGACTCCGTATACGTGTAGACCGCAAGGCCGCGGACATTGAGGTGCTTGACCGCGTTGCGAAGTAGTGCATCAAGGAACTCTACTAGGTTCGCTGTCGGAGGCTGCGGCTTGTGGGGCTGCATCCCTCGGAGTGTTCGAGTCTCGGCGGACGTGAAGATGCTGTCCACCAGCTGGGAATAGAAATGGGAGATCGTGTGGACGTTCGTGCCAGCCTTGAGCAGCAAGGAAGCCTCTCTGTTAAGGATCACTATCGCAATGTCAGAGGCGTTCGAGGCGCCCCCTACATGACAGGCGGTAATGAGCCTCAACCGGACATGCCAGGTTCGGGATTTTCGAGTCCAGTGATCGGCGAGGCCTCTAGCTGTAAGTTCCTCTATTGATGAGCCTTATGGGAGCGGCCAGGAGCCGTGGTGTCAGAGCGCCCTGCGTCGGGAGTCGATTGCGCGGAAGAGGCTCTCGCGAAGGATGCCCTCACGATTTCGTGACCCGACGCCGCGTAGGCGGGAAGCTTGCGATTCGTAGGCGAGTATCGTTCGTGTGGACCTCACGCATAGATTTGATCGAGGCGATTGCCATGACACTCGCTTGTACCGGCCACGAGCAACATACGGAGGTGTCAGCAAGGTGTCTTCAACCAGCGGGTTCTGCGCCAATCCAACGCTGTTGGGAAGCCGGAGGTTCGAAAGCGGCTCCGCTGCGGTTTCGTGCCGCAGGGCGTCTGACTAGTGCGACTCGCCGTGTGCGCCTGGGTGTAATCTCGTGAACCACCCTCTATACTCGTCCGGCCGTGTTTGCGGGGACGAAGGGGGTCTGGCTCGGCATGCTGCAGTGGTTCGGGGAGTGGTTGGTGCAAGAGTGGGGGGATGGGCCGTATCGGCTCCTCTCGTCGCGGCTGGTTCTCGCGTCTCTGGGTTTCGGCGTGGCGACGCTGGCAACGTGGTGGTTTCTGCCACGCGGGGCGCGGTGGCTGCCTTGTGATCGCGGTCGCGAGTTCGCCGTCGGGGCTGAACTGAGTCGTGGCAAGCCGACCGGGGCAGGGGCCGTCTTTGTTCCGATCTACCTCGCCTGCGTCGTTCTGTTCGTCCCGTTTTCTATCTCCTACCTCGAAGTCTGCGGTTGTGTCCTGCTGGCCATGCTGTGTGGCTATCTCGACGATCGGGCGGTCACCGCGTGGGGGAACTACCGCAAGGCGCTTGCAGACGTCGGGATCGCGTTCCTGACGGCGCTGGCGATCTGCCAGTGGCAGCCCGCTGAGCTGTGGCTGCCGATCAGCAAGGAAGTCCTCGTCATCGGGCCCGGGTGGTACGTGACGATTGCGACTGTGCTCCTGTGGGTGTCGATCAACGCGACCAATTGTACTGACGGCGTCGATGGTCTGTCGGGGAGCTTGTTGCTGCTGGCGTTTCTGTACCTCGGGGCGATCCTCTACGTCGTCGTAGGGCACAAGCAGGTCGCTTCGTACTTGCTGCTGCCCCACGCCGATCAAGGCGCTGACTGGGGCATCATGGCGTTCACGCTCATGGGGACGCTGCTCGGGTACCTATGGTACAACGCCAATCCGAGCCAGATGTTGATGGGAGACGCGGGCTCCCGGGCGCTGGGACTACTCCTTGGAGTCTTCGTCCTCGCGACCGGAAACCCGCTCTTGATCGTGATCGTTGCCGGCGTGGTCCTCGTCAATGGCGCGACTGGCCTGCTGAAGGTCGCTCTGCTGCGCTTCTTCAACATCGGCATCTTCCGCTCAGTGCGGTTCCCGCTCCACGATCACTGTCGGCACAAGTGGGGCTGGTCTGGCTCGCAGGTCTTACTGCGATTCATGATCCTGCAAGCCGTCCTGACCCCGATCTTGATCGTGTTACTGATCAAGGTTCGCTAGCTGCGCTACTTCCCGGCGACGGTAGCCGTGAACTTTCCAGGCATGTGCTCGAGCAGCTTGTCTGTCGACATCTTCTTGCTGGTCTTGCAGGTCGCAGTCTTTTTGTCGTAGTCGACGACGACTTCGTCGACACCTTCAACCTTTAGCAGTGCGGCCCGCACTGCTGGTGGACAGTTCTCGGCTCAGGCCATGCCATCCACGTTGAAGACGACCGATCCTGCTGCGTGGGCTTCACCCGCGCCATCCTCCGATGTACAGCCGACGACGAACATCAGCGCGGCAAAGGCCGCGAACGCTGGTACCAGGAATGCCTTCATGGCTCACCCTTTCCGGTGGAGTTACAACTGAACGCGAAAATGGTACTCCGAGACCTCGTTGATGCCACCGAGAAAGCGAGTTTCGCCGCTCTTCGTGGCGCCGAGGTGCTGATACATCCCGTGCGCAGTCTCGTACTGCACGTCCGACCAGAACTCGAGTTCCGTGCAGCCGTGATCGCGGGCCCAGTCGAAGGCCCATAGGGTCATCCCCTTGCCGAAACCGCGTCCGCGCTGGTCGGGTGCGACAAAGACGCGCTTGAGTTCTCCGGAACCCTTCCCGTCAGTCTTGATTGCGACGGTGCCAATGACGCGCTGGTCATTGGTCTCGAGTACCTGAAATAGGTGCTCTGGGGGTGGGTAGACGGTTGTGATCTGCAGCAGATCTGCATCGAGCGTGTCGAGCTCGATGCGCTGCTCGTAACCGCCGTAGCACTCTTCGATCAGAGCGACGACCCCCACCTCGTGCCGGGTTTCGAACGGCACGAGTTGGTGGGGGTGAAAGGCGCTCGTCAACGGCTACCCTTCTTTGATCGCGGCGTTGAGCTCGAGAATGGCCTTCTTGCCGTCACCGAACATCATCAGCGCGTTGTCAGCAGCAAACAGTGGGTTCGGGATCCCGGCGAATCCGGGGCTCAGGCTGCGCTTGACGACGACGACGGTCCGTGACTTGTCGACGTCGAGGATCGGCATGCCAGCGATCGGGCTGTTCGGGTTCGTGCGTGCTTCTGGGTTCACAACGTCGTTGGCCCCGATCACCATCGTTACGTCGATTTGATCGAAAGCGGTGTTGATCTCATCCATCTCCAAGAGCTTGTCGTACGACACGTCGGCTTCCGCCAGCAGTACGTTCATGTGGCCCGGCATACGCCCCGCGACCGGGTGTATCCCAAACACTACCTCGACGCCGCGATCCTCGAGTAGGTTGGCGAGATCGCGGACGACATGCTGGCACTGGGCGACCGCCATCCCGTAACCCGGGACGATGGCGACCTTCTGCGCCGTATCGAAGAGGATCGCGACCTCTTCGGCGGAAGACGCTTTGACTTTGCCTGCATAGACGTCATCGGCGCTCGGCCCGTCACCGTCGGCGACTTCCATCGTGCCAAAGAGCACATTGGCCAGGGACCGGTTCATCGCCTTGCACATGATGCTCGTCAAGATCAACCCTGACGCGCCCACTAGCGAACCGGCGATGATCAACACGTTGTTCTCGACGACGAACCCCGTCGCGCTGGCGGCCAGCCCCGAATAGGAGTTCAGCAGCGCGATGACGACCGGCATGTCGGCGCCACCGATCGGAACGACCAGAAAGACACCCAGGATTCCGGCGAAACCGACCAGCAGCCAATACGCGATCAACGCATTGGGGTTCTGGACGATGTAGGCCGCCAGCCCCAAGCAAAGGAGCAGAAGTCCGAAGTTGACAGCGCTCTGCAGCGGCAGGCGGTAGTTCTTCTTCATGACTTCGCGCAGCTTCAGGAACGCGATCAGGCTACCGGTGAACGTGACCGCGCCAATGATGCCGGACAGGAACGCAGGCACAGTGTAGAGCGCAGGCACCGCAGGGCCGAGCCGCGCCACTTCCTGCAGTAGGCCAACACCAGCCACGAGCGCCGACGCGATTCCGCCGAAGCCGTTGAAGAGCGCTACGAGCTCGGGCATCGCAGTCATCTGAATCCGCAGGGCAAAGGTGCCGCCGATCACCGCGCCGACAGCAATACCGCCGACGATCCAACCTGGTGACAGGCGCTCGCCGGCGACTAGTACGGCAATGATGGCAATCAGCATCCCCAGGGCACCCATTTGGTTACCACGGACGGCAGTGCGGGGGTGGGTCAACCCCTTCAAGCCGAAGATGAAGAGGAGCGACGCAACAAGATAGGCGAGCTTGATCAGCTGTTCTTTGTCCATTGGCTCCCCCTACTTCTTCTTGAACATCGAGAGCATGCGGTTCGTCACCAGGAATCCGCCGACCACGTTGGTTGTGGCAAAGACCAAGGCAAGGAAGCACAAGAAGCTAGGGAGGAAGTCACCGGCGACGAGCAGCGACAGTGCGCCAACGATCGTGATCCCTGAGATGGCATTCGAGCCAGACATCAGCGGCGTATGCAGCGTAGGCGGCACCTTCGTGATGATCTCGAAACCGAGGAAGATCGCCAACGCGAGAATCGTGAAGGCAGTTACCAGGTCCATTAGTTATCGCTCCCTATCGAGGCCTCAGCGGCAGGCATGCCGAGTTTCTCTCGGATCATCGGATGGACGACGTCACCGCCGTTGGTCACCAGCGTCGCAGTCACGACCTCGTCTTCGAGGTCGAGCGTTAGTTCTCCTTCTTTGACCATGTGGTTCAGGAAGGTGGTGATGTTGCGGGCGTACATCTGGCTCGCGTGGTAGGGGATCTGACTGGGCAGGTTCAACGGGCCGACGATCTGGACGCCGTTGACGTCAACGACCTCTCCAGCCTTTGTCAGCTCGCAGTTGCCGCCTCGCTCGGCAGCGATATCGACGACGACAGAGCCCGGCTCCATCGCATGTACCATTTCAGACGTCACGAGGATCGGCGCCTTGCGCCCGGGTATCGCAGCAGTCGTGATCACGACGTCGTTCTCGGACACGACTTTCAGCATCAGCTCACGCTGTTTGCGCAGGAATTCTTCCCCCTGAGCCTTGGCGTAGCCGCCCGAGCCCTCCGCATCGCCTGTTTCGAGGTCCAGTTCGATGAACTTTGCACCGACGCTTTGCACCTGCTCCTTGACGACGGGGCGCACGTCGTACGCGCTCGTCACGGCCCCCAGCCTCTTTGCAGTGGCCAGAGCTTGCAAGCCAGCGACCCCGACCCCGATCACGAAGACGCGTGCCGGCGCCAGGGTGCCGGCCGCCGTCATCAGCATCGGAAACAGCCGCGGCAGGTGCTCGGCGCCGAGCAGCACCGACTTGTAGCCGGCAATCGTCGCCATGGAAGAGAGGGCGTCCATGCTTTGAGCCCGTGTGATGCGCGGGATCAGTTCCATCGAGAACGAGCGGGCGCCGGTCGCTGCGACTTGCTTGGCCGCTTCGGCGTTACCAAGCGGGTCGGAGAAGCCGATGACCGTCTGATCTTTGTTGAGGTTGGCGAGGTCTGCGGCGCCTTGATCGGGGTTGGCACCAAAGCTGTTCACCTCGAGGATCACTTGGGCGTCTGCGAACACTTTCGAGCGGTCGACAACGGTTGCTCCGGCGTCGCCGAAATGTTTGTCGGGGAAGCCGGCTGCCACACCCGCGTCCTTCTCGACGAGAACGTCGTGCCCCTTCTTCTTGAGCTCGGCGATCGACGCCGGGATCAGCGCGACGCGCCGTTCTCCGTCCTGGGTATCACGCGGGACTCCGATGATCATGCAGCATCCCCTTCCGGAGGGCGAACTCTCCTCGATTGCAGAACTTGGGATTCAAGCCGGGGTCGGGGGTCCGTTCAAGGGTTTCGGCGATCCAATTTGCGAGAATCCTCGGCCGCTGACCCGGCCGTGTACTCGGCCGTCTGGAATCCAGACCGTTGTGACCTATAATGCCGGCCTTCAAGAGCGCAATAATAGGCATCGAACAAGAGAGCTGGA
This sequence comes from Planctomycetota bacterium, assembly GCA_039028735.1. Taxonomy (GTDB): domain Bacteria; phylum Planctomycetota; class UBA8108; order UBA1146; family JAJFFE01; genus JBCCHQ01. The sequence continues at coordinate 16,394 of JBCCHQ010000029.1, read as the reverse complement.
TCTATGTGGAACGTCTGCGTGGTGGTTCCCACGCGCAACGAGGAGGCGAGCATCGCCGCAGTTGTGCGGGAGATCATCGGCGCCTTCGACCCGACCCGCTTCGAGACTCCGACAGTTCTGGTCGTCGATGACTCCACCGATGGGACGCGGCGCGTCGCCCGGGAGGCGGGGGCCGAGGTCTTGATCGGAGGCGGTTCAGGGCTTGGGGTCGCGATGTATGAAGGGCTCAAGGCCGCTGCGGCCCGGCGTCCGGATTTCATCGTGGCCGTCGACGGGGATGGCCAGGCCGATCCAGACGAGATCCCACGCTTCTTGCAGCCGTTGATCGATGACGAAGCGGATTTGGTCCTCGGATCCCGCTTCTCGAAGGACGATCTCGTTGGCTATCACTACAAGTCGATCAATCGCTTCGGCACCGTCGTGCTGTCGTGGATCCTGCGTCGGTTCACGGGGCTGAATCTGACGGATTCACACGGGGGCCTGCGTGCCATGCGTTGCCCGGTTGCTGAGGAACTCGAGATCCTGGGGACGCATACCTACGTCCAGGAGACCATCATCGATGCCTCCGAGAAGGGTTTTCGAATCACCGAGATCCCGAGCGTCTGGCGCGAGCGCAAGCATGGGAAGTCGCGAGTCGTCGGTTCGATCCCGAAGTATGTGTTCTATACGCTGCCGATCTTGCTGTTGCGTTCTGGACAGCACATTCGGCTGCTCTACTCCGGCGGCATCGTCTTGGTCACGTTTGCGCTGTTGTACTTCATGACGATCTTGTGGAGTGTGCGCTTCGATGTGAAAGCCTTGAGTGACCGCACGAACGCACTGGTTGCGATCACGTTGCTGGTCTCGCTGGGCTTCAACTTCTTCTTCTCTGGATTGGTTTTGCAGCTCTTGAAACAGATGAAGTACCGCCTGGATCGCACACTCCAGCGCGTCAGCCAGCACAAACGCGAGTATGAACGAGAGTCGGTCGGATCGTGATTGCAGCGGCTGGTGCGACCAGCGACACGAAGGTGCTCCGCACCGCGGTCGTCGGATTTGGCAAGATGGGACTGTTGCACGCCGGCCTCGCGAGCGGGCTCCCTGGATCGGATCTTGTCGCAGTCGTCGACAAAGCAGACACACTGCTCAACGGCTTTCGCCAGCAGCGGCCCGAGCTGGCTGGCTACGACGATGTCGCCAAGATGCTCGATGCCGAGAAGCCGGATGCGGTCTTCATTACGAGCCCGACTCATCTACACGTGCCGCACGCTCTCGAGTGCGCCACGCGCGGCATACCGTTCCTCGTCGAGAAGCCACTGTCGCCTCGGGGACGTGATGTCGAACCGTTGCGTGCAGCGCTTCGCGAGCAGCCGGTGACGAACGCGGTGGGCTACATGGCGCGTCACATAGGGACGTTTGCGAAGGGGCGCGACCTGATCGCAAGCGGCGTGTTGGGAACTTTCGACCACCTGCGAGCAACGATGTATGTGTCGCAGCTGTTTCAGCCCGGCAAGGGATGGCGCTACGACAAGGAGCTTTCTGGAGGTGGTGTGCTGGTTACCCAGAACTCGCATCTGATCGATCTCCTGTTGTGGATCTTCGGCCCGCTCGCGGCCGTCAACGGTCATACCAAGGTGCGCTACTCTGGTGTGGTCGACGACTTCGCTCACGCCTACCTGCAGTTCGAGAATGGGTTGACCGGATACCTCGACACTTCGTGGAGCCTACGTCACCACCGCATGGTCGATCTTTCGATCGATGTGCACGGCGAGCGCGGCACGCTGACGCTGACCGATGACGACGTGCGGCTGTTCCTCGAAGAACCGTCCGCTGAACACCCCGCTGGTTGGAACATCTGGCGCAAGCCCGATCTCTTTCAAGGGGTGCCCCTCGACGTTGGCGGACCCGAGTACACGCTGCAAGACGCTGGCTTCCTGGACGCAGTTGCCCAGCAAGGAACCGTTGCGAGCAACGTCGAGAGTGCCTATCAGGTCCAGCGAACGATCGATGCGATCTATGAGTCGGCCGCCAACGGCGGCAGCCGAGTCCTGTTGGGTGAGGAGTCCCCGTGAGCCGTCCAGCCGCGCTGCAAGATCGTATTGTCCTGGGCCACAACCCGTTCTTTGGGGTCGACCACCTCTCGCGCGAGCGAGGTGCCGCGCGCGAAGCCAAGTTCGAAGCGAGCGACGCGATCGTCGAGATGATCCGCTACGCACAATCGGAGGGCGTGGGTGGGCTCATGATGTCGACGCACCCGCGGGCCAACCTGGTTGCCGACACCGTCCGCGGTGTGCCAGAGCTCCGCGATTCGTTGCGCCTCTATCCACTGCTGCCGTACGTCAACAAGTACGTGCGCGCTGCGAACGAGAAGGGGTTGGTCAATGTCGTCTTCGATCAGCTCAAAGGCAGCACGATCGGCCAGAAACTGTCGGTGCTGACCCGCGGTGGCATCGGCTTCCTGCGTAAGGATTCAACCGACATGTTGAAGACGTTGATTCGCATGGAGCTGGCACCGTTTCGCGACCTGCAAATGCAGGCGGTGTTCTTGCACGACGTGTTGACGGACTTGGCGTTGGCGTTCGATTTGCGGGGGATCTTCGAGCTGTACATCGAAGAGATCGAGAAACGCTTCGATTCCCGCCCTGCCTTCGCGACGAAGAACCTGCCGCTCTTGGCGCAGCGCTTTGCCGAGTACGGGTTCGAGCGTCCTGCCGTGCTCGCTCACTTCAACAAGATCGGTTTCGGGATGAACCCCGACCGCGAGAGCTGCGAGCGCTGTTTGCGGGAACACGATATCGAAGTCATGGCGATGGGGACACTGGCTTCGGGTTACATACAACCTGCCGATGCCTACAGCTATCTGGGGTCATTGGACGGCGTCGGGGGCGAACCCGGCATCGATTCGGTCGTCGTCGGCGTGTCGACCCCTGAGCACGGACGCGAGACGTTCGGTGAGATTCGAACGCACATGTCTGGCCGAGCGCACATGACTGGAGCGTGATTTGGCAGGCGCAGCAGAGCACGGGAGCCCGTACGCACGGTTGCTCATAGAGGCAATGCCGCGCGCTCTGACGCTGCAGGATCGTAACCGCGCAGCGAAGACCTGGGGTTGCTGCGACCGCGACTTCTGGAACTATCGCACGCTGCGGGATGCACCGTCAGCCACGTTCCAACAGCTGATGCTGCCGCAGGCCATTGCATTCAACGCTTTGCCGGGCACGCCGTACGCAGGCCAAGCCATCTTGCTGCAGGGTGCGGTGGGGGCCCTGCGGTACTGGGCCAGTGTGCAGCACGCAACCGGTGCTTTCGACGAATGGTACCGCAATGAGCACAGCTACTGCGCGACGGCCTTCACGACCTATGGGGCCGCACAAACTGCGCTATTGCTGCAGTCCGACCTCGACGCCGAAGCCCGCGCAGACGCGGAGCGTGCATTGACCCGAGCGAGCGAGTGGTTGTCGACCCGCTTCAACGACTCGGTCATGAACCAGAACCTCGCCGCTTGCTGCGCACTCCTCTGCAGCAGTGTCTTCCTCAACAAGGACTGGGTTCGCCACGCTTTCGAGAAACGCTGGGAACGAACCGTTGCTACGCAACACGACGAGGGGTGGTTTCCGGAGTACGGCGGCGCCGACCCTGGTTACAGCACTTTGGCGCTCGACCTCATGGCGATCTTGCACCGTAACGGCGCTGAGCTCGGCGCCGCGCCAGCCAAGCTCGCGCAGTTCCTGGCGCACTTCGTCTGTGGCGGGAACGGACTCGGCGAGCCGCTGGGAAGTCGCGGTACTGCGCACGCGCTGCCGTTCGGGGCCGAGTACTTCGCGGCGCTCGGAGATCCGAACGCCCGGGCGCTGGCGACGCTCCTGCGCGATCGCTATCGCAACGGGTGCGGGATCGATCCTTCGACAGTTGATGATCGCTACTTTGCATACTTCTATCTCCCGCAGTTCGCACTCGCTGCGACGATCGACGCGGGGGACGGGGGCGCCAGCACCGCCTCTGGCGTCGATACCGTGCTGCCGGCAGCGGGCTTTCGGTTCTGGCATGTCGGAGACAGCACCGTCGTCGCGTCGATTCGTCGCCACGGGGCCTTCGTCGTCCACCGTGTGGGGCAAGACAGTGAGGCGCAGTTGGGTTTTTGGGCCGAGACGCGATCGGGCGAGCGTTGGAGTAGTTGTTCCTGGAGTGAAACTGCTGCCGAACAGCAACTCGGTCACGAGCAGCGACACGTTGTCATTCGCGGTGACTTCAGTCGAGTCGAGGACTCGCTGCCGCTGGTCAAGTGGGGGCTGGTGTTTGGAGGACTGACGCGTGGTCCTCTGCGTTTTCCGAAACTTGCCGAGCGGTTCCAGAAGCGGTTGAAGCGTCGCAAGATCGAAGAGCGGCGTGAGCGACCGCTATCCTTCGAACGTAGCTTGCGCATCGACGGTGGGCAGTTGGAGGTCCGGGATCGTATAGAGAGAAAGCCCGGTTGTCCCGCGCTCGCAGCGATCTACCCGGTCGCCGACATCGATGTGCACAGTCCGTCAGCGCGTCTTGCGACTTCGGGATACGTTTCGGCGGCCGTGGATCCCGAGCGCGCGCGGGAGCATGCACGGGTGCTCAACGAGCATGGTCAAGTCGAGATCGTCACCTGGGTGCCACTACACTGAAGCCACTGCGCCGCAACGTCTATCATCGCTTCTCGCAGTTTCCTACAATGGGCCTACGTGAGTATCGATCGGGCTAACAACTCTAACATCTGCAGTCTTATCTCCCATCAACGAATGGAGGCTGTGCCATGTCTACAAGGGCAATCTTCTGGGCGATCTGGTCGAGCTTGTTCTGTGCTGTTGGCGAGGCTCAAACCATCGATCTCTACTTCCCGGCGCCGACTCAGCGGCCGATGCTGGTGACGGTAGAGTCGCTGTTGGACGGCAGTATCGCCGTTGAGTCCGGGAATTTCGACTGGAGCGATGATTTCGAGTACACGAGTGAGATCATCTTCATCGATGAGCACCTCGAGTTGGCCAAGGATGTCGAGAAGGCCACGCGACACTACATCCGACACAAAGCGCTACGAAACAAGGAAGTCGCGGACTCGCCCCTGAACGGCGTGAAGGCGACCTATGAGTACCTGAAAGACGACAAGGAATGGGCGGTTCAGCTGGCGGATCAACGGGCGCTGACCGGGGGGCTGTTCGACCAGCTACTCGCGCATACCGTGTCGCTCGGAGTGTGGGTCGGTTTCCCGGAGAAGGTTGCCGTAGGTTCGAAGTTCGACCTCGATCTCGGACTGCTTACGCCGCTGGTCATCGATGCAGACGGCAACTACAAGTCCGCGGGGGCGATGCGATTGGAGAGTCACGATCTGGCAACAGGGGTCGCGAAGCTGAAGGGAACAGCGACGTTCGCCGGGGACCGTATCATCGACGAGACTCGCATGCGGCTGGAGTCGAAAGGCGCGATCGAGATGGACCTGCAGCTCAGGGACCAACACATCGCCGCGATTCGCTACGAGGGGAAGCTGGTTTTCAAGCAGGCCCGAGGTCGCGAGAAGGTTAGCGGTAAGGCGGACCATACATTCACGATTGCCACCTCAGTGAAGTCGGAACGCATCGAGCAGTATCGCAAGCGCAAGCCGCGCTTTCGGATACGCCGCGTCCGCGCCCCGAAGCTTGGGGTTGGCGTGAAGCTGCCGAGCTACTGGACTCGTATCGAGGCAGCGGACGAAAGCCGAGTCTTTGTGCGCACCGTGGAACACGACAAGGGCGGCGCCACCATTGACATGAAGTTCATCGGTGGCGACGCGAGCTATCAGCCAGGGGGCTACCTGGATCAGATCTATGTCAGTCTCAAGCAGGACTACCCGACGCTGGTGCAGAAGAAGACGAAGAACCCGCTCGGACGACAAGAGGGCCGCGTCTACTACATACCGAAGGGGAAGGGCTCCGGCGACTTGATCCAAGCCGAAGTCTATCCCTTCAAGGGCAGGTTCTTCATGTTTCGTCTGACCTCGAAGCCGAAGGCGTACCCGGCGGCACTTAAAGAGTTCAAGAATGCCAAGAAGACGCTGGGGCGTCTCACTGGTAAGAAGCGGTGACCCGAACCACGGCTGCCCCTAGCACGCTACGAAGTTCGCACAGTCTAGGGTGTCGCTTGTCGGGTCTACGCCACACTGTTGGAGCGGTGGCGGTGGCGGTGTGCTGCCGGGCAAGAACAAGTGCCCGAGCTGGAAGATCGCATCCGCAATCGTCACCGAGCCATCGTCGTTGACGTCGCAGGCGTCCATGCACCCGGGGGCCGGCCCGGAGGTGAAGAGTCCGACCAAGTTGAAGATCGGATCGGCGAGGCTCTCGGTGCCGTCGTTGTTGCAGTCGCCGCGAAGAAACTCCTCGGCGGCCGCTGAAGTGATCAGGAATCCGAAGGCTGAGCAAGGGATCAGCGTGCTCGCGCCGATGTCGAGATGGTTCGGGAAAGCGCCACTCTCGGCGATGACTCCACTGACCAGCGTGTCGCTGCCGGTGACAACCCCGTTGGCGTCGACGAAGTCTACGTTCAGTGTAATCTCCTGTAGTAGCGCCGTCGGGTCGTAGCGATAGGTGCCGCTACCTGTCGTTATCCCGGGGCTCCCGGGGAGCTGCAGCTGAAGACCCTGCAGGCTGTACACTTCGAATGTACCGTCGAGTTGCACGAACGTTAGGTCGAACGAGCCGCTCAAGCCGAACGCCAGCTGAATCGGACACAGCGGGCAGCCTTGGGTGCCCGAGCAACCAGACGTCTGGTAGCTCTCATTGCTGTCCAACGTGAAACTCTGCGCAGGGGCAAACGTCGCGAAGCCCAAGCAAGCCAGCAGTGTGTAGAGGCGAAGCATGAGACTCTCCTTGCACGGTCTAACGGAGCACTTGCGGTGGTACCAGCAGCAGGGGCGCGTTCTTCCACGCACTGTTGTCGTACGGATTCGTGATCACGGCCTCTTCACTGGGACCCGTCACTGCCCATGCTGACGCGCTCGATCGAAGCGTTGGCGCCCGAAAGCTACTGATTCCGCTAGTTCCGCACGGGTTGTTCCACTGCGTACGTCGCAGCGAGGAGGTGCTGGGATCGAGACTCCCCGGCAGCCCGCAGCTGGTGCTGCTTGCCCTGTAGGCTCCGCAGCCACCGTCCCAGACTGTGCCACCCAGCGCTGGAATCGTGCCAGTGCGGTAGGAGAGTCCATCGAGATCGTCGGATCGGTTCATAGAACGTCCAGTCCAAGGGTTGTAAGTGCACCCTTGAACCGTTGGGGCTTGTGCGTTGACGTCCGGCCAGCGGCCACGGATTCGACCCGAGCCGTAGGTACCGCCTTGGTTGGTCAGCTGCGCATAGTAGTACCAATCACTGCCGTATGACGTCGTTGCTCTGGTGCCTGTATGCGCGCCCCTACCTGGCAGGAAGAAGCGCCGGCTGCTCGACAACAGGCCAGTTCGCAGGATCGGTGGGCTCGATGACGAACCGCAGGAAGGCTGCGTCGTGGCGATGTGCCAATAGCTATAAGTCCTGCCGCAAGCGTTGGTCCGTCCACGGTTGTAGAGCCAGTGCGTCCCGTTGACCGCGGCGGCGTACGAGCTGTGGCGAGTGCCGGGACTGGCCCAGCGCCATCTGTTGTCGAGCGCGCGGAAACGCTCTTCGACCGAATTGTTGAGCGGGTCCCTCGCCGTCAGAGGTCCGTCGAAGAGGTCGTCGTTGGGGCCAACGGTGCAGTCCAGGTTGCGGGTTGCTTCGTCGAGGGAGAAACCCTGCGCGCCGTACGGCAGCACGTTGGGCGCGGATGCGAGGCGTCCGCCGGTGTCGTCGTAGGCGTAGGCGACAATCGGCACGTTCGTCGCATCCGTCACCAGCGACGGGCTGCCGTCCACTTGGTTGTAGACCATTTCCAGCGAGAACGTCTGCGGCTTGTGTCGCAGCAGTAGCTCGCGGCCACGGCCTACGACCCCCGGGAGCGTCCAGAAATTGTCGGCTTGTATGTCGCCAGTCGTCGCGTTGGCCTCCTCGATCACGGTACCGCCGCTGAAGACGCTCCAGACGGGGTGGGGTGCGCCGACGGTGTCGCGATAAACGCGTCGTCCGTAGCAATCGTGCCCGTACGTGGCGACAGGTGTGCCGCCACTAGATACAGCAGTTACGCAGTTGCGGAAGTCGTAGGAGTACTGAAACACGCCATCGCTGGTGACGTTGCCGTTGTCATCGCTAGCGAAGGTAAACATGACGCCTCTCGCTAGCTGTGTGTACTCGTTGCGATTGTTGCTCGTGTAGTTCAGCGTTGTCGTCGATGTGGTATCGACGAACGTGCGCTGGTTGCGATTGCCGGCAGGGTCGTAGCTGTTGGTCACGCTGTCGGTGCTGGTGAAGCCGCCGGGTACGATCTGCTGCCCGAGAGGCGCGGTGGTGAGATTGGCGTTGGCATAGGTACGGAACAAGCGGGAAGCCGAGTCATATTCGAAGACGTTCCCGGTGTTTCCCGCCGTGACGAAGTTGTGAAACTGTACATTGCCGCGCCGATTGAAGCCGCACTGTTGCTGATGGAAGATTGTACCTACGCCCGTTCGGTGCGTGACGCCGCTACGCCAGCGCCGGTTGTTGTAGAAATACGTCGAAGTGCTGCGTAGCGCTCCGCCGTAGTGGTACATGCACTGCTCGACGCGACGAGGACCACGGTAGTGGAAATCGAGCGTTGTATAGGCGCCAAAGGCGGCCGAACTGCAGCGATTCAGTGGGTCATAGGTACGGGTTGTCGTGTGTCCGCTGGGGTGAGTGATGCTCGTCTGGTTGCGCCAGCCGTCATAGGTGCGAAGGGTCGTCCAGCCGGACTGGTCTTCGCTGACGCAGTTACCATGCGTATCGTAACGCCGCTTCAAACACGTAGTGCCGAAGGCACCTGACGTACAGCGACCCAGTCCATCGCGCCCGAACGTTTCTGCTGTCGGTCCGGTCACGCCAGTGCCGAGTACCGCGGTCCGTGACAGCCTTTGGTTCTTCGCGTTGTAGCTGCTGTTGATGCTCGTGCCGTTGGCGTCGGTGCACAGCGCCTCGCGACCGTCCCGATCCCACGCAGACGAGTACGCCGCGCCGCCCGAGATGAAGGTGGCGTTGCGTCGATCTCGATCATTGTAGGCGTACGACGTGATGTTCATGTTGGGATCAGTACGGCTACTCAGATTGCTGTTGTCGTCCCAGTCGAACCCTGTAGTCAGCGTGGTCGCGACTGGTGTGTTGCCCCAGCCGTCGGTCGTTAGGAATCGAGTCCGTGCAACGAGGCGTTGCAAAGCATCGTAGTTCCAAGTCACAAGGTTGCCGAGGCCGGTGTTGGCGCTGCCTCGCAGGGCATCCGAAGTCTGAGTCACGTTGTCGAGCGAGTCGTACCATTTCTCCGTCCGGCTGGACCCAGGGTCGGTATGGCTCGTCTCGCGATCCAAACCATCGTACTCGAATGTCTCCACGAACGTCTCAGGAGGGTTGCCCATGCCGCTGGACACGTCGTTGTGAGTCAGCTGGATCTTGTTCGAATTCGCGTCGTAGTCGATTCCCACGCTGTTACTGAGGGCGTCGGTTTCTGAGCTGCAGCGCCCAGCACCGTCGTAGGTCCGTGCTGTAGTATTGTTGTTGTCATCGGTCAGCATCGTGATCTGGAACGCGCCATTGTGGCCGAACTGAGTGGTCCCAAAGCCGTCCCCGATCGGTAGTCCAGTGCCGATATCGTTGTGTGTCTCGTCGATACGCACGTTCCGATTGAGCTCATCAAAGGTCAGTGTGCGACCGCTCAGCAGTGTTGGCGTTGGAGTCGACTCATCGGGTACGCCGACGGCGCTAGAGCTGATGACGTTCGACGCGTTGTCGTAGCCGCGCATGTACATAGTCCCGTCGCCGTCAGTCGTCTGGGTCCTGCGGTCGTGCTCGTCGTAAAGATACTGCGTCACATCGCCCGATCCTGAGCCTGGGAACAAAGTCATTGGAGCCGCTGGCGCCGTCGAGTCGAGTATGAAGTCGATCATCTCCGCGACGAGGCCGTTGGCGTTGTAGTTGGTCGTTTGGATCTCGGCGGTCGTTGGGTCATCGCCGATCATCTGTTGGTAGGGGAGGTCGCGTTCGTCATACGTCCACGAGATCGAGTTGCCCAAGGGCTTCTGTAGACGCAGTTGATTCAGATTCGGGTCGTAGTGCAGGTCGATCGTCACAGTCCCCGGTTGTGTCCCATCGTTGCGAGTCTTGTCTCGTGTCTCGGATACTGGGACGTTCAGGATGCTGTAGTCACGGTTCGTTTCGATGACTGGATTCAGGTACGGAATTCCGTTGAAGTCGAGGTTATCGATCTCTTCGCCGACCAGGTTGTCGTTGCCATCGAAGAAGAAGCGCACGCCGTGTCCCGTACCCGCGGAGGTCCAAGGGCGCGAGATAGTCAGAACTTTTTGATCGAGCTGGTTGAATTGGTGCGTCTCGGTCTGCCCCTTGGGGTCGGTGATCGACGTCCGATTGCCGCGCTCATCGCAATCGAACAGCGTTGTTAGGTTGAGACCGCCAGGGTCGAGAGTCGTGCTCTGCAGATACCCTTCTTTGTCACTCGGGTCGTGAGGGGTCCCATTCGACGTGAAGTAGCTGTGGGCAATCGACTGAGCCGCACCGTTGGTTTCCGTCAGCAATTGTCCGGCGTCGTTGAACGTGAACGTCTCGGTGATGCTCTGGCCAAGGTTCGGTCCTGGAGTCTGGACATTGGGATACGCCAGTTGGACGACGTTTCCTTCGTTGAAGTCGACGGCGCCGTTAAGATCGCCGAGCCCTTCCTGAAGCTGCCGCACGACCGGTACGCCGGCGGCCGCTTGGGTGCCCGTCGTCTCCTGGTAGTCGAAGAAGAAGGTCTTCGTGTAGCGACTCACGATCGGATCTGACAGGTCCAACTGACCCGACGGCAGCGTCGGTACGGCGCCGCCGGGAAAGCCGCGGCCGTCGGTTGTCGTGTGGACGCGGTTGAACAGTGGCCCGTAGGTGTAGCGAGTGATCAGCGGATCGCCGGTCGGCGTCAGCGTGCCGGCGACGCTGCGGACCTCTAGGACGTTGCCTCGGCCGCGCTGGCTAGGGTTCATGTCGTCGTACAGATACTGGTGTTGATTGCCGCGCGGCAGCGTTGTGTGAAGGAGGCGTCCTAGGGCGTCGTATGCGTAGGTGGTCCCATAGTCACCTTCTCCGGGGCGCACGTTTCGGTTGGTGGCCACCAAAGTGAATATCTCGTGGCGCGTGCTGTCGAAGTAGTGATCGACCTGATTACCGTTCGGGTCCAAGACACGTGTACGTTGAAGCGCGCCAGCGGGCGCATTCGGATCGCCTGCGAGTGCAGTCGAGTAGTCGAAAGTGAAAGTGCCCCCGACAAGCAAGCCCGGTTGTGCGGGAGGACCACCGTTGTCGTTGCCCCAACGAACGCTGTCGATGCGATCGCTGGTGCCATCATAGATCGCCGTGAACCACGGCGTGGACTGAGTCGGGCTATTCGCGACGTTGTAGGCCGGCTGAAACTCGCTGAGTAGATTGTGATTCTCACGAGGGTCAGGATTGCCCGTCGTGTACGCGTAGAGCGTAGTCTTGCCATTTGGAAAGTCGTTGCCAGTCGGGGTTCCCGTGACGACCGGTGACCGGGCTGCTGTCAGGTTGCCGTCTGCGTCGAAGGTGTAGACGACCATGCGGCCGCTGAAGTCAGTGATCGACTGCACCTTCTGGTCGGCTGTCCCGTCGTTGTAGTCGTTGGCGGCGGTGCCGTTGGTGTAGGCAAACAGGTACATTCGGTCTTGTGTATCGAACGCTCGCACGATGTTGCCGTAGCTGTTGCGATCGTAGGACTGTTGATTGCCATGACGGTCGAACCGTTGCACGACGCTGCCACTACTGTCGAATTCGTAACCAGAACCGTCAGTGAGAGTCTCGGTATAGGTGCCGTTGGGGTTCTTCTGCAGTTCGGAAAAGATGTCGTCGGCGACGAAGAGGCCGCCGCCCATGTCTTGATACTCGTCCTCTCGGCCGTAGCCGTCCGCGATCCAGCAGCTGCCACCCAGGTCGAGAACGCGGCGGTCGAAGGGCCACGCCCAGTTGTGACCAATGACTCCTGGAAAGTCGGCGATACTCGAGTAGCTGCGCGTCACTTCGAAGTCGAAGCCGCGGCTTTGCACGCGGAGGTCCGTGCGCTGTAGGGTGAGCTCGCCGTTGGCGAAGCCAATAGGCACTCCAGCGCTGAAGTAGGAGGGCGCCAGAACTGTCGGCTTGTCGTCCGTCGGTAGCGGATGTACTCCCGATGGTTGCGCGGGCAGCTGGTCGCCACGTCCTTGGATCGGGGTGAAGCCAGGTCCTGCAAACGTATCCACAGTGATCGAGAAGGACTGTTCGGCAAACAGTGCCGGGCTCCCGTCGTCGGTTGCCCGGACCGTGACTGCGTTGGTACCGAGATCCAGCAGCATCGGGATCCACGCGATCGTGCCGGTACCTGCGTCGATCGTCATGCCGACCGGAGCTTGCTCCAGCGAGTAGGTGAGCGTGTTGAATTCCGGATCCGTGGCCTCGACATCATAGGCGTAGGGAGTGTTGACTGTCGCCAAGACGACCGGTACCGACACAATCGCCGGAGCGGTGTTCACGGCGCAGTTCGTAGAAGTGGTCAAGCAGTCGAGCGCGTCCAAGACCGGGTCCGGCCCACAGCCCGGAAACGGCGGCGCGGGCGGAGTCGCGGCCAGGAACAGGTAGCCGAGCAGACCGATCGGGTCCGCGATGTTCACGCTACCATCATCGTCGAAGTCCATGGCGTCGAGGCACGGAGCTGGCCCCAGGTTGAAGAGGTGATCGAGCGTGTAGATCGGATCCAGCAGGTTCACAGAACCGTCGATGTTCGTGTCTCCCCGCGAGAACGGGGCACCTCCGTCGACGATGGGCGTGGCCAGCAACGACACAACCAGCAAGAGCGTAAACACCGACAGGTGCGTTCTCGACGCCGCCATGGACACCTCCTGGGTGGGGCATGGGTTGGAAATGAGCTGCGACCAGTCTAGCAGTAGACCAGTGAGCCTCCAAGCGAGTGCCCCCTGAGATAGCGCAAGCTTGCAGTAACACGCTGACAAGTAACGAGCGCTGCGTTCTCGGCAACAGAGTGTTATGATCGCTGTCGCGCCGGAGGGCTCCGGCTTCACGACTGAAATGAACCGAACCACCGATGGAGATTGCTATGTTGACGTCTGCCCCGTTGCCGGGTAGCCGCCGCGGAACCCAGTGGGTTCTGGCAGCAACACTGTGCAGTTGTTTGCTCGCCCCGAGCTTCTTTGCGATCGCGAATGCTCAGCAGCGGTCGCAACTTCGACCGCAGCCGCAACGTTCAGCAGTGCAGGATTGGTCTTGGTATCCGTACGAGTCCGTGCCGCCATTCTTCGCCGTTGAGCTTGGGGAACCTGACACCATTCATGCCCTGAGCGCGCGGTTTCAAATCGGTCGTGAGCCTGTGATTCCCTCCGAGTTGGCTCGCCGTGGCGACGCATCGCGCCCCGGATACTGGATCGTTCACTTCAAGGATGGAGTGGATGCGCGGGCCAAGCAGCTGCTCGATGAACTCACAGGCCCAGTCCAAGGGCCGGACGGTCGGACGCTGGCCCGGTGGTACATTCCAGACCAAGCCCTGATTGCCTTCGTCGAGAACGCTGCGATTCTCGATGCGATTGTCGAGTCGCCACTCGTTGATTGGACTGGACCTTACCACCCAGCGTACAAGCTGTGTCCGAGTATCGGTCGCGCCTACCTTACGAGTCCAGATCGGATGGGGCGCGAGACCTACGTGCTGAACGTGGACCTGATCCCCGGGCACGCAGTACTCGACGTAGTCACGCAAGCGTCGGCCCTGGGCGCCGCGCTGTTGACCGAGGTCTATCGACCCGGGCTGCAAACGTACGACGTGCACTATCTGGTCTTGCAAGCTGCTCCACAGGTCGTGACCGCGCTGGCGCAGATCGAGGGAGTGCGTGTGATCCAGGAAGCGGGGGACGGCGAGGCGCAGTATGATCTCTCCGGAGGTGGCAAGCTGCAGAACCGGTCGCTCGCAGTCGACGACAAGGCTTCTTCACCGATTGTCACCGCTACCGACTTTCCGCTGTGGATCACGCACGATCTACAAGGTCAAGGGCAGCTGATCGGCGTCGTCGATTCATCGATTGACTGGAACAACGTCGGCACGACGTCCTGCGACTTTGGTTCTCCCGATACGCTGATCGACAACTGGGGCTTTGCGCTGCCGAAACTGAGTCGCGTCTTGTTGCCGACAGTTGGCACCGGTGGCGTGAACCTGAAGATTCCGCGCGCCGACCTACTGGGCGGGGCGACGTTGCAGGGAAAGCCTGGCGGCGAGCACGGACAACAAGTTGCCGGTGCCGCGCTCGGTGACTTCTACGGCGACAACGATACGAAGTGGTGGGAACACGACGTCGATGACTGGGAGTCCTGGGCGCCCAGCAACTATTCGGGACTGCTGGGCCCGGGCATCGCCCACGAAGCTCAGTTGTACTTCACGCCGACGAACGACGACAACGGCGTGTTTCAGTGGCAGACACCAGGTGAGTTCGAGATGCACATGGCCACGACGCTGGGCAACATGTCGACGGCTGGCTGCTCGACCACGGCGCACTCAACTGGGATCGTTGAGGCCTCGAACACGTACACAGCAGTGTCTGTGACCCACGATACGGCGGGATTCGACTACCCGCTGATGTTGCAGTGTATCGCGGCCGGCAATGACGGCGCTATCGTCGACGCTCTGTCGAGTCAGGCTGTTGTCAAGAACGCCATGACCGTGGGCGCTTCCGATGACGTCTTGCAACCCGAGGATCGTGTCACGTTCTCTAGTATCGGACCGACGTTCGACAGCCGCATCAAACCCGATGTCATGGCGCCGGGAGACGATACGGGAGCTCGCGACGGAGGCGTGAACTCGCTGCTGATCTTGCCGGAATCGAACGGTACTGGCAGCGGCTCATGTGCGTACCGATGGACTTCGGGAACATCGTTTGCGGCGCCGACGATCTCCGGGGCTGGGGCGCTGGTGCACCAGTACTACGAAGAATCAAACTATGTCGGCAACGTCGCCATCGTGGATCCCTCTTCGGCTCTGATGAAGGCAACGCTGATCAACGGTGCGCAGCGTTTGACCGGTGCGAATCTCGGTAGTGGCGACTATCCGAATGGCTATCAGGGCTGGGGCGAACCACAGCTCACTAGCGTCCTCGAGTTTACGGGCAGTGCGCGCAAGCTGGTCGCGTACGACGTCGATGGCACGGGTGGATTCGGGGCGTCGACCGATCCGGTGCATACCTATGAGATCACCGTGCACACAACCAGCGAACCGCTGCGCGTGACGTTGGTTTGGATCGACGAGCCGGGCACGATGGGTCTCGGGAAGAAGCTGATCAACGACCTCCATCTCGAAGTGGAAGCACCCGACACGACGACGTATTTGGGTAATGACTTCGATCTGACGCTGGGCGTGAGCAAGACCGGCGGGGCTGCTGACACAGACAACACAGTTGAGAACGTGTTCGTTCCCGGACCTGCCGTTGGGACATGGACGATTACAGTCGACCCCAGCGTCGGCAACTACTCAGTGAATCAGGGCTATGCACTGGTGATCACCGGCGATGTTTCAGAAGACGATCTTGTCATCACTCAAGAGCCGCTCCCTGCCGCCGTGTGTCTCGGCGACCCCGCTACGCTCAGCGTGATGGCGGTGGGGACTGCGCCGATTGCCTACCAGTGGTCGAAGGACGGCACGGTGATCGGGGGGGAAACGGCGAGTAGCTTGACGATCAGTTCCGTGAGCTCTGGCGATGCAGGCTCCTACACGGTAGAGGTCAGCAACCCGTGCTGCACGGTGACGAGTCAAGCTGCCGTCATATCAGTTCTGATAGCCCCGAGCATCACGACGCAGCCGGGCAACGACACGGTTTGTGTCGGTGGTTCGACGATGTTGTCGGTGACGGCGACGGGGAGCGGGCCACTGAGCTATCAGTGGTACCAAGACGGTAGCCTGCTCGGCGGGGCAACGTCGAGTAGCCTGATGATCGACCCGGTCGACGCGGCCGATGCCGGCGTCTACACGGTGGACGTCACGAACGTGTGCGGCACGGCGACGAGCGCTGGCGCAACGCTGACGGTCCTGACAGCTCCGAGCATCACGACGCAGCCGGGCAACGACACGGTGTGCGTCGGTGGTTCGACGACGTTGTCGGTGACGGCGACGGGGAGCGCGCCGCTGAGCTATCAGTGGTACCAAGACGGCAGCCTGCTCGGCGGGGCAACGTCGAGTAGCCTGATGATCGACCCGGTCGACGCGGCCGATGCCGGCGTCTACACGGTGGACGTCACGAACGTGTGCGGCACGGCGACGAGCG
>JBCCHQ010000028.1:0-42618 GCA_039028735.1 Planctomycetota bacterium | reverse complement strand
CCGAGAAGGCCTTCGAGATCTTGGAGACGCTGTAGGGCTTTCCTCCGTCTCAGAGACCCCCTCGCGAGCTGCAGGCTCGCGAGGGGGTTTTTTGTTGGCCGCACGGGCCGAGAACTCTAGACTCCCGGGCTTGCTGACACCCAGGAAGGAAACTCTCGATGCGATTCGATCGGACCTACATCCCCTACGGCGCCTATTGGAGCACCCCGTTTTGCAAGTGGCAGGGCAGCCTGTCCGGGGAGCATTCCGTGCGGCTGGCGGCCAACGTAACGCGCGATGCACTCGCCGTGCGCGAGATCAGCGGCGAAGCGTTCGATAGCGCGGTCCTCGGCTTTACCGTGCCGCAGCAGAACTCGTTCTACGGAACCCCGTGGTTCACCGGTATGGCTGGTGCACCAGGCGTGACCGGACCGATGGTCGCGCAGGCATGTGCAACGGGGGCGCGGGTCCTTGCAACCGCAGCAGGCGAGGTCGAAGCAACAGGCGAGCGTACGGTGTTGACCGTAACCGCAGACCGTTGCAGCAATGGTCCGCACATGTACTACCCGAATCCCGGGGGGCCGGGGGGGACGGGCGGTCATGAGGATTGGGTCTGGGACAACTTCAGCCACGATCCGTGGGCGAAGAATGGCATGTTGGAGACCGCCGAGAACGTTGCGAAAGAGCAGGGCGTCTCGCGCGAAGAGCAAGATCAGGTGGCACTGATTCGGTTCGAGCAGTACCAGCAAGCGCTCGCCGACGATCACGCTTTCCAGAAGCGCTACATGGTCACGCCGTTCGAGCTCAAGAACCGTAAGGGCAAGGTGACTGCCTCGATCCCAACGGACGAGGGAGTCTTCCCAACGACTGCAGAAGGGCTCGCTGGGCTTCGTCCGGTGATGCCAGACGGAACTGTCACGTTCGGCTCGCAGACGCATCCCGCCGACGGCAACTGCGGAATGATCGTTTGCGGCCCCGACCAAGCCAAGGCGCTGTCGCGCGACTCGAAGGTCACGGTACGCGTCTTGTCGTACGGCGAGGGACGCGTCGAGAAAGGCTTCATGGCGAAGGCCACCGTGCCTGCCGCCCGCGCCGCGTTGGCCGCTGCCGGCCTCGACGTCGCGGGTGTCGATGCGATCAAAACGCACAACCCGTTTGCAGTAAACGACGTCTACTTCGCTCGCGAAATGGGGATCGCTGCCGACTCTTTCAACAACTACGGGTCGTCCCTCGTATTTGGTCACCCGCAAGGTCCGACCGGTACGCGACTGATGATCGAGCTGATCGAAGAGCTCGCCATGCGCGGTGGAGGCGTAGGCTTGTTCGTTGGCTGCGCCGCCGGAGACTCGGGGGCCGCGATCTGTCTGAAGGTCGACGCGTAGCCAAAGTCAGCGCCGCCGCTCAGTCATCCTGGAGAACAACAAGTCAGCGGCTAAGCGACGGGGTCTCGGGCAAAGAAGAGTAGGTCGGTCGAGACCTCGTCGATCAGTACGTTGTCGAACTCGATCGGTTCGATTCGTACCTCTGTGAATGTCGTGCGCAGCGTCTCTGCGAATGGCGAATTCTCGTCCGACGACCAGACGGCCAATACGCCCCCCGGTTGGAGGTGTTGCTTGGCGAGTTCCAGCCCCGCCGCAGTGTAGAAGAAGCCACTCTCGTCACTCCTCGAGGCGTCCGCTGCGTAGTCCTCGAGTCGTTCGTCGGGATTGTGATCGACATCGATGAGAATCACGTCGTAGCGGCTCGTCGGTGGCTTTGCCAACCGTGCGTAGATGTCGCCCAAGGCCACCGCGAGTCGTGCATCCGCGGTCAGTTCAGACGACAGTGGCAACAATCCATCCGCCAGCCATTGGGCGACCTGGGGCAGGAACTCGACGACCTCGACGTGACGCACGCGCTGCGTTGCGAGCGCAGCCTGTGCCGTGTAGCCGAGGCCGAGGCCACCGACCAGCACGGCGAGATCGTCGCCTCCGTGCATGTCGATCGCAACCGTTGCCAGAGCGCGCTCCGAGCCGGTGTTGAAGCTGCTCATCAAGAACTCGTGATTCAGCGTGATCTCGGTGACGATCGTGCCCGGGGATCCCAGGAGCTCACGACGGCGCAGGCACAACAGTCCCAGCGGGCTCTGCCCGTGCGCGAGAATCTCGAAGCTGGAACCCATGCTGCCTCCTACTGTTGTCTGCACGTTAACTAGCTCGTGAAAGCGGACGCTGAGTGTACCTGCTTCGTGCTAGGCTGGGGCGAACTTCGCGGCAGCTTGCAGCGTAAAGAGACGAGGTGGGTAGTTCCCATGGCTGATGAGGCTTCACAGCGACGGCGGCGCTATCTGGTCACGGGTGCGTCGGGTCGACTCGGTGGGACCGTCGTCGCCGAGATCGACGCTTCCGGGGCGGCAGTCTTGGCGTTGAGTGGCAGCATTGTGGGGAACATTGGCGCCACGCCGTTGACACCGCTCCCCCTGGAAGACGTACCGGCGTTGCGGTGCGCCGTGCGCGATTTTCAACCAACACACGTCCTGCACTTGGGCGGCATCACCGGGATGGCACAGGCGTTCGAGGATCCTGAACGGGCGCACGCGATCAACGCAGCAGCCACCGCCGCGTTGTCGCAAGAGTGTTGCAGTCTCGGTGCCCGTTACCTGTTCGCATCGACGGATATGGTCTTCGACGGCACCACCCCGCCGTACTGTGAGGACGATCCGCCGCGACCCACCTCCGTGTACGGGCAGACCAAGGTTGCCGGAGAACGTGCTCTCGTCGGCACCGACGCCGCGATCGCGCGGCTACCGCTCTTGTATGGTCCGGTCGTAGGCGTGCGTCACGACGAATTCGTGGCTTGGACTGCGGCGCTGCGCCGCGGCGAGCCGCAACGACTGTTCATCGATGAGTTTCGCACGCCGATCTCTTACCGAGATGCGGCTCGCGCTGTGCTGGCGATCGCGGGCAGTTCGTTCTCCGGTATCGTGCACGTCGGCGGGCCAGAGCGTGTCTCCCGTTTCGAGCTGATCGCGGCGATCGCGCGGCGCCTCGGTATCGACGAACCGCCACTGGTTGCGTCCACGCGCGCTGCAGTACCAGGTCCGGAGCCGCGTCCCGCCGATCTCGCCCTCGATAGCTCGTTGTACCGGAAACACTTTGCAGAGTGTCTGCCGCTGGCGCCGGCACAGCTGGAATTCGCGGGGATCTAGGGCCGGACCTCGCTCGTTGTCCTTTCGACTGGAATTCGGTCTTGCGCGAACGGGCGCCGTCAGGTGTCATTCGGCGAAGGCACCCTATTGCGGGCATTCCGGCATAGGCCGGAGCCGCAGAAGCGAGGAGACAACGATGACGGATGCGCGCCAAGAAACCGCAGCGTTCATGGACAACCTGCGAAGCCTCAACCCGAACGAAACGGAGTTTCACCAAGCCGTTCAAGAGGTTGTCGAGTCCCTGATGCCGTTCGTACTCGAGCACACTCGCTACCGCGAAGCGAAGATCCTCGAGCGTATGACCGAGCCCGACCGCGTCGTCATGTTCCGAGTTTGTTGGGAAGACGACGCTGGCAACGTGCAGGTCAATCGTGCCTGGCGCGTTCAGTTCAACAACTCCATTGGTCCGTACAAAGGTGGTCTGCGCTTCCACCCAACCGTTTCGTTGTCGGTTCTGAAGTTCCTCGGTTTCGAACAGTGCTTCAAGAACAGTTTGACCGGCTTGCCGATGGGTGGGGCCAAAGGGGGCGCCAACTTCGATCCCAAAGGGAAGTCGGACCGTGAAGTGATGCGTTTCTGTCAGGGGATGATGTCGGAACTCCACCGTCACATCGGTGAAGATGTCGATGTGCCGGCAGGTGATATCGGCGTCGGCGCGCGCGAGATCAGCTACCTCTTCGGGAAGTACAAGAGCCTCAATAATCGCTTCACCGGGATCTTGACCGGCAAAGGACTCGCCTTCGGCGGCAGCCTCGTGCGTACCGAAGCGACCGGCTACGGTTGTGCTTACTTCGTGCAGAACATGCTCAACGAGCGTGGCGATAGCCTCGATGGCAAGACTTGCGCGGTTTCTGGATCAGGTAACGTTGCGATCTACACCGTCGAGAAGGTCAACGAGCTCGGTGGCAAAGTAGTCACGATGTCGGACTCCGGGGGCTTCATCTACGACAAGGACGGCATCGATCCTGAGAAGCTGGCCTGGGTCAAAGATCTCAAGGAGATTCGCCGTGGCCGCATCAGCGAGTACGCCGACAAGTTCGGCGCCGAGTATCACGCCGGCAAGCGTCCTTGGGGTGTGGAGTGCCAAGTGGCGTTTCCCTGTGCGACCCAGAACGAGCTGAACGCGCAAGAGGCCGAGACGCTGATCAACAACGGCTGCGTTGCTGTCGGCGAGGGGGCGAACATGCCCAGCGAACTCGATGCAGTGCATCGTTTCCTCGAGGCCCGTCTGATGTTTGGCCCCGCTAAGGCCGCCAATGCCGGTGGCGTCGCCGTCTCTGGCCTCGAGCAGAGCCAGAACGCGCTGCGCCTGTCGTGGACCCGTGAAGAGGTCGATCGCCGTCTCGCTGACATCATGTTGAGCATCCACGAGAAGTGCGCCCGCTACGGTCGCGAGAATGGCTACATCAACTATGTCCGCGGTGCCAATATCGCGGGCTTCGTCAAGGTCGCTGACGCCATGCTCGCATACGGGATCGTCTAGGCAGCCACGGACTCGTCCGCAGTCTGCTCTCGCTTGCGTCGGCTACCAGCGCCATGCCCGGGTTGCGACCACGTTTAGGTAGTACTCGGGTTGCTCGGCGCGCGCCGGATCGCACGCGTCGGCGATCTGTTCGCCGTCGAGGGACCACAAGTCGAGCCCGTGCTTCTCCAGGAGCTGCATCAGTTCTGCGGCACTGCTGCCGCACTGGGCCAGGCCGTAGGGCCACCACTCGATCAGCAACGCGATGTGTGGCGCGTTCTGTTCCAACGTGCGCTGCATTCCCGACACGACGAGGGTTTCGGCGCCCTGCACATCCATCTTCACGAAGTCGACGCGGCGGCCGCTGCCAACCAGGTCGTCGATCGCGACGGTGCGCACTCGTTCGCCAATGCGACTACTGGCGTCGTCGGAGTAGATCCGGTGATCGCCGCAGTTGACGAGTGAGCGGTGCAGGACTGTTGTGCCAGCCTTCACGCTGGCGGCTGCCCGCACGGCAGTCGTGTTCGAGTCGCCGCCGTTGACGCGAATGTTGCGACGCAAGTGGCGGAAGTTGATGCGGTCGGGCTCGATTGCCAGGACTCGTCCCTGCGCCCCGACCCAGCGTGACGCCAGGCACGTGAAGTAGCCGATGTTGGCGCCAAGATCGACGAAGACATCCCCATCTTTGACAGCCCGCTCCATGAACGTTGTTTCCTCGACCTCGTACTCGCCGTCGGTCAGGCTGACGTCGTTGGTGGCCTCGGTGCGGGCGTCGAGGTGGAGGTCGAGCCCGCGCGACTCGATGCGGCGCACCGGATGCAGCCAGCCTGGAAACAGCCTCTCCAGCGGGCGCAGCAGTGCCGCGTAACGCTTACGTAGGCCGCGCCCACGAAGGGATAGGGAAGCACTCGAACTCGTCACGCAGCTAGCCTCTTCTCAGAGAGGGAGGGGCGCGTTGCCACGAAGTGCGGCAGCGCTCATCCATAGATCGGTTCGATGCCGCGGTGCGTTCAGCACTTCGGTGACTGACGGGCCGAGAATGTAGCTGTGCCGGTAGCGACTCGAGTCCTGGCGCAGGCAACTTCAAAGGCTGTAGCCTGAGATTCACTCAAGCCGTCGGGCCAGCTGCCGATGACGACAACGGAAGGGAGTCGCATGTCTCTGAATCTGAAGCCGCTACGATCGCTACTCCGCGCGGCCGTGCACGCCTGCGGCTGGGAACTGTATCGCCGCCCTGTGCAGATGAACGGACTCTGGGCTCACCTGCAGTCGTTGTTTCAGCAGCAGCAGATCGACTGTGTCCTGGACGTCGGCGGGCACCATGGCGAGTATGCTTCCGAGCTACGCTCGTACGGCTACAAAGGGCGCATCATCTCCTTCGAGCCGTGTCCGGAGAGCTTTCGGGTGCTGTCGGCAAACTGCGCCGCCGACCCGCTGTGGAGCTGCCACGGCGTGGCGTTGGGCGCTCGCGATGGCGAGCTACCGTTCCATGTCATGTCGGACACCCGCTTCAGCTCTTTCCTGCAACCGACCGAGAGCGCACTGGAGTGGTCGGAGAACGGCTGCCACATCGAACGCACGGAGATCGTGCCAGTGCGGCGCTTGGATCAAATCCTAGCAGATGCCGGCTTGCCAGCTTCTACCCGCTACTACTTGAAGATCGATACGCAAGGCGCCGAGCGTGACGTTATCGCTGGCGCGACGAGCGCTCTGAACTCGATCGTGGCGCTACAGGCCGAGGTGCCGGTGCGGCCGTTGTATCAAGGGGTGACGACCTACGCAGACTTCATCGCTGAGATGGGCTACTGCGGCTACGACCTGACCGGCCTCTATCCAGCCGCGCAGGAAGACGATCTGCGCGTCATCGAGTTCGACTGCGTGATGCTGCGGCACGAGAAGGCACCCACGGGGTCGGTTCTGGCAGAGACGATCAAACGGTGGCCAACACCTTTAATTCGATCGCAATCGGAGTCGGCAGGCAGTTGATCTCGAGTGTCGTGCGGGTTGGTTTGTTCTGCGCGAAGTGCTCCCCGTAGATCCGGTTGAACGTCGCGAAGTCATCTTTCATGTTTGTCAAGAACACCGTCACATCGACGATCTTCTCCCAGTCCGACCCCGCGTCTTCGAGGATGCTGCGCACGTTCTGAAAGACCGAGTGGCACTGTTCGGCGATGTCGTAGCTCGTGATGTTGCCATCGGCATCGAGTGTGACGCCCGGGATGTCTTTCGTGCCGCGGGCGCGCGGGCCGACCCCTGACAGAAACAGCAGTTCACCTACGCGACGCGCGTGGGGGTAGGGGCCCACCGGCTCTGGCGCACGATCGCTCATCAATCCTTGCTCTGACATGTTGCCTCCGCGTGTTTCTAGGTAGTGGTTGGGAGTCGGTGCGACTCTCTACATTTTGACGCAGACGTTCTTCGGTTCCGTGAAGAATCGCAGCGCTTCGTCGCCACCCTCACGTCCGACACCACTGTGCTTCATACCTCCGAAGGGGACCCGGAGGTCGCGTAGCATCCAGCAGTTGATCCACACGGTGCCAGCATGAATCTGCTCTGCGACGCGGTGCGCGCGTCCCAAGTCGCTGGTCCAGATCGAAGTCGCCAAGCCGTAGCGCGTGCTGTTGGCGATCGCCAACGCCTCGGCCTCGTCATGGAACGGCGTGAGCGTCACGACCGGTCCAAAGATCTCTTCTTGGTTGGTGCGGCATTGGGGATCGAGGCCGGTGATGACGGTCGGCTCTAGGAAGAAGCCGTTCTTGCAGCGTTCTGGGAGTTGTGCCGGAGGCGCCCCACCGCACTCCACGGTGCCTCCCTCGCTCCGTGCGACGTCGACATAGCTGCAGACCTTCTCCCAGTGAGGGCGCGAGACCAAAGCGCCCTGGTCGCTATCTTCAGACAGTGGGTCGCCAACGCGCAGTTCTTTGGCGGCGGCGACGAAGCGCGTGCGGAATTCGTCGAAGAGGCCGCGCTGCACTAACAACCGCGAGCCGCACAGGCAGATCTGCCCTTGGTTCGCGAAGGCCGAGCGAACGATCTCCGGCAGCGACTGGTCGAGGTCGGCATCGTCGAAGATGACGGTTGCGTTCTTGCCTCCCAACTCCAGGCTGACCTTCTTGAACTGAGCGGCCGCCGACTGGGCCACGGCAGCACCGGTCAATGTACCGCCAGTGAACGAGATCGTTGGGATCTGGGGGTGGCCTGTGATTGCGTTGCCAACTTTGGCACCCAGCCCCTGCACAATGTTCAAGACTCCATCGGGGAGGCCAGCCTCTGCTGCCAGTGGCCCGAGTAGTGACGCCGTCATCGGAGTTACCTCCGACGGCTTTGCGACAGCTGTGTTGCCAGTAGCGATGGCAGGTGCAATCTTCCACGTGAACAAGTACAGCGGCAGGTTCCACGGTGAGATTAAACCGGCAACGCCACGTGGTCGTCGCAGCGTGTAGTTGATTGCGCTGTAGTCGGTGGCGTGACTCTCTGATTGATCGTGCACGATGGCAGTTGCGAAAAATCGGAAGTTCGCGGCGGCGCGTGGAATGTCTACGCTACGCGCCACGCTGAGCGGCTTGCCGTTGTCGACGCTTTCTGCCCGCGCCAGTTCATCGAGGTTGTCGTCTATGAGGTCGGCAAGTCGTAGCAGGATTGCCGAGCGTTCGGCAGCGGGAGTATGCGACCAGGCCGGGTACGCAGCGGCAGCGGCAGTGACCGCTGCCTCTACGTCACGCTCATCGCTATCGGCGACTTGCGAGTAGACTTGTCCGGTCGCCGGCTCGACGTTGTCGAGGTAGGCGCCCGAGATCGGCGCGGCGCTGCGGCCCGCGATGTAGTTGTCGATCTTCGTGTCTGTGCCCACGTCTTCGCTCCTACTGCTCGAGTTGGCGTCTGGCTGCTCGCGTGCGACGCGCCTAGATCGAATTCAGGCGACCACCGTCGACGGGCAGGCTGACTCCGGTCACGTACGACGCAGCGGGGGAGCACAAGAACGTCACGACGTTGGCGATCTCGTCCGCGGCGGCGAAGCGGCCCAGCGGAATCAGACTGCGCATCGTCTGCGCCACGTCTTCGTCGCCCCGCCCCTCACGCTCCGCTCGCGTGTGGATCAGCGATCCCAGGCGTGCGGTGTCAGTGAAGCCAGGGAGGACGTTGTTGATCGTGATTCCATCAGGGCCGAGCTCCTTCGAGAGCGTCTTGGCCCAACTCGCGACTGCGCCGCGGGTCGTGTTCGAAACGCCAAGGTTGGGAATCGGCTCCCGTACTGACGTCGATATGATGTTCACGATGCGCCCATAGCTGTCCGCTCGCATTCCAGGAACGCAGGCCTGCACGAGGATCTGATTGCAGACGACGTGCATCTTCATTGCGTCGAGGAAGGCTTCCGGAGCTGCATCAAAGATCTTACCCCCAGGCGGCCCTCCGGTATTGTTGACCAGGATGTGGAGGTTGCCGGCAGTTTTGATCTCCGCGGTGACAGCGTTCTTGACGGCGTCGGGTGCGGAGAAGTCTGCGCAAACGGTCCGGTGGTCGGCACCATGGTCGCGTGACAGCGTCTCGTGCACCTCGGCGAGTCGGTCTTCGTTGCGCGCCAGCAGCGTCACGGCGCAGCCGCGCGCGGCCAGCTGCTCGGCACAGGCTCGGCCGATTCCCTGCGTGCTGCCGCAAACAAGGGCGCGACGTCCAAGCAGATCAGTTTGAGTCATTGGTACTCGATTTCGTTTCTCAGTTGTCGGGGCACCGATGCAGGTGTCGACCTCGTGGATCGGCAGCCGTGCTATTGGATGGGCTGCGCAAGCAACACGACCCGCTTGCCACCGCTCGCATCCTGAGTTCCGACCTCAGTAAAGCCGAGGGTGCGATGAAAAGCGAGAGAAGCGTCGTTGGGGGGATCGATGTTGACCTCGGCTGTGATTCGCTCGTGTCCCTCGCGGCGAGCCACGGCGGCGAGGTCGCCGTACAGTCGCCGGCCGATGCCTCGCTGCTGGGCGGCTGCCGCCAACGCGATCCGGTCCACGTAGAGGAAGCGGTCGTACTGCTTGCGAAACCAGCCGAAGTGGATGCTGTCGTACGCGGCTTCCGGGGTCAGCGCGATCAAGAATCCGACGATCTGTTCGTCCAGCACAGCGACACGAAACGTATGAGCATGCTGCGTGAACCACTGGACGCGCTCGATGGGTATGCGAGCGACCTTCGGTACTTGGGCCTCGTTGATCGTCAAGACGGCCGCCAGGTCAGCTGCGGTCACGTCGCGTAGCACGGCCTCCACGACGCGCGCCTTAGCGGCGGCGACCCGCAAACATTGCGCGGATCTTGATTTCGTGAGTCGTCACCTGCCCACCTTGCTCGACGTCGATGAAGACTTTGCCGTCGGTGTAAGTGATCGACGGATACTCGTGGATGGCTACGACTACGTTGTACCGCTCGTCCGGGCGCGCTTCTTCGACGCGCACGCTGAACACCCCGGCAGGCACTTTCTCCGGCACTTCGATGCGGGCATCGAGGACCTTCAGCTTGATCTGTGAATTGGCGCCGCTGACCGTGAGTCGCTTCTCTACAGGTTTTGCGCCCTCATCGAGTAGGCGGTTCGTCTCGCGATTCATGAACAGCAGCGTTTTCGTCGGGCTCGGTGTGATCACGACACTGTCTTGGTGAACGACTTTCACGCGGATGTACGGCTCGATGACGTCGCCGTCCTCCATTTGCAGCTTCAGCTTTACGAAGTCTGGTTTGATCTCGGCCTTCGCAACAGCCTTCTTGCGTAGCTGCAGGACAAAGGACCCGGGCTGATCCGGGGCCGGAGAGATCTCGCTAACCTCGAACTGGTCGTACGCGACGCTCGTCTCAATGATCTCGAACTTCTGCGGCGTTGCCGGCGACACCGTGACCGGGACTGTGGTCTGATCGCTGACGAGGCCGCGCAGCTGGACTGTCGATGGGCGATGGCGAAACGCGAGGACGATCGGCCCGCCATACCAGACGGTGACCTCGGGGTACTTCGGGTCGTTGGAGTAGATCGTTGCGGTCTTCTTGGTCGTACCGACTTTGATTTTGTTGCTATCGAAGATGAGGCGGACGATGCCGCTATCGCCGGGGGCGATCTCTTGATCGTAATCGAACGTCGAGCAGACGCACTTCGTTCGCACCTGCGAGATCTTCAAAGGCTGGTCGCCGTCGTTGTAGACGATCCAGTCCTTCATGAACGTCTTCCCCTGCAGCACCGTGTCCCAAAGGAACTCGAACTCGGTCAGTCGGATGCGGGGGGAACCCGTCACGGCAGGGGGCTGTTGATCCTGTGGGGTCTTGAGGATCGGTGGGTTCGCTGGGGTGCCGGGTGTGTCTTGGGCCAGCGCCACGGGTGTGCCGACGACGCAGCTGAGCAGAGCGAGCGCGACGGACAGCGTGGCGACGACTTTCGGGAGGCTCTTGGCGGTGACGGTCTCGTGCATCGTGATTGCGTCTCTTCTTGCGTTGGGTCTCAAGTACGGTCCAGCTTGCAGAACCGCAGGTATTTCAACAGTTTGTGGCGGCGAGCGGCGCTCAGAGTACGCCAGCGACTATAAGGAAGGTAGAGGTCGAGGGGGGAATTCGGAAATCGGAACGAGAATGCGCGGCCAGGTCCAGGCGCCCAGCGGCCCCGTCCGCGAAGATCGATCCTCAACGGCTGCGAGAGTGCCCCTGGCGCGACCGTGCGGCGCTGGTGAATCGGCGCTGGCACGTTACAATCAGCGGTCGCGGAACCGGTCGATCTGGCCGATCTGGCCGCGATGTTTGCAAGCAGACAGCAAGTCACGCTGAAATGGAGTGCACCAGATACGATGTCTGAGCCGCTGAAGATTACCGTCGAAGACTCTCCCGAAGACTCGGACACGTGTGTGATCGCCGTGAACCGCCCGGTCTCACCGACACCGCTGTACGTCAGTACGCCGGAAGAAGCGCACGACCATCAGCTCGCATTGCAGATCCTCGAACTCGGCAAGCTCGACGCGTTGCTGCTCCAGGACATGACGATCACGCTACTGAAGAACGTCAACGGTCCGAAGTGGAGTGAAGTGGTGCCGGACGTCGAGAAGTTCGTGCGTGCCTACTACGAAGAGTACGACCGGGTCGCCGAGGCTGCCGAACGTCCGATGACAGCCAAGGAAGAAGAACTCACCGCCCGCATCCGTGAAATCATGGAGAACGAGATCAATCCGGCAATCGCGTCGCACGGAGGTCGGATCGATGTCTTGGGTGTGCGCGATTCGACTGTGTACGTGCACATGGGTGGTGGCTGCCAGGGTTGCGGTATGGCCACCGTCACGCTGCGCGAGGGGGTCGAGGCCGCGCTCAGTGAGAAGGTGCCGGAGATCGATACGATTCTCGACACCACGGATCACGCTGCCGGAACGAATCCGTACTACCAACCCCGGTAGTCGCGCTGGTCAGCGCAACGTTTCGGACTAACGACGACAAACACTGGTCTCCCCAAGAGACCTCGCAACAGGAGGTTCGCGCCCAAGCATGCCGCTCCCCGATGGATTCCTGCTGCCGGTTGTTCGTGCTTGGTTCACGCAGCGTTTTCGCGAACCAACAGCGCCGCAGGAACAGGGGTGGCGGGCAATCGCGGCTGGCGATCACACGTTGATTGCAGCACCCACGGGGATGGGAAAAACGCTGGCGGCGTTCCTGCATGCGCTTGATGCGCTGCTTCGTCAAGGCGATGCGCTTCCCGAGCAGACGCAAGTTCTCTACATCAGTCCGCTGCGGGCGCTCGGCAACGACATCCGCAAGAACCTGGCAGAGCCGCTGCAACAGCTGCGCGACCTGGACCCGCAGCTGCCCGAGGTGCGCGTGACGGTGCGCACCGGGGATACTCCCGCATCCGAGCGCGAGGCGATGAAGCGTCGCCCTCCTCACATCTTGGTCACGACTCCCGAGTCGTTGTACCTGCTACTGTCGAATGACGGCGGTCGCCGAATTCTGTCGACAGTGCGCACCGTTATCGTCGACGAGATTCACGCGATCGTCGGCGACAAGCGAGGGTCCCACATGGCGCTGTCTCTGGAGCGCCTGGAACATCTTGTGGGTGCTGGCAAGCTCCAGCGTATTGGCCTTTCGGCCACGCAGCGTCCGATCGCAGCCACGGCCAACTTCTTGGTGGGCGTCGGCCGGGCATGCACGATCGTCGACACCGGCCACCTCCGGCAGCTGGACCTGCGCGTCGAGGTGCCTTCGTCGCCGCTCGAGGCGGTTTGCGCCCAGGAGGTTTGGGCAGAGATCTACGCGCGGATCGTCGAGCTGATCAAGGAGCATCGCACGACGGTCGTCTTCGTCAACACGCGCAAGCAGGCCGAGCGTTTCAGCAAAGCCCTGCAAGAGCTGATGGGGGAAGACGCCGTTACATGCCATCACAGCAGCCTGTCGAAAGAGCACAGGCTGGCCGCAGAGCAGCGTCTCAAGGCTGGCGAGCTGCAGGCGATCGTTGCGACGGCGTCGCTCGAGTTGGGGATCGACATCGGCGAGATCGACCTGGTCGTGCAGGTCGGTGTGTGCTGGGCGATCGCGACATTCTTGCAGCGCGTCGGACGTTCCGGTCACGTGCTGGGCAAGATTCCGAAGGGGCGGATGTTCCCGCTGACACGCCAGGAACTGGTCGCTGCGACGGCGCTGTTCGAAGCCGTGCGCGCAGGCGAACTCGATGAGATCCCGCAGCCGCGCGCGCCGTTGGATGTGCTCGCGCAGCAGATCATCGCCGCTTGCGTCAGCGACGACTGGGATGAGGCAAAGCTGTACAGGGTTGTGTGCCAGGCGTGGCCGTTCAAGGATCTGACGCGCGACGACTTCGACGCGACGATCGCACTGCACACCGAGGGTCGCTTCGCGCTGCTGCACCGCGACGGTGTAGGTGCCCGCGTGCTGGGGACGAAGCGGGCGCGGCTGGTTGCGATCCAGAATGGCGGTACGATCCCCGACAACGCCGAGTATCAAGTCGTCGAGAATCCAACAGGGCACATCGTCGGAACTGTCGATGAAGACTTCGCGATCGAGGCGAGCATTGGCGATATCTTCCAGCTGGGGTCGACGTCTTGGCAGATCCTGCAAGTCCGCTCAGGAGTGATTCACGTTGCTGACGCCGGGGGAATGCCGCCGACGCTCCCGTTCTGGTTCGGCGAGGCTCCGGGACGAACGCGAGAGCTCAGCGTGGCTGTGTCCAGCCTGCTCGAGGCGGGGGGCGCGACGACGCTCCCCGAAGAAGAAGCTCCCGCCAGCGCCCGCGAGCAAGTGCAAGAATTCGTCGCCGCTGGTAGCGCTGCGATCGGCTGCATACCCACGCAGCAGCGCATCGTCGCCGAGCGCTTCTTCGACGAGACGGGCGGCATGCAGCTGGTGTTGCACTCGCCGTTCGGCGTGCGCATTAACCGCGCTTGGGGGCTGACGCTGCGCAAGCGTTTCTGTCGAGGTTTCGGATTCGAGCTCCAGGCGGCTGCAAACGATGACGCCGTGTTGATCTCGTTGGGGCAGCAACACAGCTTCCCGCTGGCGGAAGTGTTCGACTACCTACACCCAGAGACCGCGCGCGGACTGCTCGAGCAGGCGCTGCTGGATACGCCGTTGTTCGAGACGCGCTGGCGCTGGAATGTTGCCAACGCGTTGCTCGTGCAGCGGCGACGCAACGGCAAGCGGGTGCCTGCGCCGTTGCAGCGCTTTCGCGCGGAGGACTTGCTACAGAAGGCGTTCCCGCAGGTGCTGGCGTGCTTCGAGACGCTGCCGCCCGGGGACCTGCCGATTCCGATGGAACATCCCATGGTGCGCCAGACGATCGATGACTGCATGCAGGAAGCGATGGATGTCGACGGCTTTCTGGCACTGCTTCGCGGGATTCACGATGCGACGATCGAAACCGTCGCGATCGACACCCCGAAGCCATCCGTGTTTTGCGAAGCGATCTTGAACGCGGCGCCGTACGCGTTTCTCGACGACGCGCCGCTCGAGGAGCGTCGAGCGCGGGCCATGGCGCGTGGCGGCAGTGTCTCAGGGGGCGACCATGAATTGGGTGCGTTGGACCCTGCAGCCGTCGCCCGGGTCCGAGACGAGGCCTGGCCGACTCCGGAGTCCGCCGAAGAGGTGCACGAGGCCTTGTGTTGGATGGGCTTCGTTGCAGACGACGAGGCCCCGACCTGGGCTGAGTGGTTGCAGGAGTTGCTCGAGGCCGGACGTGTGCAGCGTGACTGCAACCGGTGGTTCGCCACCGAAGCGAGTCGCGTCGACGTCGATGTTTGGCGCGGGCGCCTGCAAGCGTTGGCACTTGCGCGCAGCGATGACGCGGCACTGTTGAAGCTCGAAGGAGAAGGCTCGGCGATCCGCGCCCGCTACGAGGCTCCTGGCGACGTACTTCGCGAATGGTGGTGTGATCGTCGTCTGTTGGCACGGATCCGGCGCTACACGGTCGAGCGCCTGCGTAGTGAGATTGCTCCGGTGCCGTTGCGCGACTTTCTGCGCTACTTGGCGTGTTGGCAGCACGTGGCTCCCGGATTTCAATTGGAAGGGCCGCGCGGTGTCGGTGAAGTTGCGGAACAGCTTGCCGGCCTCGAGATTCCCGCAGCCCGGTGGGAGCGAGAAGTCTTGCCGCGCCGCGTGCGTCAGTATCTGCCCGAATGGACCGACGACTTGTGCACCACCGGGCGCCTGGCTTGGGGCCGCTTGTGGGGCGGCTCGAAGACTCCGATTCGGACGACTCCGATCGCGTTTCTACCGCGCCAGGAGCTGCCACTCTGGACCGACCTGGCGAAGAGTCCCGATGACAGCGGTATTGGCGGTGCTACCCGTCAAGTGCGTGACCTGTTGACGCGGCGTGGCGCTCTGTTCAGTGAAGACTTGCAGCGCGAGGGCGGCCTGCTGGAGAGTCAGGTTGAGATGGCGCTGGGGGAGTTGATAGCCCGTGGCGCGATCACTTGCGATTCGTTCAGTGGCCTGCGCAAGCTGTTGTTTCAACATCGTCGGCGGCGTACCGCCAGCACGACCGGTCGCTGGAGCTTGTTCAAGGGAGACCCGGACCCCGCTAGCCCCGGCGCCATGCCCAGTAGCACGACAGCCGGCAAGGCCCCGCAGCAGCGCAGCAAGGAGTCGCTGGAGTTCATTGCGATGCGGTTGCTGCGGCGTACCGGTGTTGTTTTTCGCCGCTTGTTGCAACGCGAGAAACTACCCGTTACTTGGCGCGAACTCTTGCGGATCTATCGCCGGTTGGAGTTGCAAGGCGTGGTGCGTGGCGGCCGCTTCGTCAGTGGTGTGCAGGGGGAGCAGTTCGCGCTTCCGGAGGCCGTGACGTTGCTCCGGCGCGTTCGCAAGGTCGGCGATGAGTGGGTGCCGGTGACCATTGCGCCCGCGGACCCCCTCAATTACACCGGGATCTTGTTGCCAGGCGAGCGCGTGTCGCCGACATCCCGTAGCGAGATCGTCATCCATTGATGGACCTCCATTGCGATCGACAGCGCTTTGGTCGTGGCTTTGGTCGGCGCGCCGTGGTTTTTGCCTCGCGCCCGATGCAGGCTCCGTGACCCCTGTAGCGTCAATGCAGCGAGGAAGTGGAACAATCGATGAATGAACGCCACCTCGACTCGGGCGGCTTCGAGCTTCGGCCTCTTGTCGCAGCCGATGCCGCGGCATATCGAGAAGTACGCTTGGCAGGGTTGGCCGAGTCGCCCTTTGCGTTCAGTGAGAGCCACGAGGACGAGTGCATGAAGTCGGTGGCTGAGTTCGCGCGTTTCGTGCAGGCGGTTGGGGATCCACCGGAGCGTTTCACGCTGGGTGCGTTCGCCGGTCAACAGCTCGTCGGCTTTGCAACCTTCGCGAGAGATCAACGCTCCAAGGCGCGTCACAAAGGGATGGTCTACGCGATGTACACCGTTGCGGATTGGCGCGGGCGCGGGGTCGGGTCAGCCGTGATGAAGGAGCTCTTACGGCAGGCACGGCGTTTGGTCGGGTTGGAGCAGATCCACCTCTGGGTGCTGCATGCAGAGACATCGGCGACCCCCTTCTACCAGCGCGTCGGCTTCCACAGTCAAGGGACGCGCGTCGTGGGTGACTTGAAGGTTGGCGATCGCTACGTCGACGCCGAATACATGGTGCTGCGGTTGGCGGACGGCGGCGTCCAATAGCCGTGGCAGCTCGTTGCCACTCCGGCTAAGCTCTAGGTGACGTCGTGTCCACCACCAGCGACTAGCAAAGAGGTTCCATGCCATTGACGACTTGTCCCGAGTGCGAGATGCCCATGGAGGTGAAGAACTTCGAGGATGTGCTGATCGACACCTGCCCCAGCTGCCGTGGAGTGTGGTTGGATCGTGGCGAACTGCAGAAGATCATCGCCCACGTCCGAAACCAGGAGGCAGAGAATCCTTCGGCGATTCCGACTGCTGCGGCGCCGCCACCCCGTGATTCTCGATCGCGCGACCGCGATCACCGCGATCACCGGGATCACCGCGACGATCGCGATCACCGCGATCACCGCGATCACCGCGACGACCGCAGTAGGGGAAAAGGGAAGAAGAAGCGTAAGAAGCGCTTTGGGTTGTGGGACGTGCTGGAAGAGCTGATCGATTGACCATGGAATCAATGATCTCTGTCGATGCCATCGCTGAGTATCTCAGCGCCGAAGGGTACGAGGTCGAACTCACTCCCGATCCCGATGTCTTTCGAGTCACCGATCTCGAGAGTGGCCTGCAGGTCACGTGCGCACTGCAAGACAACGTCTTGTTCAATACGCTGCCCTGTTTTCAGGTTGCCGCCGATGGTCTCTCGAGCGACTTGATGCGCAAGCTCTTGGATGCGGACAACGGCATCTCAACGTCGTCGTTTCAGCTCTTTGAGGTAAGCGCGGGGGACTACCGTGTCGCGCTGACCAACTTCTGCAAGCTGCAGGACCTCGGTGCGGAGGATCACGACGACATTCTCTCCTGTCTGTCCTTTCTGTTCGTCGACGTCGTGGCGGCCAAGCAGTTACTCAGTGAGTACGTCTAGGAGTATCCGACGATGGGCTTCTTCTCCGATCTCTTTGGACGCATGTTCCGCGGCAAAGATGCCAAGCAACCGGAAGTGATGGACGATGCGGCCTTCGAAGCGTCGATCCAGCAATCGGTGACGAAGATGAAGGCGGAACTCAACAGTGTCGTCCGGGCGTCGGCTGACGCGATCAGTCATAGCAATCGACTCGAAGCAGACTATCGCCACTACCAACGTGTCTGTGAGGATTGGCAGGGGCGCGCCAAGCTGGCGCTCGAGAACGAGGACGATGATCTTGCACGTCGCGCTCTCGTGAAGAAGAACGAAGCCAAAGCCCGCTTGGACACGCTGCAGCCCGGGGTCGATGAGGCTCGCGCGACGTCTTCCCGTCTGAAAGAACAGATGACCGTGTTGCGGCGGCGCATCGACGAAGCGCAGAGAAACGCAAGGACGCTGGTTGCCCGGCGGAACGCTGCCCGTGCGGCGGAGAAGGTCTCACGCTCGCTAGCTGGTATGTCGCAGTCGAATTGTGCGTTCGCGACTCTCGAAGCGTACGAGGCCACCGTCGTCGAGGAAGAGCTGGGCGCCCGCGCCTACCAGCGTCTTGCCGAGGCGGTGGCGGATCCCGCCGAGCGCGCTGCCCGTGAACTCGGAGATGTCGGTGGGGCCGAAGTCGACTCGGAACTGGCTCAACTCAGGGCCGAGCTGGGGCGCGACTAGGAGCGTGCGCGACTAGGAGCGTGCGCGACTAGCAGCGTGCGCGGCTCATCTTCTTGCGCGTAAAGGGACCGCTTGTACTACCACAGTCGCGAGTTACGATACGTACGCTACGGCAAGGTCGAGCCACCGCCGATCGCGACACTCGACGACGATTGGCAGCGCGCCTACCAGTGGTTGGGTCGTCACTGTGGCTACTTTCCGCAGGTCTGGCTGGCCCGCAGTCACAGCGCGATCACCGGATTCCGCAGCCAGCGGGACAAGAGGTGGGAGCGTGACCAGATCCTGTTTGGTTTCGATCAGGTCCAGGGGTTTCCGGTCGACTACCAGTTGTGGTGTTGGCTGCTCACACCGTTGTGGAACAGCAAGAGCTTGGACGCGGCGGATGCGGCGATGGCGGAGATGCTCGCAGAGTGCGCGGCCGACCCTGACCTTGACTCGGAACCGGCCGTGGCGACGTGGATGGCGACGCGTGACTTGGCGGCTGTCCTAGCTCGCCACCTGTTCATCGAGAATGACCAAGTCGTTGTGCCCAACATCAACCTCAAGGCCGCAAAACGTGTGATCTGCCGAAACGAACGCCAGAAGGCTGCGCTACGCAAGCTTGGCTTCATCGAGGACCGTATCCTGATCAAGAACATCAAGCGTGATTCGTGGTAGGGTCTGGTTCGAGAGCCTGCAAGGGAGAGCCACGTGATTCCATGGGAGCTACTGGGTCGTGCGACCGTACCAGAGCAGTCCAATCGCCCGGGACAAGGGCAAGAGATTGGCAGCGGTTCGGAGCTCGTGCTGTACAAGCGCGGCGAAGAGTATTCGATCCGGGTCGACAACTGGGAGTTGATGAACAGTCGCTCCTATGGCAGCGAAGAAGAAGTCGCAGTGTTGGCCTGCGAACGCCTGTTCGACGTGGCAGCGCCGTGCGTGTTGGTGGGGGGGCTGGGTCTGGGCTTCACTCTGCGCACGGCTCTCGACCAAGTTTCCGCGTCGAGTCGCGTCGTCATTGCCGAGCTGGTTCCTGAAGTCGTGACGTGGAACCGCGAATTCTTCGGGCACCTCGCTCAACACCCGCTCGATGACGAACGCGTCGAGGTCTATCTCGGTGACGCGGCGGAGTGCATACGTTCGCGCCCAGATACCCATGACGCGATCATCCTCGACGTGGACAACGGTCCACATACGAAGCAGACGTCGAGCGAGGGTTGGCTGTACTCGTTGGAAGGGCTTGCAGCGATTCGCCGATCGCTGCGGTCGCGCGGCATCGTCTCTATCTGGTCGACGGGGCCGGCAGACGCGTTCACTCGGCGCATCGAGCAACAGGGCTTCGACGTCGAAGAGGTCACGAGCCGCGGTCGTGGCGGCCGCGGTACGATCCACCATTTGTGGATCGCGCAGCGTGATGACTGACCCGACGAGGCCGCTGGCCGCCGTTGGCAGGGTTGGCGTAAGTTATTCCCTTGTTTTGTTTTAAGTTTGATTCTGCCGCAGCTCCGGGGCCCGTGTTGGGCGCGTCGGGGCCTGTAGCGGAATTTGGCTGGGGTTTTCCCGAGCGAAGCAACATCCAAGGCGCGCGGGGCTTATCATAGGGCCGCGTCTCGCGTTCGAGTTCCAACGGCTGGTTTCCAACGAAGCGAGTCCCGATGTCGTATCTGCCGTGCGCCTGGCGGGCGCCGGCGTCGCAGCTGACGCTGCAGCTGACGTTGCACTGTGTGCGAGCTTCTCCCGTAACGACACCTTTGAAAGGCCTCCCATGAAGCTGTCCTCGTTCCTCTGCACCTGTCTGATCGTCGCCGCGTCGCCGCTGGCGGTCAGCGCCAACGAACGCACTGCCGCGCAGGGTGTCATTGACGTCGGCCGCGCCGGCTCTGAGGTGATGGACCACCTGGACACGCTGGTGAACCAGATCGGCGCTCGCCTGACCGCGTCTCACGCTGAGAAGCGGGCCTGTGACTGGGCCGTCGAGACGTTTCGCAGCTACGGTCTCGACGCAAACATCGAAATCGCCGGTGAGTTCGCAGTCGGGTTCGAGCGCGGACCTTGGAGCGGCAAGATGACGGTGCCGGAGGAGATGATTCTCGAGTTTGGCACTCCGGCGTGGTCTGCAGGTACGCGTGGCCTCGTCACTGCCGACGTCGTACGAGCACCGAAAGATGTTGAGAACGCTGTCGCCGCTGACTACGAAGGGCGTTGGGTACTGATGCCGACTCAACAGCGCCGCCGTAGCCGTGCGCAGCGCGAGTCCAGTCGTGCCGTGCGCAGTTTCCTGAACGAAGCCAAGCCCGCAGGGTTTATCCAGTCGACGCGCGACAAGTACATTCGCACGGGCGGCAGCCCGCGTATCAAGTGGGAGAAGCTGCCGACGATTCCGCGGATCAATCTGCGTCGTGATCAATTCGATCACATCGCCGAACTCGTCGACGGCGACCAGGCAGTCACGCTACAGTTCGATATTCGCAATCACTTCCGCAAGGGGCCGGTCCCGTACCGAAACGTCATCGCAGACTTGAAGGGGAGTGAGCTTCCCGACGAGTATGTGATCATTGGCGCCCACATCGACTCGTGGGACGGTGCTACGGGCACCGTCGACAATGGCCTCGGGTGTGCCGTCGCGATCGAGGCAGCGCGAATTCTGTCGGAAGCCGGTGCGCGCCCGAAACGGACGATTCGCTTTTGCCTGTGGAGTGGGGAAGAGCAAGGGCTGCTGGGATCCAAGGCGTACATCGAGGCGCACCCGGAGATCTTGGACAAGATCAGTGGGGTGTTTGTCTACGACGGAGGTCCCAACGTGATCACGTCCGTCGATTCGAGCGAAGCCATGTACGACGACATGATGAAGGCGTTCGGTCCCTGCTTCGATCTCAGCGAGGAGTTCCCGTTCACGATCAACAAGCGCGCCGGACTCCCAGTGGGTGTTGGTAGCGACCATGACGCGTTTCTGCGCAAGAACGTGCCGGGCTTCTTCTGGACGCAGAAGGGGCGAGCTGATTTCCGTCACGGCCTGCACACGCAGTTCGATACCTATGACCTTGCGATCCCGGAGTACGCAGCGCACTCGTCGTTGATTGTTGCGCTGGGCTCCCTCGGTGTGGCGAACTTGGACAACCTCCTGTCGCGTGAGAAGCTCAAGTCCTCGAGTGGGCGGCGGATGGGTGTCTTCCTCGAAGGGGTCGCGATCACGAACGTGATCCCGGACTCGGTCGCTGCCAAGGCTGGTTTGCAGCCCGGGGACGTCTTTGCGACCGTCGAAGGCAAGCCGGTCAAAGATCGCACCGAGCTCGTTGCGGCAATTCGCAAGGGTGGCCCGAAGAAGGAGATCACCGTGACTCGCGGTGGCAAGTCCATCAAAGCCGTCCTCGAATGGCCCGGCGAGAAGCCGCAGAAGCCGAAGAAGAAGAGGGCCGTCGCGCTGTAGTGTCTCGCGATTTCTCGACAACAAATTCTGGCCGGCGTCGCAGTGCGGGCCTGCAATCGTTGTTCTTGGCACTGGCTCTGCCACTGCTGTCGGCGGTTGCGTGGGCCCATGATCCACCTCCGATCGACTTCCAGGCCAAGCTGACCGACCAACACCTCGAGTCGTTCGTGATGATCCAGGCGCGGTTGTTCACAGCTTGGATGACCGCGGAAGGGCATGAGTGTGAGGAGCTCGATGCCGACTGGCTGGATGCGAACGAATCCGTCATCGCTGAGTTCATGCACACGTACGGCCCCGTGTCGATCGATACCGTTTCTGTCTTGCCAATCATCGACGTACTCGACTTCCAAGAGGGCTTCCAAGCCAACGACTTCATCGACTACGTCGTTTTGACGATCTTGTACAGCACGAAGGGGAACGCCGAGGCGGTCACGATGGAGTGGCATCGCTACGTCGACGCCGATGGCTGGCCCCTCGACAAAGCGGAACTACTGTTCGGCGCCCGGCAGAAGCTCGAGAAGTTCCAGTTCACGATTGCTGACCCGAAGTTTACTTGGCTGCAGCCGGCAGGGGACGAGGCGCAGCAGCCCGCGCCCATAGTCGATCCCGATGCATATCTGCTCGAGCCGCTGCCAGAGACACGTTTGCCGATGTTGACGATTGGGGCATTGGCAGCGCTCGTCTTGGTGTTACCGGTGCTGATGTTGCGCGGAGCTGGGGCGCGGCCTTACATCTTCTTTCTAGCCACGGCGATCTTGATCGGTGGCCTCGGCGCAAACGTCGCTGTCGTCGAGACCGTGCTGCCGTGGGAGCGTCGAGATCCCCCGTCGGAGGAAACGGCACTGCAAATTTTCGAATCGCTACACCGCAACATCTACCGCGCCTTCGACTACGTCACTGAGAGCGAGGTGTACGACGTGCTCGCGCAAAGCGTCACGGACGAGCTGCTCGACGAGACCTACAACGAGGTCTATGACAGTCTGGTGCTGCGCAACGACGGCAACGCCGTCTGTCAGGTACGCGGCGTGGAACGCTTGGCGGCAAAGGCCAACGCGCTGGAACCGTCGCGAGCGTCGATTCACTACCGCTGGCGAGTTACGGGTACAGTGAACCATTGGAGCCACTCGCATCTACGCACGAACGAGTACACTGCTCAGTACGAGTTGCAGGCTGGTCAGAGACAATGGCGCATCACGGACGTCGACATTCAGGCGCAGACTCGCGTCGACGACCCGGAAACGGCGGACTGATGGCTTCACCGAATCCCAGCGTTCACATCGCAGGCGTCGACTTCCACTACGGCAAGGGCGGCTATCGTCTGCAGCTTCCAGAGGTTCGCATCGAGTCAGGCGAGAAAGTCGTCATCATTGGTGCGAGCGGCGCGGGCAAGACCACGCTGCTGCAGCTGATAGCAGGAATCTTGGCACCGGAACGCGGGACGATTCAGGTTGCGGGCACAGCCCTCGACAGTCTCAGCGATCGCGACCGACGTCTCTTTCGCTTACGTAGTGTCGGGTTGGTGTTTCAAGAGTTCGAGCTGGTCACACACCTGTCTGTCGAGGAGAACATCTTGCTGCCGTACCTGGTTGGCGCCGGAGATCGCGTCGACGCAGAGGTTCGCGAGCGGTTGTCGCAACTGACCCACCGCGCCGGGATCGCAGCGCTGTTGCCGCGGCATCCCGATTCGTTGAGCCACGGTGAACGACAGCGCGTCGCGATTTGCCGGGCACTGATCACCCGGCCACCGCTGTTGCTCGCTGACGAACCAACCGGCAATCTCGATCCAGAGACGACCAACGACGTGCTGTCAGTCTTGTTCGACCAAGTGGAGCAGCTTGGAACGACCCTGGTCGTTGTCACTCATGAACATGCACTCCTCGAGCGTTTCGATCGCACGATCGATTTTGCGCAGTTCGTCGCGAGGAGTGCGTGATGCGCAACACGTTGCATCTCGCGATGCGCTACCTCCGCTACTCCCGCGGCCGTACGGCGATCTTGATCTCCTGCGTGGCTCTCGTGACATACCTACCGATTGCCGTGGAGCTGTTGATTCGTCACTTCGAAAGAGAGCTGACAGCGCGTGCCGACGCGACTCCACTGATCGTCGGCGCAAAGGGAAGTCGTTTCGACCTGTTGCTGAACGCGCTGTACTTCCATGGACGCACCCCGGAACCGATTCTGTTTCGCGAGGCGTCGCAGATTCAGGCGTCGGGGCTTGCTACGCCGATCCCGATCCTGTTGGGCAACACCGCAAAGTCGTATCCGATCGTCGGTACCAGTCTCGAGTACTTCAGCTTCCGACGGCTCGATGTAGCCAGTGGGACCCTGCCGCAGCTCCTCGGCGACGTTGTCGTCGGTGCCAGCCTTGCGGCGGAGCTAGGGCTCCAGGCTGGAGGCCGGCTGCGCTCCGACGGTGAGAAGCTGTACGACATCAGTGCTGCGTACCCGCTCAACATGCGTTGTACCGGCGTCCTTGCCGAGACGGGTACCTCCGACGACTGGGCGGCATTCGTAGGCATGCGGACGGCGTGGTTGCTGGCGGGGATCGGACACGGCCACCAAGACTTGTCAGCCGCGGAGAGCCCAACGTTGGTGTTGGAACGGTCCGACGAGCACGTGCAGTCGAGCGCTGCGGTTCGCGAGTATCAGGAAGTGACAGCTGAGAACATCGACGGCTTTCACTTTCATGGCAACCGCGACGAGTACCCGGTAACGGCAGTGTTGGCGCTGCCTCGCGATGCCAAGTCTGCGACGATCCTGCGGGCACGACTGGCAAAGTCAGAAACCGTGCAGTGGCTGTTGCCAGGGAAGGAGCTTGGCGAGTTCCTGCGCTTTGCGTTTCAGGTGAAGCGCTTCTTCGACGCGAACTTGGTCCTCGTGCTGACGGCAACGGCGCTGTTCCTAGCGCTGATCGTGTTGTTGAGCATCCGTGTGCGCGAACGCGAGCTGTTGACGTACTACCGGATCGGCTGCAGCCGCTTCACCGTCGTCAAGCTGCAGGGGACCGAGCTGGCGCTGGTGATCGTTGCAGGGGCCGGAATCGCCACTGCCTTGGCGGGCGCGACGCTGCTCGTTGTGGGGCAGCTTGCTCGCGTG
This sequence comes from Planctomycetota bacterium, assembly GCA_039028735.1. GTDB lineage: Bacteria > Planctomycetota > UBA8108 > UBA1146 > JAJFFE01 > JBCCHQ01. The sequence continues at coordinate 17,802 of JBCCHQ010000028.1, read as the reverse complement.
TGAACGTGCTTCGTTTCCGCGCGTACGAAGCAGAAAATCGTCCCAGTAGTTGTGTCACAGCCGCTTCCCGAGTACAGATGGAGAGGTTGGCTCAACACTCGATGCGGCATACAAGGCGGCATACAAGGCGCCATACAAGGCGCCATACAAGGCGCCATACAAGGCGACACTCGTTGCGAAAGGACTTCCCATGTTGCGATGGCTAGCAGTCTCAATCCTGATTCTCGCGGCGGTCCTGACGCCAAGCATGGCGAGGGCCCAGAACTTCGATGCCTGCGGGACGCTGCTGCAGGGGTTTGAGTGCATGATCTTCGTCGATGATGCGGGGCCTTCCTACGATATCGAGTTCTTCGCACCGTATGTGCACGGCGACCATGTGCGGGTCATTGGGACAGTGAATCCGAACTGCCAGAACTTCTGCCTGATGCCGTGCATCACGAACAACGTCATCAGCCTGTGCTCGACGGCGCCGCAGTTCATCCGGGGCGATGTCAACGCCGATGGCGTCGTCAACATCGCCGATCCGATTGCGCAGCTGGGCGCGGTCTTTCTCGGCGCGCCGTTGCCGTGTCAGGATTCTCTCGACGCCAACGACGACGGCACCGCCAACGTCGCCGATCCGATCTTCGTTTTGGCGTATCTGTTCGGGCAAGGGCCGTCGATGGCGGCGCCGTTCCCGAGCTGCGGCGACGATCCCACATTCGATGTGCTAGATTGTGTGTCCTACGCACTCTGCCCGTAGCACCGTGTGACTGACGCGATTCCGGCTCTTTCGCAAACCGTTGTCCGGTGTTACGCTCTCCGCACGCCCATACGGAGAAGCTCTGCGCCATGCTCGTAGCCTGTACTAGCTGCCATCAACAGTACGACGTCGGCGACCTGTCGATTGGGTCCAAGGTTCACTGCCACTGCGGCGAATACGTGACCGTCCCCGAGTTCCGGGCGCGCGACGCGAAGATTCTGCACTGCTCAGGCTGCGGGGCGCACCTCGATCAAGGCGCCGAAACCTGTGCCTACTGCCGCGCGACGGTGGATCGATCGGAACACAACTTCGGTCCCGCCTGCCCTGAATGCTTCTCGCGTATGGTGACGGCTGCCAGGTACTGCTGTTCCTGTGGCGTGGAGATTGCCGCCGAGAAGATCGAAACCCAGCAGCTCGATCAAGATTGCCCGCGATGTGACAACAAACTGATTCAGCGCAACGTCAAGAATGGCAGCTTCAGCGAGTGCACCGGCTGTGGTGGGCTGTGGCTGGCCGAAGGCACGTTCGATCGTTTGGTGATCGACAAGGACGAGGGCGCAGTCGGTGCGTTCATGCAGATCTCTACCGATGTCGAACGACGGCGCACTGTCTTCGATGACAAGATCGAGGAAGTGCGCTATCTCAAGTGCCCTGTTTGTGCAGAGCTGATGCACCGGCGTAACTTCGGACGTGCTTCCGGAGTCATCATCGACAGCTGCAAGGGGCATGGATTTTGGTTCGATTGCTTCGAGCTGGAAGCGGTGCTCGAGTTCGTACAGAAGGGCGGGCTCGACAAGGCACGCGAGCGTGATCTGCGCGATCAGAAGCGCAAGGTCGCGTTGGCCAAAGAACGCGCAGTCTCGGCGGCGCGGACCGAGGCAAGGGGCCACGGCCTCGGCCGCAATTGGAGTGGCGGTGGCAGTTTGAGCCCAGACCTGTTCGACCTTGTCGGGTGGCTGGCGAACTGGCTGTTCAAGAGGTAGGCATGACGCAGGAACCGGTCTACGACGCCATTGTTGTCGGTCTTGGTGCCATGGGCAGCGCCGCGCTCTACCAGCTGTCCAAGCGCGGAGCGCGCGTACTCGGAATCGATCAGTACTCGCCACCGCACACGCTGGGCTCGTCACACGGAGACACTCGCCTGACCCGCTGCGCGATTGGTGAAGGTAGCCACTACGTCCCTCTGGCCGTGCGGTCGCACGAGATCTGGCGCGAGCTCGAAGAGCGGTCTGGAGAAACAGTACTCACGGAATGTGGAGGCTTGTTCTTCTCCGGCGAGAAACAAGTTTCTCCAGTGCATGGGACGACGGCGTTTCTCGATCAGACGATCGCGGCCGCAAAGCAGCACGGCATCGAGCATGAGCTCCTTGATCTTGCGGCGCTCGAGCAGCGCTTTCCGCAGTTCAAGTACAGCGGCATCGAGTGCGGCTACTACGAGCCAGGTGCTGGTTTCGTGCGCCCTGAGCGAGCGATCGATCTGCAGCTGCGGTTCGCAGTCGAGCAGGGCGCAGAGGTGATGCGCGATACTGCTGTCGTCGCTGTCGAACCGGCCAGCACCCAGGCAGGGTTGTCCCGAGTCACGACCGCCGACGCCGAGTTCGCCGCAAAGCGCGTGATTCTGACCGCCGGAGCTTGGGTCAGCCAGTTCCTCGACCCGGCAGTGCACGAACAGTTTGCGGTCTACCGACAGCTGCTGTTTTGGTTCGAGCCAGACATGGATATCGGCCGTTTCGAGCCTGCGGAGTTTCCAGTCTACATCCGCAGCGATCGCACGAAAGAAGATCTGATCTATGGCTTCCCGGCCATCGATGGCATCAAGGGCGGGATCAAGATCGCATCCGAACAGTATGCCAGCACCTGTACGCCCGAGGCGGGCACGGCGCCGGTCACCCAGGCCGAGATCGATCGGATGTTTGCACTAGCTTCCCGCTTCCTGAAGATCAAGAATCACTGCTACCGCGCGGCTGCCTGTTTGTTCACAGTGACGCCCGATGGCGAGTTCACGATCGACTTTCACCCCGATCACCCGGACCTGATCGTGGCGTCACCTTGTTCTGGCCATGGCTTCAAGCACTCCGCCGCGATCGGTGAGATGCTGGCGGAGTTGGCCCTGGATGGTCAAACTCACTTCGACCGCACCGAGTACAGAATGGACCGATTTCATTGAACGACACACTTGCGAACACCACTGAGGCCATGCAGCGCCGGCTGCGAAAGTTGTTGCCGTTGTGCGTGCTCTGCCTGTTGGCGGCGTGCGAATCGAAGACTTCATCGACTGGCGGTGACGGCAAGCCGCAAGTCTTGACGACGTTCTACCCGACGACATACTTCGCGCAGCGTCTCGTTGGTGACTACGCGACTGTACGTTGCCCAGTGCCAGAGGGCGAAGATCCGATCTTCTGGATGCCTGATGCAGCCGCGATTGCCGAGTATCAAAGCGCCGACCTGATCGTCGTCAACGGTGCCGCGTTCGAGAAGTGGGTCGCGAAAGTAAACCTGCCAGAATCTCGCGTCGTGGACACAGCCAGCGGGTTCGCGGATCGATTCATCGAATACCAGGGCACGGTCACCCACAGCCATGGCCCAAAGGGTGAACACGCTCATGAGGGGCTCGACGGTCACACGTGGCTCGCACCAGAGTTGGCCGTCTTGCAGGTGCAGGCTTTGCAGGGGGCATGCGCGCGCGTGTTCCCCGATCACAAGGCAGACATCAACACGCGGGCGCGGGCGTTGATCGCGGACCTCGAGGCGCTCAGTGCAGAGTTTGCGAAGGTCACGCTGCCGCCGATCCTCGCGTCACACCCCGCCTACAACTACATCGCCCGGCAGTACGGCTGGCAGGTGCACAATCTCGATCTCGATCCCGACGCGATTCCTGACAGCGCGCAGGTCGCAGAGGTGCAAGGGCTCCTGGCACAAGGTTCGTACAAGCATCTGCTGTGGGAAGGGGAACCACGTGCAGAAACGCAACAGCTGTTTGCGAAGCTGGGACTGCAGAGCCTTGTCTTCTCCCCGTGCGAGATGCTCGAGAGCGGCTCCGATACGGACTACCTGAAGGTGATGCGCGCCAATCTGACCGCGTTGCAGTCGATACAGGGCCAGTAGCGACCGATCCACCTCGGTTTTCGAGATAAGATGGAACCAAAGACGACGCTGGGGGCATTACCTAGTGTCGTCGTCGCTGCAGCCGGCGTTGTTGCCAGGCTCGGCCGTTCCACGAAGCTCGAGGTGTCAGGTCTATGTCACAGCCCGAAGCGTCTCAGCCTCCGGTGCCCTCGTCACCACAGCCGAAATGGCAAACGTGCGATGAAGTCGAGCTGATCGACGCTGCTCGTTGCGATCGCGAGGCCTTCGGCGAGCTCTATCGTCGCCACTACTCGGCGATCGCGAACTACGTCTACCGGCGGACCGGCCGCGACGACGCGACTGAGGACTTGTTGTCCGAGGTGTTTCTTGCCGTGCTTCAGGGCTTGCAGCGCTACCGGCATCGAGGCGTGCCGTTTCGCCACTGGGTCTATCGCATAGCTACTCACAAAGTGAATCGGTGGGCTCGCACACAGCGCCGTAACTTCTTGTCGCTCGATGCCGTCGGTCCGAACGCGCAGGCCGCTCCGACGGAAGGCGAGGCCATGGACGTGCAGCGGCTACTGCCGCAGCTGTTGTCGTTGAAGCCGAAACAGCAGGCTGTACTGACCCTGCACTACGTCGAGGGTCTGTCTGTAGATGAGGTGGCGCAAGTCTTGAAGGTTCCGGCGGGGACCGTCAAATCCCGCCTCGCCCGCGCCAGGGCCGCGCTCGAAGAGCGGCTGCGACGTGGCGAAGGAAGGAGTTGAGATGAAAGAACTCGAATCCCTCAGGTCTCGTCAGTGGGACCGTGACGATCACCAGAAAGAGATGGAGGCCATGCTGATGTGGACACACCAACAACAGGGTGCAACCCGTCCAAAATTCGGTTTCGTGGCAGCAGCTTTGTTGCTCGCCTGCGGCGCACTGTTCGGTGCGGTATCGACGACGTTTGTCTATGAGTACAAGGGGCAGACGATCACGACGACTGACTATGACGATGGCTCTTCACGGGTCGTGATCGAAGAAGACGGTGAAACGGTCTTCGACGAGGTGCTCGAGCCAGGTGTCATGCTGTTTCAAATCGAAGACGAAGATTGTGACGACGACGATGGCAGTGCCGCTGGTAGCGCTGGCGGCGCGTTGTTGGAGGTGACCCCTGTTGAGGAGCCGACCACGGCCGGAGACCACCAATGATCTTTCGCACGCTCTGCACGCTGCTGGTTGCGGTTGGCGTAGTCGCCTGGGCGGCACCGCCGGCATGGGCAAAAGAGCGTTCCGCGCGCAAGATCATCAAGGACTTCGATCGCGTCAAGTATCCGGGGTGGATCAATGACATCAGCATGGAAGACTATGCGAAGCTGGTGATTCCCCCGACTCGAGAGCAGTGTGCGCTGGCCCTCGAGCTGCGCGAGAACTATCCGAGGCACAAGGAAGTGCCGCGGCTGATGCTGTCGCGTTGGGTGCTGACGATCAACGTATTCGACGGGTATGACCAGGTGCTCGAAGAGACGACCGATGCCCTCGAGAACAGCAACTTCGTGCCGCTCGAGAACGCGGCCGCGATCGGTCGTGCGATGGCGGCTTTGACCGGACACCGTCTCACGGTCGAGAGACGGTTCGAGCTCGTCAAAGACGCGGTGAAGCGCAACTCGAAGGATACCGACTACGGTCCCTTCCTGCTCACGCAGCTTGCAGTGGATCACATCGCCAACCCCGACAAGCAGCGCGACCTCTGCGAGCTAGCGATCAAGAAGTTCGGGAAGGAACACTGCTGGGAGGCCGGCTATCACCTACGCCTTCTGAAGAAGCTGGGCACCGACGTGCCGTTTCAGTTCAAAGACGCATTGACAGGGGAGACGGTCCGGCGCGACGACACGAAACCGACGTTGATCTACGCGTGGTGGCCGAGTGAGAAGACAGAACCCGCCGTCGAGGGGTTGCGGAAGCTGAAGAACGTGCAAGTGATCTTCGTCCACACCTACTACACCGAGCGCCGCGAGGAAACTTTGGCAGCTGCCAGAGCAATGAAGCTTCCGGGACCACTACTCAACATCAAGCAACACACCAGTATCGCCAAGACGCTGGGATTCACGAACGGTGGCACCTTCTTCCTGATCAACAAGAGCGGCCGCCTGGCGGCCGTCACGGGCCATCTCGACCCGATGCGAGAAGTGCTTCAAGGCAAGTAGCGGGGGTGGGGACCCAGCGAGGGGCATGGCGCGTGCCTCTTGCTGATCCCGCCCGTGCAGCTCCACTCCCGCCACCAGGCTGTCTGAACCACGCAGGCTCTCTCAACTATGCCATTGCCCACCATGCCCTTGCCTAACCATGCCCTTGCCTAACCATGCAGGCCCGCCGCTGAGCCGTCCCCCGGCCAATAGTGCCTTGCAGCGGTTGCGCCCCCAAGCGATGATCCACCTTGGGCTCTTCCGCCACACGTCGAAATGAGGTGACGATGCGTGCCAGTTCGGTGCTGACAACAGTGATGATGCTTGCGACCGTTACCTGTCTCGGACCGCTCTGGTCTACGAAGCTTCGTGCGCAGGACGAGCCGGCCGGTAACCCCTCTACGCCCTCTGAGTCACAGGCCACGAAGCCCACGCCGCTGGTCGCTGACGAATCGCACAGTTTCACCCTGAGCACCGGTCAGTCTGCTGAATTCTCGTACGAGACGACGGTCCAGGGAGAGACGCGGGTGATTGTCCAATCGCCGTCTGTCCACCTGAAGGTCGAATTGCTCTACAAGGGTCGAGTCCATGGGAAACACGAAACAGGGAAGCACTGGGCCGTTGCGTCGGTCATGAAGGGCACTGGATCAGGGCTTACCCTTGTGCTTCGCGTGACGGCTCTCTCTGCGAAAGACAAGCAGCAGGCGAAAGCCGAGCCTCCGGCCGATGCCACGCTGCACCCGGTGGCGATCTCCATCTGCGAAGTTCCGCGCCTTCCGAACCACAAAGAGCGTGTCGCTGCATTCGATGCAGCGTGCAAGGAGTTGCACAAGATTCGGGAGGAGGGGCGCCGCACGAAGGACATGCTGCCGACCCGAGAACGCGCACGCTCCATCTGGCACGAGTACAGCGCACTGCCTACGCCGCTGCCCGATCGCTTCCTCTATAACTTCGCAAGACTGGCGCGGACTGCGATTGCGGCCGGGGAGTACGACGTTGCCCAGAAGGCTTTGGAGTTGGCCCTGCCGCTCCGTCGCCAAAGTTTACCGCGCGAACATAACCACGTGCGCGAGGCATTGCGCTTGTACTCGCAGGCACTGTTCGATACCGGGCAGTGGGAGCGCGCCATCGAGATTCTCGAGGAGCGGAGGCAGATTCACGAACAGATCGGCGACAAGCCGCAGGAGCTCGCGACTGTCGTGAGGCAGCTCGCAAGCGCGCGACGCTTCATCGCCGACCGCGACCGCGCCGGCACACCGACGTCGTTGCCGCCCAGCGGCGTCGTCGAGCTAGACATGACGGTTGGAGACGTGTGCAGCTTCACCGTCGAAACGAGCGAAGATGTCGAGTACTCGATCTGGGCAGTGTCGCGATTCCTCGATCTACAGCTGAGCCTCCAGCCGACGGCAAAAGGCGCGCACAAGTTCGTCAGCGCCGGGCCGTTCGAAGGCGACAAGCGAATGACACCGGTCGTGCGGCTGGATGTTGGCGGCGGCACGGCGTCGGTCGTAACCGTTGCTGCGCTCGCAGGCGTGGATGGAGAAGTAAGGGGCAGCGTGTCTCTCGTTTGCCGAGCGACGCCATGGACGGCGGAGGCCCGTGCGACGTGTGCCCGTTGGGGTGAATCACAACAAAGTCTACATAAACTTGGCCAGGCCGACGACCCCGCAAAGAAGAAGGCCGCGGTCGAGCAGTGCCGCGAGTTGGCGGCCGAAATCGTAGCGTATGATGGGCCGCCACTACCCTATGCGAGCTTATGGTTCGGGATGAAGGCGATCGGCGACGCTTATGCGCTCCACGAGCATCGAACGGTCGTGGAGCTGACGCGCAACGTGGCTGGTCGAGTTGCCCGAGTAACCCCGCCCGACGGGGTCGAGCTACAGTACTTCCTCAGCCTTTGTACATACTCGGCTAGAAAGGTGGGTCTGACGGCTGCCCAGCGAGATTGCATCGCGGAGAGGATGAGCGCGCGACTGCTGCATCATCCCGAAGAGCATCCAAGTATCCTAGGCTTGCGAGCATGGTTGGGTATCTACTACTTCGAAACGGGGCAGCTGGAGAAGGCGCGTGCGGTGCAAGAGGCGCTGCTGCAAGCGCTGGGGCGTGTCGACCCTCCGGATCTGCACGAACAGATGCGGCAACGTTTGAACTACGCAAACACCTTGGATTATCTCGGTGACTTGCATGAGGCCATGGCGCAGCGCAAGCAGGTTCTCGACCATTGGGAACGTGTCCTTCCCCCTGACCACGACGACCTGCAGCGAATTCGAATGAACTATGCGAACGATCTGTCCAGCGCGCGGCGACACGAGGAGGCGATTGCATTGGCCGCGCAGGCACTTGAGGTCCTAGAGGGGAAGTACCCTGCGGAGCATCCTATGGTCTTGAGGGGACACGGAGTCTTCGCATTGAAGCTGGGTCTCGCCGGCCGCTGGGAAGAGGCGCGGGAGTGGCTCGTGCCAGCAGTCGAAAGGGCTCAGCGTGTCCTACCCCCAGAGCACAACATCCTGGTCACGTTGTTGAGCAGTTACGCCGCACTCCTCCGCGACGCCGGCGATCTGCGCGGCTCCATCGAACAATACCGGCATGTTCTCGAAATCCGTGAGCGTCGGCTGCCGTCGCACCACCCGAGGATTCAGTTCGTCCGTGTCAACCTCGCCAACAGTTACGTGGGTCTGGGGGAGCATGCAACGGCGAAGTCGCTGCGAGAGAAGGTGTTGGCGGTTTGGGACCAAGCGTTGCCGAACGATCATCACGATCTACGCACCATCCGAACTGCCTACGCACAAACGCTTCGCCGTCTCGGCGACCTCGCTGGCGCGAAGCAGATGACCGAAGCGGTTCTTGCAGTCGACGAACGATCGAAGGCGCCGACCGACTCAGCCCTCCAGGACTCGCGGTTGGCCTACGCGCGTGTACTGCGGCTGCTCGGAGAGCACGAGAAGGCGCTAGAATTGGTTGAGAAAACACTCTCGGTACTCGAGGCGCAGTTCGACCCTGGCCATCCCAACCTGGTCTTCGCGAGGTCGAGCCAAGCCGCCGTGTACTTCGACGCCGGCCGCTACGACGAAGCACGCGCCGCGTACGCTCGTGTCGTCGCCGACGACCCGCGCGGGCTCGAGCACCACAACGTGCAGGTCGCCCATCAAAATTTGGCCCTGGCGCACAGCGCGCTTGGCGACTTCGCGCTCGCCGAGGAACGCATCGAGAGAGTGCTCGAGGTTCGTGAGAAGACGTTGGCTCCGGGAGACCCGGTGATCGATGAGACACGTATTGCGCTGATCGGCGTGCTGCACGCGCGGATCCGCCTTGCCGAAGAACCAGGGGAGCTGCAGCAGGAGTGCGACCGGCACATTGAACGCCTGATCGACAACAACTACCGATCGGCCCGGAAGTGGGACTCGGCGGTATCTAGTCGGCAGCTGGCGCTGAAGACGCGAGAGCGCGCAGGAGCTGTCGAACTTGCGCTCCGCAGCGCGTCACCGGAAGCACGTGCTGGCACGCTGGGCGTCAAAGCACACCAACTGCACGAGGAGCTGCAGGCTGCCGTTGCACGCGCTCGCAGACTGCCGTTGGTTGCGGCCGAGGCTGCTGCTGATGCGAAGGCGAATCTGGACAAGCTCCACTTCAAGCGCGCGCTGGCACGCAAGGCAGTCGCCGAGTTCATTGCGAAGCCAGATTTGCCAGTCGATGCCTCTCCGGAGGAAACTACATCGTATGTGCTCGCGCGCTTGGTGCGTGACAAGGAGCTCGCTGAGACCGCTTACCTCGAAGCGGTGCGCAGGCTCCCTGGCGCCGCCGACCTGATGCGAGACGTACCTTTGAGTGAGATCGCGTCGCATTTGCCAGCGAACGGCGTCGCTGTCAGCTACGTTCGGTACCTAGCAGTGGATTGGAAGCGCGTCGCGCCGGATGAAGAGGCCATTGCGAAAGACCGGAAGCAGCCGGCACTCGAGAAGCAGGCGACGGAGCAGCTGGCCGCGTTCGTGCTCACTCCGGCTGGTGCTAGTTCGATCGTCGAACTGGGTCCGGCAAAGCCACTCATCGCAGCGGCCGTGCGCTGGTCCGCGGCGTGTCGAATTGCGGGGGGACGTGGGCTCGACCTCGACTCTGCAGGCGGTCAGCCGGCGCCCGCGGTCGATGAATTCGGGCACGAGCTGCGCCGCGCGCTGATCGACCCGATTGCGGCGCAGCTGCCTGCTGGCACGAATCAGCTTGTCGTGACCATCCCGCCATGGCTCGGTCGGGTGGCCCTCGATGCTCTGCCACTGGCAAGTGATGAGGTCGGCGAACTCGCTGTCCCCGCGACCGCAACGGCGCGGGTCGGTGATCGCCTTTCCATTCATGTCGTTAGCGGGCAGCAGTGGTTGGTACGCAAGACGGCGCGCCCGCTGAACGCGCAGTCGTTGGTCGCGTTTGGTGGTATCGACTACGGCACAACCCCGGAAGAGATCGCTCAGGCGGAACTGCCCAAGTCGACGGCTCGTCACGGCGGCAGCGTCAATCGGGGCACTGCAGTGCGCGGCGGAGCGCTGGCACCGCTGCCGTTCACGGCTACCGAGGTCGAGGCGTTGTCGCGCACTTTCGAGGACGAGTTCGGCGAGGGTTCGGTGCAGAAGTGGCAGGGGACCCGCGCCGACAAGGAACGCTTTCGTGCGTTCGCGCCCGGTGCGCGCTATCTGCACATCGCTACGCACGGCTGGTTCGCACCTGAATCGGTACCGTCGATCCTCGATGAACGGCCGGACGACGCGCGAATCGGAATTCAGCGCAGCGACTTCCGCCAGAACGTGCATGGCTATGAACCGCTCGCGTTGTGTGGACTGGCGCTGTCTGGAGCGGCTCTGCCGGCGGATCCAGACGGCACGCACCCGGGTGTCCTCGACGGGACCGAGATCGCGGCCCTGGATCTCGGCGGAGTCGAGCTGGCGGTGCTGTCTGCGTGTGAAACCAACGTCGGCCTACAGCGCCGCGGGCAAGGAGTCATGAGTTTGCAGGAAGCGCTCTTTGCCGCCGGCGTGCGGCACTCGATCACGTCACTGTGGAAGGTGCCCGATGCGGCAACGATGGAGTTGATGACGCGCTTCTACGATGGCATTTGGCAGCGCGGCGAAAGCAAACACGAGGCTCTCTGGAACGCCAAGACGGAGCTGCGAAGCGCTACCGATGATGCTGGGAAGCCGCGCTACACAGTCCGTGACTGGGCCGGCTGGGTCCTCTTTGGACCCCCAGAGTAGTGTAGGACACGAGTAGTGCAGGACCGAGTAGTGCAGGACCGAGTAGTGCAGGACCGAGTAGTGCAGGACCGAGTAGTGCAGGACCGAGTAGTGTAGGACCGAGTAGTGTAGGGCCGAGTAGTGCAGGGCCACCAGCCTCCAACGCCGGCTAGCCGTCGTCTGACCCGAACGCCATCCGGACACCGAGGTCCGCGAGTTCGACCAGTACCGCGGTGTCGATCTCGTCGCGCCGCCACCAGCGGCACTCGTCCGTCGACCCATCGGCTTCGTGCGTGAGGTCACCACCGAGCACCGTTGCGCGATAGATCACGCGCACCCGGTGATACAGCTGCGCTCCTTTGGGTCCACAGATCGAGTCGACCCCAGCCAACTCAGCCGAGACGACCGTGAGCCCCGTTTCCTCACGCACCTCACGGATCATCGCGGCTTCCGGATGCTCGCCGAAGTCCAGCCCACCGCCCGGCAGCGTCCATTTACCCGCGTTGCCGGTGACGCGCGCAGAGAGGCGACACAGCAAGATCTCGTCGGTTTGGGTAATCAAGGCATAGGAGCCGACGCGTACGGCTCGGGGGAGGTGGGATGTGGCTTCGTCCACGGGTTCATCCTTTGATTTGATGAGAGAGCACCTTGCGGAGATGTTTCTGGTGCGCGGCGACGGAGGTTTCGTCTAGCTTCGCGGCACCGTATATCGGCACCCGCTGCAACAGCTTCAGCCCCGTTGCCAGGCAGACTGCCTTGCGCCAGAAAGTACCGGTGATGTTGCTGAAGACGACTCGATCGACCATGCGGTTGGTGTTGAAGGTCTGTACGACCAATGCTCGCTTGCCGTGGAGGAGTCCTTCGGGAGTCCCGCCTTCGATCTGCTTCACGGCGACGCCATCGACGAAGATGCGATCGATCCACCCTTTCAGAATTGCTGGTGGGGCGAACCACCAGACGGGATGCACGAAGACGAAGAGATTGGCCCAGGTCGCATCTTCTTGATAGCCGTGAGCGATTGGGTCTTCGCCCGCACTGACGCGCCCCGGGTGTGCTTGGCCGGTGGCGAGACGCAGTACGGGGTCGAATCCGTCGGCGAGCAGGTCATGCACGCGTACTGGAATCGAACGTTCTTCGAGGGCCTCGCGGACGGTTTCCAGCAGCGCGTGCCCCAACCCCTGGTCCCGGCCGTGCCCAATCACGAGTAGTGCGCGAATCTCGTCTTCGGTTCGGTGCATGCCGGAGAGTACGGCACACGGAACTGGGACTCCAGAAGTTGCGTCAGATAGCGCTGGTCACCTAGTTGGCTCGCGTCTTCGCACTCCTTTGCACTCCGAATCCGTCCCAGTAAACTGCGCGGTGGCATGAGCCGGAAGGAATCGAGTGAGCGAGCAGAAACCGCGGTGGCGTTGGCTACGCCGTCTCACGATCGTCTTTGTGATCACTGCTGTCATTGTGGGTGCCGGTTGGATCGCGCTGCTGGCGTTCTATGCCGGGCAGCTGCGTGACGAGATCGAAGAGGCGGGGGATGAGCTGTCGTTGCAGGTATTGCAGGATCGCTACTACCCGCCGATCCCGGAGGTGGACAATGCCGCCAGTTTGTGGCTCGAAGCCGGGGCTCTGTACGGAGAGAACGAAACTCCGCTGGAAGCTTTGGGGTACGACGAAGCGCCCACCGATGAGACCTGGCGCGATCTGCGAGCCTTCCTCGAAGAGCGGAAGCCGGTCTTCGCGCTGATTGAAGAGGCCCTGCAGAGGCCGCAGAGCCGCTTCGACGTCGACTTCACCGACGGCTACGCGATGCGCGACCCCTCAGTGATCGTCATGTATCGTCTTGGTGTGTTGTTGGAGGCCTCGATTCAGTTGGCACTGCACGACCAGGACGTACCGACGGCGGTGCACCAGATCGAATTGTTGCTGCGGAAGACCAACCACCATTCGTTGCCGTTCTTGACAGTTCGTTTGGCGCGCGCGAGCTGCGCGCAGCGGGCTTGCGATCTCATCGCAGACTTGCTCGCTCTCGACGTTTCGTCCGAGCAGCTTCGGCGGCTGCGCGACGCGATTCCTGAGGACGACACCACCTTCCCCACACTCCTCGCAGTCGAACGCGCGATGCTGCATGCGCTCTTCGAGCAATATCGGCGCGATCCCAGCGTTGTGTACCGCGCCGATAACTGGGAATGGAGACTGCGCCGTACTCACATCGTCGACGCGGATCACGCCTACGCGCTGTGGCATCTAAGAGAAGGTACTGCCGCGTTGTCGTTGCCGCCGCAGGAGGCGGCGACCCGTGGGCAAGAGCTGGATGATCTGCTGCAGTCGCAGACTCGGGTGTTCCCACCAAAGCCGATCTCGGGGTCCCACTTGATGCTGCTTGGTCCTGTCGTCCGGCGGCAGCATCGCGCGCAAGCATACCGAGCCGCGACGCTGGCTGTGCTCGAGATCGAACTGATACTCGCGCAGACTGGGGCGCTGCCGGAAGCGATCCCGCCCGGCTTCCACGACCCGCGCACCGGGACGCCACTCAACTACGTCCGCGGAGGCAAAGGCTACATGGTCTACTCGGTCGGGGAGAATGGCGTCGACGACCGCGGCGATCCGGACGACGACTGGGTGCTTCGTGTACGCCTGCCGAAGCTCGAGGACGATTTCTGATCGAACGTGAAACTCAGCGCGTTGCTTCGGACGGATCGTTGATACGCTGTAGCCACAGACTTCCACCGGGATTCCTGAGAAAGGTGGGGACATGCTTCTCGGCGTCTTCGCGATGGTGTTGCGCGACGTACGAGTTGAAGAAGAGCATCTGGAACGCGCTGTTGAACTGCAGGAATGCCTTCACGAAGTAAGCCTCGTTCCAGGCGCGTCCTTCTCGAAGCCACGCTTCTGGATACTCGAATGGCCAGAAGATGTCGTGGATGTGAACAATCACACCGGGGGCCAGTTGCGGGAGGACGTGGGTGAGCAGCCAGACGACGTCGCTTCCAATCTTGGCCACGTGAGAAGAGTCAATGAACAGGATGTCGTTCGCCTCGAGTTGCTTGAACACGTCCAGCGGCACGTGCTGCACGAACTCCTGGCGTAGCGTTACGCGCTCTCGGTCCTGATCGCGGAGTAGTTGGGTGAGGCGATCGGGATATGGCTCGATGAAGGTGAGTGCGACGGCGCCTTCGAGGGCGATCTCGTTGGTGTCGAGCATGACGGCCGACGAGTGCCCAGAACCAACTTCGACGACGCGGTTGGGGCGAAACTGGCGCAACATGCAATGGAGGATCGTTGCGTCGCCGTAGGAAAAGAAGCTGTTGTCGAAGCCGTATCGTCGGCCACCTTCGGGGACGTCAGTGAATGGCATGTCGTCATGGAACTTCGCAAAGGCCATCAACAAGTCCAGCTGCCGATCATCGTTGGAGTCGATACCGGCGATCTTGACAACGTCCCGTTGAAAGATGCGGCTATGATCGGCGAGGACGGTGCTGAGTTCAGGAACCGGCGAGTAGAAGTGTCCAGGTGGCCAACGCCGCAGGAATGGGTTGCTCGTGAGGCGGCGACGAACCTGCTCTTTGATCCGCTCGCCGAACGAGGACATGACCCGCGCCAATCCGTTGGGTGTGCTCTGACGCGAGGAGATGGCGATGCCGGTGAGCCAACTCCCCAAGTACCAATGTGCCCGTTGCCTCCACAGATCCGATAGGGCGTCGATCGCTACACGGGTTCCACGGGGCCAGGGTGAGCGATCCGATCTTAGGGCGCGGCCGTTACCAGTCAACGGAAAGCCAACCCGGTGGGTTTGCATCAAAAGGGGGGCGGACCGCCCACGATCCGCCCCCTGCTTGCCTGTTTTCGAAACTACTTCGTGCGCAGCTTGTTCAGCGGTCGCGCCATGTGACGGTTGAACAGCCACGGGTGGTTGATCGGGTCGACTGATCCCTGTGGCCTGCGGAACTTCTTCCACAGGTCAGGAAACGCGCCGGGGCTTTCGATTGGTCCTGTCGTGCCGCCACCTTTGCCGTTGTGCTTGTCCCACAGATCCTTGAAGTGCTTCTTGTGGTTGAGCGGGTCGACCGAGTTGTCCTTCTTCTCGTTGTGCTTCTTCCACAACTCGGGGAAGGCGCCGGGGTTCTCGACGGGGCCGATCGACCCACCGGTCTTGCCGTTGTGCTTGTCCCACAACTTCTTGAACAACTTCGGGTGCGTGAACACGTCGACGGAGTTGTCCTTCTTTTCGTTGTGCTTCTTCCATAGCTCCGGGAACGCGCCGGGGTTCTCGACAGGGCCGATCGAGCCCTTTTTGCGACCCATGTAGTCGTCCCACAGTTCTTTGAACAAGTGGCGATCGTTCAGCGGATCCACCGAGCGACCCTGCTTGTGCTTCTTCCACAGCTGCGGGAACGCGCCGGGGTTACTGAGAGGATCGACGGAGCCACCATTCTTGCCGTTGTGCTTGTCCCACAGCTTCTTGAACAGCTCTGGGTTGCTGAGCGGATCGACCGAGCCACCCTTGTACTTCTTCCACAGCTGCGGGAAGAGGTCCGGGTTGCTGAGAGGATCGACGGAGCCACCTTTGGTCGCGTTGTGCTTCTTCCAGACGTCCGGGAACAGCTCGGGGTGGGTCAACGGATCGACCGAGCCGTCCTTCTTCTCGTTGTGCTTGTCCCACAGCTCCTTGAACAGCTCTGGGTTACTCAAGGGGTCGACGGATCCGCCCGTGTCGCAGCAGCCCGGGTTCGGCAGGATCATCGGCGCCGAGACCATGTGCGCGATCAGCAACTCGGTCCGCGACAGCTTCTTGTTGGTCAGCGGGTCGAGGTACTCACCGTCGCCGTAGTAGAAGCCGAATTCGTCGTAGCGCAGCCCCTGGAGGAATATATCGATGTCGTACTGGGACGGGTTCCCGGCGAAGTTGCCGTTGTCCTGCAGCGAGTTCGGCGTGTCCTCCATGTTGTCAGCGTTGTTGCAGTTACATTACTACACCATCCCCCTCGCACAATCAGATGAGGAACAGGTAAATCTTGAAACTGGTGTATGCTTTCTTTTTGGATATATTTAAATTTCTGTCTTAAAATGTTTTGTATCCGCTGGCTGTTGTTGTTCTATCCGTGGCTTTTTCTCATCTGTCAGCTGTTGCTGTTCTATCCGTGGTGCTTTGTCTTGTCTCTCTGGAAGCAGTTTCTTTGCGTGGCTTAAGTCTCGAGTAAAAGAGTGGTTTCCATTTGTAACCGTTATTGCTGAGCCATGTTTGTGTGTAACTGTGTATGGTTCTGGGTCATAGTAACTGCTAAGTTGATTTTTTCGTGACTGTTTTAAGAGAATTTTGTCACCAACCGTTATAGTGGATTCTTTAGGTTTATTGGTGTTATTGAAATCTTTAACAAGTTTTTGTTGACTTTTTGAATCGTTTTCCCTAACTGCATTGTGTAGATTATTTCGAATCGGTCCTGATATTTCAGGCAGCCCAGTTTTTATAGTTCGGTTAAAGAACAATAATGCAGGCGAAAATCCAGTTGATGTGTGTGGTGAATTGCGGTAATTGGATAAGAGTTTGTCTAATTCTTTACGCCAGTTCTTTCCTTCAATTTGAGCTGTTTTCAAAGTTTTTCCTATTACTTTCATGAACCTTTCGCATTTTGCGTTAGACTGGGGGTGTAGCGGTGTAATACGTCTATGATGTATGGAACATTCCTTAAGATAATCCGATAGTTTATGCGAATCGAAAGGTGGTCCATTGTCAGCTTTCAATTCGTCTGGTAAACCGAAAAGCGAAAAAGTTCCATCCAACTTGTTAATAACTGCATCCGCTGTTGTGGTTCTCATCACGTGGACGATCGGGAATCGACTGTATTCGTCAAGAATCACAAGAAGTTTTTCACCAGAAGGTAATGGACCATGAAAATCCGCTGATATTTCACACCAGGGAGCTGTTGGGAGTGGTGATGGTTTAAGCGGCTCAGGATGCGTTGATGCGGTAACCGCTTGACATGCTATACAGGGACGAATGGTGTTTGTAACGTCTTTGTGTAAATTTGGCCAAAAGACTTTAGTTCTGAGAAGACCTACCGTTTTTGAAATTCCGAGATGACCTTGGTGTGCAATGTTTATAGCACATTTCCTCAACGATTGTGGCAGGATTATTTTGGTACCTTTAAGTATGATACCATCATTTTCTGTCAATTCTTCCTTTATTTCTTTATAAGGTCTACTTAGCGGCGTTGACCATACTTTATTTTTCATAGAATGTCGTACGGAATCAAGTTCAGGGTCTACTATGGATTCGTTCCGGACTAGTTCGAGGCTAAGAGTACGGGGAATTGCATTTGTAGTGACAAGGTTTATGTAATGGTCGATATCGTCTGTAGGCATTGCAGACGGTGTCTTTTCTGGCGGATTTAGAAGTCGCGAAAAACAATCAGCAATGTTGTCTTTTCCTGCTTTATGTATTACTTGGAACCGGTAGCTCTGCAGGATCATTATCCAACGTTCTATGCGTGCGTTTGTCTTTTTGTTGTGTTTAGTTATAGAGATTCAAGAGGTTTATGATCAACATAAGCTTCAAAATCCGTTTCGTGTAAGTAACAATGGAATTTCTGAACGGCAAAAACCAATGCGAGGCATTCTT
>JBCCHQ010000027.1:0-44520 GCA_039028735.1 Planctomycetota bacterium | reverse complement strand
GACGTGTGTCTCGAACTGTGCGACCGGCGACATCGACTTGTCTTGGACGAATCCTGTAGGCGTGACGTACGGCGATATCGTGGTGCGGCGTGACGGCGTAGCGATCGCTAGCGTCGGTGGTAGCGCAACGACCTTCACCGATCTGGCAGTTCCGTCGGGCACCTATGTCTACGAGGTGATTGGTGACTGTGATCCCGGCAAGGCGGCGGTGAACTGTGAACTGTCCCACGACATCGTCACATTGGTGACCGATCCGGTGTCGATGCAGCTGTGCCCGGGATTTAGCTTCAACGTCGTCGTCGTCGCAACGGGTCCCGATCTGACCTATCAGTGGCGCAAGGACGGGGCCCCGATCGCGGGTGCGACCAACGCCAACTTGTCCCTACAGTTGGTGTCCGCTGTAGACGTTGGCTTCTACGATGTCGTCGTCAGTGGTAGCTGCGGCCTGCCGGTGACCAGCGCGGCCGCCGAACTCGTCGTACTGGAGCCGCCAACCATCGTGACACAGCCCATGGATCAAAGCGTTTGCGCTGGGGATTCTGCAGTCTTCAGCGTCGTCGCGAACGGCACTGGTTTGATGTATCAGTGGCAACGCGATGGCGTGGACCTACCCGGCGAGACCGCCTCCACACTGACTCTCACGAACGTCGGTGTCGCGGACGCGGACCTCTTCAACGTGATCGTGACGGGGGACTGTGGTTCGTCGATCACCAGTGATTCTGCGACGTTGACCGTCGGTGCTCCGATGATTTCTCAGCAGCCTGTGCTGCCGGGCGGTGGCGCGTGTGTCGGTGACGCCGTAACCCTCGAAGTCGTCGCCACTGGCGCGGAGCCCCTGACGTATCAATGGCGTGTCGACGGCACCCCGATCGCGGGTGCGACGGGTAGCACTTTCACGATCGCTGCGCTGACGGAAGCGGACCAAGGCGAATACGATGTTGTCGTCTCCAGCCAATGCGGCGTGCAAGCGAGCGAGGTAGTCATGCTGCCGAACTGTCGCTTCCGTCGTGGTGACTGCAACGCCGACGGCCAGTTCAACATTGGCGACGCCGTCTGCGGCCTGAACTTCCTCTTCAGCAGCGGCACGGTCACCTGCCAAGATGCAGTCGACGCCAACGACGACGGCGTCGTCAACATCGCGGATCCCGTCTACATGTTGACTGCACTCTTCGGCGGCGGCCCGCAACCACCAGCCCCATTCACATCCTGCGGCCTCGACCCAACCCTGGATAACACCTCGTGCGCAACGTTCCCGCCGTGCCCATGATCGGGCCGGCGGGCCAGTAGCGTTGACCGACCGCGAACAAGCGAGGTGTTCGCAAACGCGAATCGCCAACGCACATCGCGACGCAGTATCGACGTCATTGCAAAGCGGGAGTCCAGCAATTGCCTCGATCTTGGATCGGTATCCGGCGGCGGTGACAGTTACCTCCAGGTCCACCGCACATGCGCCCCAGCCCACGGGACGTCAAGATGGTCGCGTCGATCGTGGGGTGGGCTATATTGAGGGAGCGCCCACGAACCTCCGCCAAGGTGGATCGTGAGCGCCTCTACGTCTGATCGACATGCGACACGGTAACTGCCAGCCGCCGACTCACACCACTGCACATACGTGTCCAACCCACGCCGATTGGAACGGAGACCACTCCGCAGACAGCTGTTCTTCGGCGGTAAGGAGAGCCTTCAGAGAGTGCTTCTCATTAGGCGATGGGATAGCTAGGATCGGAAGTGCGACGAGACTCGTGAGGAGTGCCATCTATGAAACGCCAACACTTGTGGCTTGTGGCGGTTGTCGTTGCTGTGCCAATCGTGTGGTGGGCTGCTCAAGGCAAGATCGAGATCACCCGACCGTCACCAGCTGGTGCACTTCCGACTGATCCTACACCCTCAGAGGGTGCCGAGGAGCAGTTGGACGACGGATTGTTGGTCTTGAGTGGCGTGACTCTGTTCCCGCCGTTCGAGTTCACAATTGACAACGCACAGCTTTCTGTGAATGGGCAGCTGATTGGGCCTGCCGTTTGGGAGCCCCGTACTCTACCCAATGAAGGTTACGCAGCTGATGACCCAGTGTGGCTTTGCCTTCAGGCCTACGACAGCTATGTCGAAACCTGTCACCATGGAGAGACTTCAGAAGTAAGACAGTGCAACAACGACTTTGCGCGAGCTGTGCAAGCTATTGCCGGAGTCGCGTCCATCGCTCCAGGCCCACGCGAGACTTTATCTGTCACGTTCGATGACGGGCACTATGAAGCCTTTGATCTGTTCACGGAAGAATCCCTCGCAGCCCGTCATGCCTACTTGGATTCGCCTCCAGTACCTGCCATTCCCCAAGCTCAGTTCCGACAACAGATGCTTGAGGGTAGCAAAAGGATCTTGTCTGCTTTGTTAGGTGACGGCTGCTTGGTGGTCATGTGCTCCGGCGAGCTTGGCGCCATGGATTGGTGGCCACGCAAAGAATCGGCCGCCATCTATAAGCAACTCAAGGCGATAATGACCGCCGAAGGTATAGAGATAGAAGACAGGCGCCGACGCCTCTTCACTCTTGGACTCGGCACGCTAACATCCGAGAACCTCGCTGAACTTGCTGAAAACGGTGTGGAATTCTGAGGGACCAAGCAGAACTCGCCCGCCTGCGATGCTCGTGTCGCTATGGGGGTGATGTGCCGGCACCGACTCAGTCGATGCCGCTCGAGTGAGCAGTCCCGTCGTTGCCGTTTGAGAAACGATGGGTCCGCCGGTCCTTGTTCGTGCCATACCAATGGCGAGCGTTCTCCGGGTCGTCTGTCTCCAACGGCATTGAGGACTAACCCGTGGACCAACTGAAGCGGTGGGCCGGTTCGCAACCAGGGGTGGTGCTTTAGCTGCGGCTTAGGCGCTTTAGGTATGGCGACCCCGGTACGATTCGAACGTACGACCCCTAGCTCCGGAGGCTAGTGCTCTATCCACTGAGCTACGGGGCCGCAGCTTGTGGCTTCTGAAGATGCGCAGTGTAGCGAAAAGGTGACGGTGCGAAAAGGGGGCCGCTAGTCGCCGAAGCCGCTGCTCTTGAGAAGGTCTAGGCGCAGGACGCTCAGGCGCTGCCGGATGGCGTCGATTCTCGGCTGTTCGGAAGCATTGCCGCGCTTCTCTTGCTTGTCGAGCCACTCGTCCCAACGCAACAGTTGTTCGAGCAGTCGGGTGTGTTCGTCGCTGCTCATCCGTCTCTTCAGGCGGACCTTCGACACCTTCTTCGCGAGGTCATCGAGGTCGCGAGGAGGACGCTGCGCTTGTGGAGCTCGGGTCGTGTTGTGCCTCTTTGGAGGATCGTTGCGGACGATCGTTGGCTCTGCTGTTTCCGGGGCGAGGATCGCCAACGACGCGGCATAGATCGACCGGCGGTCATCGGGGAGCACGGAGGCGAGTCGCGCGGGACCATCGGCTTTGCGCCACAGCTCAAACAACGACTCATACTGTCCCTGATCGCCGCGACGCTGTGCGAGCGCGAAGGCGCCAATCAGATCACCGGCGCTTCCACTTTGTAATTCAGCGATCTCTTCTTCGTAGTCCGCCTTCGTCGCGTCCAGATAGGCAGCTCGCGCTTGTGGCGACACCGAACGCACGCGGTCTGCAGGGAGGCTGGACTTGATGCCAGTCAGCAGCACGACGTCCCAGCGGTTGCCGTTACGCAGTGCCGACGTACCCCACATCGTGTTGCCGTTGGCGAGCTCGATGCGCTGGAGTCGCGCCGGCAGCTGGGGTTCCAGCCGGGCGGCGTGTTGCACGAAGGCGCGGCGCAGCTGCCACTGCGCAAGTAGCTCGGCGTCGGCGGGTGCAAGATCGGCCGGGGAGCGTTCCGACGGACCCCCTTCGAAGCGCCAGGCGGCGAGCCCTGCGGTGACCATCGCCCGCTCGGCCGCCGACAGCTTCTCTTTGGGCGGCGTCGCTGGGGCGGCAGGCTGGGGGTCGTTGGGTTGTGCTTGCTTCACTTTGGCCTCACCGGGCGGCTGCGGCACCGACTTGTCAGCGGGCGTAGTTGGGGCAAGTAGACCCGCGCCATCGTCAGCGTGCTGGTCCTCGGCCGCCGCGCGCTCGCGCTCCTGGGTCCGGTGTTTGTTGTACTGGTACGCCGACACGGCGGCAGCGCCCGCGAGCACGACGAGGATGATGACTGTCGGAAGACCTCTCAACGGGATCCTTTCGTCGTCGCCGGGACCGGTGCGGCGCTCTTTGAGTGGCGTTGAAACCACTGCCGGATGATTGCAGCGGCCGGCTTACCGCGTGGCGTGTAGCCGGTGTCTTGCGCCCCCCCGACACCGAACCAGTTGTAGAAGAACAGGCCGTGCAGGCCAGGGACGCCATCCCAGACGTTTGTGAAGGCCTCGTAGCAGTCTCGTTGTTCCCCGAGATCGGGCACCGTCGAGATGTAGTAGTTCCACGGGTCCTTGTTGGCGCCGTCTTGCGACGGGAATCCTACCTCGGTGAAGAGTAACGGCATTTTGTGTTGGAACTGCCATGTGAGGACATCGTCGCGGATCTCGGTCAGCTTGGCCTGCAATTCAGCGACGGTGGGATCGTCCTTGTCGGTCAGCGAGAAGTAGGTCGTCATGCCAATGATATCCAGCGCGTCGAAGAACTCGGGATCCTCGAGGCTGTCCCAGTTCACCGAGTAGGTCACCAAGCCAGGGTAGACCGCACGAACATCGGCAATCAGTGCTCGCCAGCGAGCAGTGTCGGTTTGCATCGAATTGAATTCCGACCCGATCGACAGCATCTCCGCCTTCTCAGCGGCTGCCAACTTCGCGATTCGCAAGATCAACGCGTGATAACCTGAATACCATGCGTCCCGGTTCGTAGGTTGAATCGTTCCCCGCCAGTCGTTCTCGCCGGGGTTCTGGATCAACAAGATCGGAAAGATAAACACACGCAGGCCGAGGGCGTGGGCCTGCCGGATCGTGCATGTGATTCGTTCCCATGTGGCCGTGTGGGGCGCGTCGATGCCCACCTCGGACGAGTCGACTTTGTCTTGGTAGAAGTTGATGCACAGCGAGACCCAGCCGGCACCTGTGTCGGCGATCTCCTGAAGAAGCATCCGATAATCATACGCCTTGTCGGCGGAGAAGAGGCCGAGGGCGACGCCGTCCATGAAAGGGATCTTGGTGACGTCGGGAGCCCCGACAAAGAGGGGCGGAAGCTGAGTGGTTCGTGCACTGGCGCCTGGCGGCCCGTACTCCTCGGCGTGCGCGTCCAGACACGCCTTTTCCGGGTCGGTCGCGTCTGGGGCCGATGAGCCTACCGTGCAGCTAGTTGCGGCGGTTACGACCGTCAGGACGATCGCGAGCAGCGTCGCTGCCGTGGCAGAGCTGGAGTGGGTGTGAGGAGCGCCTGAATCGATCTGTGGCAACGGAAGCACCGAATCTAAGGTGGGGAACCGCCCAACCGTACGCGGGAACTGCCCAAGTCGTACAGGGGGTGGGGCGTGGATCAACGACCAAGCAAGAGCTTAGCAGCGCTCAAAGGGTGGCGGAAGAGGAATGGACAAGCTTGAGGAGGATCGTCAGAATTGACGGATTGGACGCACGGAGCGAACAGACGCCACGAAAGTGGACAAAAAAAAACGGACCTCCGAGGGAGAGGGGAAACCTGCGGAGGCCCTTGGTGAACTGACAATCGAGATATCGACCCTGCCCAAGGATTTCTTGAGATGAATCTGACCCCTGTGCGCACCGTCCGCTGTCGCTACTTCACGTTGCTCGTTGTCGCGTTGTTGCCGCTGTTTGCAGCACTTCCGACACTTGCTGCCGATAAGAAATCAGACAAGAAGCAAGCCCGACAGGCGCGTCGTGAGTTGCAGCAGAAGTTTGCAGCACTGACGAAGCAGTTCGATGAAGAGTTGAAAGGTGCGCTGCTCGATCGGCAGAAGACGATCGAGGAGATCGCTGCCACGCGCTTGCCCGAAGGCGTCCGCTTCATTGTCGAGAGAGTCTTCGAGAACCCGAAAGAGACGTCGGTCTTCAAAGAGATCTGCACTCGCGCACTCGGCAAGGTCGGCACGCGTGAAGGCGTCGTCGCGTTGCTAACCGATGGCTTTACGCACCTTCCTGAATCGCGGCACGAAGTGGTCGGGGATTCGTTGACGAAGATTCTGGATCCAGATGCCATCGATTGGATCGTCAAGAAGGGGTGGCGCAGAGTCTCTTCGCTGGGACCGATCGCGCAAGAACAGTTCGTGCGCGTTATGGCAGCGACCGAGGATCCACGCGCGGTCAA
Source organism: Planctomycetota bacterium (assembly GCA_039028735.1). Classification (GTDB taxonomy): domain Bacteria; phylum Planctomycetota; class UBA8108; order UBA1146; family JAJFFE01; genus JBCCHQ01. Next base: position 38,274 of record JBCCHQ010000027.1, on the reverse strand, counting down.
AGGGTGTGAAAAGCTATTGGGGCACCCGCAGGTGAACCTCGATACGCAGGCTCGCTGTGTCGACCTCTTGCGTCACTTCAAGCACAAGAGGGCGCTGAGCAAGATCTCGAAGCTCGCACGCGTCAACCATATCGACTTGAACGTGTCTGTGATCTTCGCGATTCGGGAGATGGCAGCATCGGAGTACAGCGGCGTCATCCTCGATGCGCTCGAGAGCCAGCACTGGCAGGTGCGCTCGGTGGCGGTCGATACCCTGCGCGACACGAAGGACCCGGAACTGATGCCGTACTTCGTGGAGGCGATGAAGGACAAGAACGCGACCGTGCAGATCTCCGCGATTATCGCGTTGCGCGAGATCGGTGGCGACGACGTCATGGATCCGCTGATTGCTGCACTCGAGACGACTGAGGGCAGAGTGCGTGATGATGTGGCGGAAGCGCTAGTGCGGCTGACGGGTGAGGATTTCGGTGTCGAGCCGATCGCTTGGCGCTCTTGGTGGACCGGCGTCCGGGGCAAGGTCAAGATCGCTGGGATCTCCCGCGAAGCGTACGACGACATCAAGAAGAAGAGTGACGAAGCGGCGACTGGGCTCTACTACGGGCTGCGCATCCTCTCCAAGCATGTCGCATTCGTCATCGATGCTTCGGGCAGCATGGCAGAGAAGTTCGAGTTCTACGAGAGCGAGCCTGGCTCGAAGAAGCGGGGCGGACGCACCGGTGTCGCTCCCGACGAAAAGAAGGACAAGCGCAAGAAGATCGTCACGACGAAGATCGCAATCGCCCGCAAAGAGCTCTCCAAGGTTGTTAGTGGTCTCCGAAACGGTACGCGCTTCAACATCATTCGCTTCAGCGGTGTCTTTCGCCCATGGCAGCCGCAACTCGTGGCCATGGCTGATCCGGTCCGAGATGAAGCGCTGACGTACGTCAAGAGCTTGATTCCCGACGGCGAGACCAACGTCTATGACACGTTGCGCTTCGCACTGAGTCTGGAAGACGTCGACACGATCTACTTCCTGTCGGACGGTGCGCCCACGGCGGGTCAGACGACGAACCCCGAAGAGATTCTCGCGAAGATCAATCGGGAGAACGAGGTCAAGAAAGTGAAGATCCACACGATCGGATTTCATCTCGACCCCGTCGCCGAGAAGTTGATGAAGGACCTCGCCGAACAGAACCACGGGCGCTTCGTGAAGAAGTAGACCAACTGCCCGACCCGCTGGAGTGCAGGCGTCCTCGTAGCGGTTGCGCAACACGACCCAGCGCCTCGCCGGCCGCCTGTCGAGTTTGCGCTATCCGTTGCGCAGTTCTTCCAACAGTTGATCGTCAATCTTTGCCTTGACCGTTCGTCGGTCGAGACCCAACTGTCGTGCAGCAGCTTCGTAGCTCCCTGTGCGCAGGTAGACGCGCGTGCAGTAGTGGCGCAGCAGCTCGTCGGCGGTCAGCGTTCCTTCGTCTAGCGCACTTGTCAGTCCATTGCTGCCACTGCTCGCCCGCACGGCGGGACGATACTCACTGCGGATCAGAATGTTGCGGACGCACTGTTCCAGCTCCCGGAAATTCCCGGGCCAAGCATAGTCTGCTCCTAGATGCCCGGCGTTGATCCACGAGAGTACTTCGTCGGCGAGCCCTGGTCCTTCGTTGCCGATCAGTCGTTCGGCGATGAAGTTGACGAGTGTCTGTAGCTCGTCTGGAGACTCGCGCAGGTGGTCGCGCAGCGACGGTGTGACAATCACGTCCGAGCAGAGCCTGTAGTACAGGTCTTCGCGAAAGCGGTTCTCCTGCATTTCGACGGCCAGGTCGCGATTCGTGGCAGCGATCACCTTGCCGCGGAACTCGCGAGCTTTGGTTTCGCCGAGACGCTGAAACGTCCGGCTTTGCAGGACGCGCAGCAACTTCACCTGAATCGACGCGGCCAGTTCGCCAATCTCATCCAAGAACACCGTTCCCCGGGCCGGGCATACCTCGAACCAGCCGGCGTGATCATCGACGGCTCCGGTGAACGTGCCGCGACAGTGTCCAAAAAGCTCGGACTCGATCAACGTCGGCGACAGTGCAGAGAGATTCAACGGGTAGAAGGACTGCACGAAGTCGTCGCTGAACGTGCACGTCTTGGCATCGAAGGGTACATAGCGCGACAACCCGATCGCTCTTGCCACCAGCTCTTTGCCAGTTCCCGACGGCCCCGTGACCAATGTCGTGATGTCGCCCATGCAGTTGTACAGGACTTGGCGATAGCGGCGCAGGTCGTGCGTGAAGATCGACTGCCAGACGGCCGCTCGCAGGCGCGATGCCGCTGGGGACGAACCGACGATGAAGCTGAAGATGTGGTGGAACGCCCGACGCACCTGAAAGAACGCCGCGAACAAGTGTCCGAATTCGTAGTTGCTGGGCAGTTCGATTCCGGGGATCGCAAGCAGCTGTTCGGCGCTGCCTGCGAAGTCGCCGTAGGCTTTGACCGGGAGCGGCTTACGTTCTGCGACGGAGCGTTCGATGACCTGATCCAGCACGCTGCGACTGCTGTGATAGAGGCCGAAGACGACGAGGTCTTCGTAGAGGGCCAGCTCTTGCGACGTGGCGCCGTGCTCGGGCTTGCGTAAACGCTTCGCCAACTCAGGTGTCAGCTTGTCACTACGCTCGAGAATGACCTGCAGGTTGCCGGGGTCGTCGGCGAGCTCGGGCAGCCGGTTCCAATCGGCTGACTCCTCGGCGAAGGCTTCCCCGAGGGCATGGCGTTCCCCTTCGATCCGCTCGGGCAAGAACGGATTGGCGTACATCACTTCGCGGATCCCCTCGGCGAGGGCCCGTTCGTCGTCACGAAACAGTGGCATGTCTTGGCACCTTCCTGCGCACAGTCACTGTAGGGCGGCATGCACTTCTTGTACAGCGCAGGTGGCCGTCTGTTTTGACATTCTGGAGTCAGAAGCTGTTTCACAGATACCGCTTACAGCGTCGTTGGGCGATCCGGCACGCAGGGTGCCTTAGCGGTGTGTGCCGCCGACCGGTTGCTCCGAGGCTCACTCGGTCCGGGTCGGCGCAGACTCTTTCGATCGGAGGACGTGATGCAAAAGGTCACTTCAATCCTCACGCTGTTGACAGTGCTCGCCGTGGCGGCGCACGCAAACGCTGCGGGCATTTTGACGGCAACTGGATCGGCGGATGCCCCGATACGCATCCGTGATCACCATGTCCAGGTGACGCTCAACAACGGTTTTGCGCAAACCGAAGTCGTTCAGACCTTCCACAATCCCAACAGTCGCGACCTCGAGGCGGTGTACTCGTTCCCCATCCCGCGCAGCGCCAGTTTGGCCGAGGTCACGGTGATTGCCGGCGAGTACGAGATCGCCGGCGAAGTGGTCTCTCGCGAAGACGCGCGGCAAGCCTACGAAGAGGAGAAGCAGAAGGGCAATGATGCAGCGGTCGCTGAGAAGAACGGCTACATCGACTTTCGTTTCTCGGTAGCGCGGGTCTCTGCCGGCGGCGACGTCCAGATCCGTTTTGTCTACTACCAGCCACTCGAGATCGATACCGGTGTTGCCCGTTACGTCTATCCCGTCGAAGAGGGCGGCACCGACGATGCCGGCAGCAGCTTCTGGACACCGAACAACGCCGTCGACGAACACTTCTCGATCGCGGTCGAGGTCAAATCGGCGTGGCCGATTACGGACCTACGAATGCCTGGCTACGAAGGCGCAGCCATCGTCGACAACCTCGGCGAAGGGCACCGCACGATCAAGATCGAAGAGCAGCAGAGCGTGCTCGAACGAGACTTCGTGCTGTACTACCGCTTGCGCGACGATCTACCGGGGCGCGTCGAAGTGATCCCGTACCGGGCCAGCGACAGTGACGATGGCACCTTCATGATGGTCGTCACGCCTGGCCTCGACCTGCAGCCGCTCAACGGTGGTTCCGACTATGTCTTCATTCTCGACGTGTCGGGCAGCATGCAGACCAAGATCAAGAGCCTTGCGCGTGGCGTCTCCAAGGCGATCGGTGAGCTCAAGGACCACGATCGTTTCCGAGTCGTTGCATTCAGCTCTGACGCGCGCGAGGTGATCGGTTGGACGGCAGCCACAACGAGTAACGTGCAACGCGCGATCGCCAAGATCGATACGCTGGCAGCTGGTGGCAGCACCAACATGTTCGAAGGCGTCTCGTTGGGGCTGCGTGGGCTCGACGACGACCGTGCGACGAGCGTTGTTCTCGTCACGGACGCCGTGACGAACACAGGTGTCGTTTCGCCCGAAGCATTCGACAAGCTGATGCGTAAGTTCGACGTCCGGGTCTTCGGGTTCTTGTTGGGCAACAGCGGCAACTGGCCACTCTTGCAGCTCGTCTGCGACGCCAGTGGTGGCTTCTCGGCGCAAGTGTCGAACGCCGACGACATGACCGGGCAGCTATTGTTGGCCAAGAGCAAAGTGACGCACGAGTCGTTGCACGACGCCAGTCTTCGCATCAAGGGCGGCGGGGTCTACGACGTGACAGACCAACAGTTGCGTAAGATCTACCGCGGCGAGCAGCTCGTATTGTTCGGTCGCTACGCGAAGCCCGGCACCGCCACTGTACGGCTGAACGCCTCGCTGACGGGTGCAGACAAGGTATACGAAACGACGTTCGAGTTGCCGGCGGTCGATACGGACAACCCCGAGATCGAACGGCTTTGGGCGTTGCGACAGATCGAGGAGATCGAGCAGCGAGCGTTGATTGGCCAGCTGCCGTCGGGCGAGGCCAAGGTCGCCGTCCGGGATCTCGGTATCAACTACCAGCTGGTGACGGACGAGACGTCGATGGTCGTGCTCAGCGACCAGGCCTTCGCCGACCGTGGCATCGAGCGTCGGAATCGAGAGCGCGTTGGGCGCGAACGTACCGCACAGATTGCGCGGGCTCAGAAGCCAGCCCGGAGCGCGCGTGTGGACAACAAGAAGCCGATGTTTCGTGATCGGGCACCCTCGATCGGTGGCGGCGCGTTCGATCCCGTCTCGCTGGGCGTGATCGGCGTGTTGCTGGGTGCCGGTGTGGTACGCCGCCGCTTGCGCTCGACGCCGTCGTCGCAAGACACGAACGCGGATCAAGGAGCAGCAGCATGATCTCGGACGTGGAAGCCCCTGCGACGCGGCGTCTCTGGAGCTTGCGATCGCCGCTGCTACTAGCGGGCGCAGCGGCTGCCGTCTGGTTTCTTGGCGTCGAATCGTGGTTGGCGCTGGATCGCAGTGCCGTCGTCGACGGTCAACTGTGGCGGCTCGTGACCGGACACTGGACCCATGCGTCGGCCGAACACCTGCTGTGGGATTCTCTGGCGTTCGTCGTGCTGGCAGCGTTTGTCCGGCGCGAGGGTGCTGCGGCCTATTGGGGAGCTCTTCTTGCGGGGTCCTTTGGGATCGCGGTGGGCTTCTTGCTGTGGGCGCCTGAGCTGGCGGAGTACAGGGGGCTCTCGGGGCTCTGCTCTGTATTCTTCGGCGTGCTTGTCGTGCGCTTCTTCGCCCGCGCGAAGGCAGCGAACGATCGGTTTGGCCTCGTTGCCGTGGGGATTGCCGGAGTCGCGTTCGTCGTCAAGGTCGTGTTCGAGTTCGTCAGTGGCAGCGCAGTGTTTGTGTCGGGCGCGGGCGGGATGGTGCCCGTACCCCTGGCCCATGCCCTCGGCGCAGGGATCGGTCTGGGAGTCGCTGCGTTGCAGACTGCGGTGGAGCGGCAGATCGCAACGTGTGGCGCTGGGCTCCCGGGATGGAAGCAGCTGCAGCTCGTGAGTCGCGCGACACGACTGTAGCGGAAGAGCGAAAGGGGGAAATGACGAGCGCCGTACAGCCATCAAAAAAAACACCGCGGTGGTTGCGACCACCGCGGTGTTTGTTTTCGTTTGCTTCGCAGCGAAGATCTAGAAGTAGACGTCGTGGCGACTGCCTTCGTACTTCACGGCGAACCAGATCATCAAGATGAACAGCAGCGCGCCGCCGCCGAGAAATCCGTAGTGCACGTTCGTACCTACGATCTCACCAGCTGCGGCCTTCGACGACAGCATGTAGGCGTAGAAGACGCCCACACCGAAGAACAGCAGGACCGGAACCATGGCCTTCTTCAGCCAACCGGCTTCGCGCGACTTCGCGATGGCAATGTCGCTCATGGCGGCGCTGTCCCCGGCGGTGCCGGCATGCAGGCATTCGGGGCACGTAATGTCGCTGGCACCTGTGCTGCGGAACTGGAACGTGCTGTAACACTCACTGCAGGTGATCTCGTATCCGCCTTTGCCCTTGGCGGCCGGAGCTCGAGTCGGCTTCGCTTTCGCTACCGGCTTCTTGGCAGCGGGCTTCTTACCTTTTGCGGGCTTGGCACCTCTCTTTGGAGGTGCACCTTTGCCGCCCTTGCGAGGCGCCTTGGCCATTGCGTTCAGTCCTTCCGGAATCGGGAGTCTATCGAGAGCGCGCGATGCTACCACGGGCCGCCCGATCGTCAAGAGGAGACGCCGATTGCGATGACGTAAATCACGGCATGAGTGGTGGTTGTTGCGTCCGCCGTGGGTGGGGCGAGCTCGCTGTTGAGCTGGCGACGGGGGCTGTCGCGGCGGGCGAGTCTCTAGCTTGCCGCCGCGACGGGGGCCGGTGCTGCCTCGGGCTCGACGTCGAAGACCGAGAGTTTGCTGCGTTTGCCGAGGTCGGTGCCAATCGTCTGGCGAATGGCTGCCGCGAACTCGGCCGGGTTCTCCCGCGCCGCCGCGTTGATCAAGTCGAGCAGTTCGACCTGTGCTTGCGTTTCCTCATCGATTTGGTCCTCGAGGCGAATCCGCTGCTTCTCTTCGGCGTCCTCTTCAGGAGGCTCCAGGTAGAACTCCTCCTGCAGGCGGGCGACGAGGGTATTGGCTTGTTCGGCGCGTGAGACGAACCACTCCCGGCGCTGGTAGAAGCGGCGCAGGCGCAGGTCGCCGGCCGCCAACGCAGCGAGAAGGCTCATTCCGAGGAAGACAAGGATGCCAAACGAGAACCAGAGCAAACCCATGACTCGACTCCGCCTAGGACAACGAACGGGACCGCCCAGTTGCGGTCTCTGTTTCCGTTATCGGGCGTTGCCGGGAGGCACTGCAGCGAAGTCTGCGAAATCGCCGGGTCTGTTCAGCTGGCGTCTGCTGTCGCGCGCACACGCCCGGCCTACTGCTGGTCTGGCTGCTCGCTCGCTTGCTCGGGCGGTGTGCGACGCCCGCCGGGCGGCCCGCGGCGCCGGCCGTCACGCCGGCCACCTTCGCGGCGATCCCCGTGGCGTTCGCCGGCGCGCGGCCCGCGTTCGCGCATCCCGGGGCGCCCCTCACGCTTGCCGCGTCGCGGCCCGCGCAGCTCTTTGCCGTGCTCCTTCAGGAACCGGTCGACTTGCTGTCGCCGTTCTTCGAGCGGCAGTTGCCAGAACGCTGCTTGGTCGGTCTCGCTCAACGTCTTCAGGTACGCGCGGATCCCATGACGGCGGCCACCCTTGCCACGGTGCTTGCGGAAGAATGCTTTGATCTGCTGGCGTTGCTGATCTTTGGGTAACGCTTCAAACGCTGCGCGGTCGGCAGCTTCGAGTTGCTCGAGAAAGCGCTGCTTGCCGCGTTCCCACATCTTCTGTCGAAACTGGCGGCGCGCCTCGGGGCTCCGCGGTCGCGCATCTTCCCGATCGAGTTTCGGCCCCATCAAGTGGCGGCGTTGCTTCAGAGCTTCGCGCTCTTCTTGACCCAGCTCTCGGTAGCGGCGCATCCGCTGCCGCACTTCACTGGGCGACAGGCGACGCAATCGCTGCAGCATCTCTGCGCGTTCTTCAGGGGTCATCTTCTGCAACGCGGCGTGCAACTTCCGTAGGCGTGCCTTGTGTTCTTTCGGCATGCGCTTCCACCGCTGTCGGCGTTCGGCTCGCTCCGCTTCCGTCAGCTTGTGTCGATCCCCGCGGTCGCGGCCAGCACGTCCACGGCGCCCACGCCGGCGGGACTTCTTCTTGTTGTCGTCGCCGTTGTCGACGACCGTCTCGTCATCATTGGACGCAGCCTTGTTCGAATCTGCTGCGCTTTCAGCTTTCGTCGCGCGCTGCGCGCCCACATCTTCTTGTGCTGCGACCGGCACCACGAGCGTTGCTGTGGCCACGAGCATGGTCATGAAGATGACGACAAAGCTGGGGGAGGTGGCTTGGGCTCGCATTATCCAGAACTCTCCAATAGGTCGTCTGGGAGGCCATCGAGCGCTTCGAGAAGCTCCCAGTCTTCGAGCACCTTGACAGTCTCCAGGTCGAGGGCGCCCGCTTCTTCGACCGACAACAATCGGTCCAGTTCTTCGAGCAGGTCCAGCTCTTCGATGACCGCTACGGTGTCCCGGGGCACATCGTCGGACTGCGGCTCGCTGGCGAACCAGGTAAAAGCCCATGCCAGGCCGGCGACGAGCGGGATCAGCGCTGCGATGCGCCACCACGTCCGCTGCTTGTTGCTTGTTGGCGCGGGCTCTGCCAGTCGCGGCCGCAAGCGTTCGAGGAACGCGTCGGCGTCCGGCTCGGGACGCGCCCGCTCGGCTGCCGCCGCTTCCTCCAAGATTTGCTCGAGGCGTGAATCATGACTCGGATCTGTCATCGTGCCTCCTTCAATGCATCCTGCAATTCGTAGCTCATGCCGTTTCCCCCCCGAGCAGCTTGCCCCTGAGCGATTCGGCTTCGTCGTTCGTCGCCTGCGGCGCCGCCTGCCCCAGCGCTGGCTGCAGCTCCTTGAGCAGTGCGGCCCGTGCGCGGTGGAGCAACGACTTCACTGCTGGTACCGATAACTGCAGCGTCTCACCAATCTGCTGCAGGTCCCAACCTTCGAAGCGTTGCAGCCACAGCGCTTGGCGCTGCTTCTCCGGGAGTTGTCCAATCGCTTCGTGGACCAGCTCCATCCGCTCCTCCCGCAGGACTTGTTCGTCGGGTGCCTCGCTCTCGTTGACTCCCGGCCGCCAGTCGCGTGAGTCCTCACTGCGCTGGTCGGCGTGGTCGTCGCGCAACGTCGAGCGCGCACGCCAGTGTTTGCGGCGACGCGTGCGCAGTTCGTTGAGGGCCAGTCGCGACGCAATCGTCGCCAGCCAGCCCTGAAAGTTGCTCGCTTCGCGGAAGAGGTGCGGTGAGCGGTACACCCTCAGGAAAACCTCCTGAGCCACATCTTCTGCGGCACTATCGTCGTGCAGGTAGCGGCGAGCATGCCGAACGACGAACCCCAGGTGCTCTCGCACGAGTTGTTCGTACGCGCCCTCGTCTCCCCGCTGAAAGCGGAGCATCAATGAGGCGGCATCCACGTCGGTCAAGCGAGAGCTCCTTCGGTCCCCTTGAAAACACCACCGCGGCGGCTAGGTTGCGCGGCAATTTGGGAACATTGTACCCAATCCTACAAGGGCTTACGAACAATGCCCAAGGCTGACAATAGGCGGCGGCGCCGTTGATGGGGGAGGCGGGGGGCGCCATAGTGGGCGCCATGGCAACAGACGAACCACAACTCAGTCACGCCCGCGGCGAGGCGCCGCCAGCAGCCGGGATGGAGCGGATGGGGCTGGGGGTCCCGGCCGGCGACGAGATCCAGTGGGAACAGGTCGCCGGAGCCGCGGCCGTGCTCGTGGATGTGCGGGCCCCAGGCGAGTATGCGGAGGACCACATCCCGGGGTCGATCTCGCTGCCGTTGTTCGACGACGAAGAGCGCGTCCAGGTTGGCACGCTGTATCAGCAAGAAGGTCCGGCGGCCGCTCGCCGTTGGGGAGCGTGTCGCATCCGGGGCCGACTCGAGCAATACACCGATGCCTTGTTGAGTGCCTTCGAGCTCCCCGTTGACGGCGGTGGGCAGGGGCTGCCGCGCGTCGTCGTCTGTGCACGCGGTGGGCAGCGTTCGGGCGCCGTCACGGAGCACTTGCGTAGCCTCGGCTTTGCAGTCCAGCGGCTGAGCGGGGGCTACCGCGCCTATCGGTCTGCCGTGCGCAAGCGTCTCGAGCGCTTGGTCGTGCCGGGCCCGATCGTTCTCAACGGACTCACCGGCTGCGGCAAGACCCGCGTGTTGAGAGAGCTCGAAAAGCTGCGGCCGGGACACATCGTGGACCTGGAGGGGATCGCCGGACATCGCTCGTCGGTCCTCGGCGACATCGGGCTACGTCCGGTGTCGCAGAAAGAGTTCGAGGCTGAGTTGATGCGCCGCGTCGAGAGGCTTGCGGGTGGTTGGACGATGATCGAGTGGGAAGCGCGCCGCGTCGGCAACCGAGAGTTGCCGAACCGCCTCTATCAACAGATGCACGCCGCGACGCAGATCGAGTTGCGGGCAACGATCGACCAGCGAGTCGCCATCCTAGCCGATGAGTATCTCGAATGCGGCGGCGTCGAGGAAGTGTCGCGGCGGTTGCCGGCACTTGCGCGTTACCCGGCTTTCGGGCAGGCCGGTGTTGCGGCAATGCAGCAGTCTCTGGCTGCAGGCGAGATCGGACGTGTCGTCCGCGAGCTGCTCGATCGTCACTACGATCCTCGCTATCAGCACGGCAACCGCGACTTCGACTTCACGGCGTCGTTCGACCTCGCCGACGCGGCGACGACGGCGCGCGAGATCTTGGCCTGGATCGAGTCCCGGTGAAGCGCGTCCTCCTGCTGGTAGCCGTTCTCGGAGTGTGTCTCACGGCAATTGTCTTTTCGCTGATCCTGCTGCCCGGTACCGGGGCGCAATTGGCGCTGCGTCTCGACAACGCTTGGGAAGCGGGTGAGCTGCAAGCGTCCGAACCGCGTATGACCGATGTCGATACGGTTTCGTTTCAAACCGTGACGATGCGGAGCACGCTGCCGGTCGCCGACGACCGCCGCAGTTCGCTAGTACTTCACGATGTCGATTGGCAGCGAGGTACGCTGTTGTCGCTGGGACGCCGCTTGGATGTCGCCAAGTCGAGCGTGCGCTTCGGCGCTGGCAAGCTCGGCCTGCATGTGGCCGGGCGCTGGGGGACGAACCCGCTGTGGCCCGGCCTCGACGATGATGTGGATTGGCCGAGCCGATTGCCGCACGCGATCCGCGGTGACAGCTTGGACATCTTGCTGAGTGCTGCGCTCGAGAACGAAGTCGAGGTGGAGCTGGCGGTCACGGCTGTCAACCCGCGTCTCGAAGCGGCGAGTCGCGGCGGAGGAGTGCTGACGGCAGAACTCGATTCTCCTTGGTGGGGAACTGCCAATCTCGAATGGCGTTTTCGGACCGCCCGCAGTGGCTTCCATTTGCACGTAGATGATGCGGACTTGGCCGTGTTCCCGTTCGTTGGATTGGCCCGGGTGTTTGACTTCCCCTGGCCCGTCGATATGCCATCGCTTTCTGGGCGCGCTGACCTCGACTGGTCAGTGCAAGGGGGACGGCCGACGTTACAGGTGCAGCACTATCAGCTGGACGTGGGGTTGGCTGAGCTGCCGCACCGCCTGCACTACCTCACAGGAGAGGCTGACGTAACGCCAGAGTCGGTCGACTGGACGGTGTCGAGTGGACGCTACTCACAGTCGCGCTTCACGGCCCAGCTGCGTATCGACCGCGGGACGCGACGCGTGACGGGCGAGGCGAGAATCCAGGATGTGCTCGGCGACCGCGGCATCGGTGCCGGACTGCCGAAGGCGTGGTTCGATCTTTTGCAGCGGATCCCGCTGGCGGGGCGCTGCGACATGGAGGTCGAACTCGATGGCTTCGTCGGGCTGCAGGCGCGCGAAGTGATCCGCTCGTTGACGCTCCGTTTCGGCGGCGTCGAGGTGCGAAACAACCTGCGGGCCGGGGGGGCGAGTGGCCTGGCTGGTGAGTTCGTGCTGCGTCCTGTGACAGGTGGGTGGCAGCTGACGGGGACCAGTGCAGCGTCGCAGCTGCACGGCTTCCACATACCGGCTTCGGAGTGGGCCGGCAGTCTCGATCGCGAAGGTCTGCGCATGGCCCGCGTCGGCGACGACGGGCCCAAGGTCGCTGTCGAGTGCCATCTCGAGGACGACGCCAAGCCGACGTATTCGATCTACGTCGAGGACTTTGCCCTTTCCGATTGGCTCGATCGCAAGCTGGGTGCCGCGCGCGGCTCGATGTATGTCGGCGGTAGCTGGGACATCGATCGCGGCTTCACGTTCGATGGTTGGTGCAATTGGGCGGGTGTCGAGGTGCCCGCGGCGATCACGTGGCCGTTTCGTCGCCCGTTGGGGGAGGTCTCAGGGCAGCTGTTGTTTCGTCGACACCGGGGCCAGGACTATCTGCCGGCGATCGCTGTGCAAGACGACGCCGGCGTCTGGGTCGCCCACGGGTGGATCGATCCGCGGCGTCAGTGGACCCTGGATGGGGTGGCCACCGAGTACTCGGGGCGGTTGCCGACGCCGCTCGAAATCCCCAGCCTCGTCGAAGATCCGCGCGAGGGGTGGCACAGCTACCGGCTCGAGGGCGTGTTACTCGACTGGCGCGTCGCCGAGTAGGCTGGCGTTCCGTGGATTGGGCGCTGGCGCGCGGAACGGAACTGCGGCTCGGTCGAATACCAACCCTGTCTCTACCGTTGCACAGTCGTGGGGGATACACTCAACAGCGCGCCAGGCGGGCAATCGTTTGCGGGCGCCGCCCCGAGCGGACGTTGCGCAAGCAAGGCTTTGCGTGACCAAGAATAGCGCGAGCCACTGTCGCTGGCTTGCGCCGAGGGACCACCACCTCGAAGAACCCAGGAAATGGAGAGAGCCATGTTTGCACGTTGTTCGATGTTCCTGCGCAGTGCCGCACTCGTAGCGATGGTTTGCGCGACGTCGTTGGTCGGTGCTCAGACCGAGGAGGGGGCGGCTGGCGAGGCCAAGCGCAAGATCGGGATCGGCGACAATGCGCCTGCCCTCCAGGTCGGCGAATGGATCCAGGGCGAGCCGGTGGCTCAGTTCGAGAAGGGCAAGGTCTACGTCCTCGACTTCTGGGCGACCTGGTGTGGTCCGTGCATCGCTGCGATGCCGCACATGACCGAGACTCAGGAGAAGTACAAAGACAAGGGTGTGCAGGTCGTCGGCGTGGCGATTTGGCAGCCGGACTTTGCTGATGTGAAGCCGTGGGTCGAGAAGAACCAGAAGAAGATGGGCTACTCGGTCGTCCTCGAGCACTGCCCGCCGCATCCCGAGGGGATGACGGAGCCGCGGGATCGATTCCAGTGGTCGTCGGAGAAGGGGAAGATGTCGCAGACGTGGATGAAGGCTGCCGAGCGCAACGGGATCCCCAGCGTCTTCATCGTCGACCAGAACCAGAAGATCGCGTGGGTCGGCCACCCGATGGACGGCATGGACGAAGCGCTCGACAAGATCGTCAGCGGCAAGTACGACTTGGCGGAGGCCGCGAAGAAGCAGCGCCAGGCGGAGCAAGCCGAGGAACTCAAGGAGCGCTTTGTCGCGATGATGCGCGCCGGCAAGCACAGCGAAGCCTTCAAGTTTGCGGCGGGCCACGTCGACACGACCTTCAACGAAGACGCCAACTTCCTGAACTTCATCGCCTGGGGCATTGTGGACCCCGAGGGTAACGTGAAGGACAAGGATCTGGCGCTGGCCATGCGGGCTGCTGTGCGCGCCAACGACCTGACCAAGGGCAAGAACGCCGCGATCGTGGACACGCTCGCGCGGGTCCACTTCTGCAAGGGAGAGTTGACACGCGCGATTGCCCTGCAAGAGAAGGCCGTAGAGCTGGCAGAGGGCGAGATGAAGGAGGAGCTGGCGAAGGCGCTCGCGGAGTACCAAGCGAAGGCTGCCGAGGAGAAGCCCGAGAAGGAGTCTTTCTAAGTCGCCCTTCTGGGCACGAAAAAGGGTTGCCGTCGCTGACGGCTCACCCTATTCTTCTGCCCGCGAAAGAAATGCAGTGGGCCTATAGCTCAGTTGGGAGAGCGCTGCGTTCGCAATGCAGAGGCCGGGGGTTCAAGTCCCCCTAGGTCCACCAAAATAGACCCGGGTTCCTGCCTCGCGCAGGCCCGGGTTTTTCATGCCCAGCGTCGGCAAACGCATGCCTGCACCGAAGAACGCCTCACGCCATGGAGCCGTTGTGTCACGCGCCCTGAAGATACTCGCGATCGAACCGTATGCGGCCCTGTCCCATCAGTTGTTTCTCGAGGGGCTGCGCGAACACTCCCGACACGATTGGCAGCTGTCGACGCTGCCGGCGCGCAAATGGAAGTGGCGCATGCGTACGGCCGCGCTGCACTTCGTCGAGCAAGTCGAGAACGGACCTTCAGCCAGCGAAGATTGGGACCTGCTCTTTGTCTCTGACTTCCTGAACTTGCAGGAGCTGCGAGCGCTGTTGTCGGAGCGTGCTTGCCGCATACCCGTCGTGATCTACTTCCATGAGAATCAGCTGACTTATCCGCTGCAGGCTGGCGAAGAACTCGACTACCACTACGGACTGACACACTTCTATTCGATCTTGAGCGCAGACTCCGCGCTGTTCAATTCGGGCTATCACAAGGACTCGTTCTTGGAAGCTCTCGAACGCGTGCTGAAGTTGGTGCCCGACATCGATACCCGCTCTCAGCTGGAGCAAGCGCGCAGCCGCTGCCAGGTGATGCCCTTGGGCACGGACGTCGCGCCACGCGCGGCGCGCCGCGGGCAGATCGAAGTCCCGACGATCTTGTGGAGCCATCGGTGGGAGTACGACAAGGACCCGCGGACGTTCGTGAACGCGCTGTATGAACTCGCGGCGCGGGGCGTACCGTTTCGTGTTCGGGTGCTCGGCGAGCGTTTTCGAGTCGCACCACCCGAATTCGCCGAACTCCAGGAGCGCCTGCCAGATCACCTCGAACAAGTTGGCTTCGTGCCAGATCGCGACGCGTATCTCGAGGCAGTGGCGGGCGCCGATGTGTTCGTGTCGACAGCCCGTCACGAGTTCTTTGGGTTGGCCACTCTCGAAGCGATTCGGTGCGGTCTCGTGCCGCTGTTGCCGCGAGACCTGGCGTATCCCGAGTTGGTGGCTACCGAGACCGGAGCTGGCGACGCCTCGTTCCTGTACGATCGCTCAGAGAACCTCGCCGACCGCTTGCAGGAAACGCTGACGGTGGTGCGCGAGGGCGGGTGGTCGCAGCAGCGCAACGAGTTGATCGCAGCGTCGCAGCGCTATCATTGGGATCAGCTGGGTCCAGCCTACGACGCGTTGTTTGCGGAGTTGTGTGATGCGACCTAGTCGGCTGGTGTTACGTGCCGAGGAGTTCGTCGAGTTGCCGTGAGATCTTGTCCACGTGGCGGCGGAGTTCCGGCAAGCGGTACAAAATCGCCATGGCGCGGCGGGCGGTGCGCGCGTCGGTCGCCGGGTAGCCCAAGTACTCACCGCCGGCGGGCAGATCGGTCGTGACGCCCGACTTGGCACCTACCGTTGCGCCGTCACCGACTTTGAGGTGACCACCGACACCGACTTGGCCGGCGATGACAACGCCGACTCCCAGCTCTCCGCTGCCAGCCATCCCAGCCTGGCCGCAGATGATCGAGTGTGGTCCGACGATACAGTTGTGTCCAATCTGCACCAGGTTGTCGATCTTGGCACCGGTCCCGATGACGGTGTGGTCGAGCACACCGCGGTCGATCGCGACGTTGGCCCCGATTTCGACGTCGTCACCGATGACGACGCGTCCCCGGTGTGGGATCTTGACACTGCCCCGAGGCCCTTTCGCGTAGCCGAATCCGTCGGAGCCAACAGTCGTGCCCGAGTGGATTCGCACGCGCTCGCCGAGAGTGCTCTTGGCGTAAACGCTGACGTTTGCAAACAGCGTGCAGTGGGCACCAATCACGCAATCCTCGGCGATCGAAACGCCAGGATACAACACGCTTCCCGTGCCAACGGTGACTCGCGGTCCGATCCAGGCGCCTGGAGCGATCGCGACGTCTGCACCGATGGTCGCGGTGGGGTCGACAAAGGCCTGCGGTGAGACGTCCTCAAACGGCGCCTCTGGCTCTGGACTGAGCAACCCCAAGGCAAGCGCAAAGCCGAGGTGCGGATTGTCCATCCGCAGCAGGGCAACTTCTTTTGGAAACAGATCGCGTTCGACGTCGGGTGCGACAATGACAGCCGCTGCGTGGAGCTGATCGAGGGCCGGTGGCTGCTTCCCTGCTGCCAGGAATGTGAGAGCGTCGCTGGTGGCTCGATCGATCGACTGGATCGACTCGATCGAGCGATCCGCCGGGGCGTCGAGTTCCGCGCCGATAGCCTGGGCGATCTCCGAGAGGAGCATCTGAACCTCGTCCTTGCAGCGCGAGAAGAGCTAGTCGTGGAGCGATCGGCCGATGGAACGGACGAGCTGCTCACCGTCGAAAGTAGTGTCTGCACTGCTGGAGGCGGCGCTGACAGCAATGACATTCGCGCCGACGATAAAGAAGCCTTGGCACTCCGTCCACTGCTGTTCCCCCTTTTGATAGGCGAAACGCAGGAGCCAGCCTTGTTGCCCCTCGGACAGGACGAAGCGTTCCCCCAGCATCCGGTACCCGGGATAGCTCTCGCGATGGTGCTGGCGTATCGCCGGCAACTGCGCCCAGAAGCTAGCCGTGGCCGTGTTGTCATCTTTGGGGGCATGGTCGCTGCGGACGATATGGATCACGCGCTCACTCTTGGGCTCTTGGAACTCGACGATGCGTTTGCCGGGCGGGGAATCGTCAGAGTTGCGTGAACGCCGATACTCTTGCGGGATCTGTGCCGTGAGTGTCGTGTTGTTGATCGTGAATCGACGTTCAGCACTCGCGATCGTCTGGATGCCTGCGTCTTCTGGACGGCGCAATTGTGAATCGTCCACTTTGCGCACCGCCGCCACATCGACGGTCGCGATCTGCATGCTTCCTTCGGGGAAGTGCAAGCGCATCGTATCGGCAGCCTGTTCGACAGCCGTCGCGCGCTGCTCTTGTCCATTTCGTAGCACGACGAGCCACGGAGTATCGCTTCCGACAACCGCTACGCACAGCCACAGCAACACGTACATCAGCGACGTCCCTTCGAGTTCGCGACGAATCCCAAGTATTGGATCGAGAGTTCCGCGGCATCAGGATGCGTGGTCATGATCGTCACCATACCACCGAGGCGGCTGCCGCCAGGGGGCAGTGGTTTGCGCAAGGTGGCGACCAGATCGAAGCCGCCGGCAGGGTTGGGTTCGACTCGTACGATCAACGCGTTCTCTGCCGTCTTCATTCGCGGTTGCACGTCGATCGTCTGCACTTCGAATTCCTTGCCGTCGACGGCTGTCAGGTGCACGCGCTTTTCAGCGTCTGCACTGTCGATGCGGCTGAAATTCAAATGATCCGGGGTCGTCCGAATCCCTTTGTAGACGGTTCCGCGGATCGGAATTACGACGGGAAGACCCTGCAGTTTGAACTGCAGGCGCCCCTGGATCGGGCCGGGGGGATGCGTGGCGTTGACGGTTACCTGCAGCATGGCCTGCGTCCCAGAGACGTTGACGGCCGCCGTCATCGCCGGATGGATCTGCGTCGTCCCTTTCGTCACTCGAAGCTTGTCGATCTGTAGTTTCGTACCGTTCTTCGAGCGCACGAGCACCTGACCGGTTTCGTCGACGTGGGCTTGTCCGGCAACGCCGTAGACGACGATTTCGTGTAGCCGGCGTTGGTCCTTTGGCTTGAGCACCTCGATGTTGGGATGGAACTCCGCGCGGACCGGCAGCACCAACTTCTGTCCCGACTGCAAAGTCAGATCGACGTGCTTGTTGAAGAAACCGTATACACGTCCGAGGCTGATGTCGATTTTCCCGGTCCGCGACGCACCTGGTGCGATCGGTGCTTTGTTGAACATCACCCTCATGCAGCCGCAACTCGACCACACCTTCGTGACGGTGACTGTCTTGCTGGTCGGGTTCTTGAGTTCGAACGTTACCGATCGCTTTGTCTGATGCCCGACCACGCCCAAGTCGATTGCCGCTGGTTCGAGAACCGGTGCCTGGCCACGGATCGGTGGTGCCTTCGACGTGGCTATCTGGTTCGCTGCTCGTTGCTGGGGGGCACGGTCGCGCGGCGGGCTGCTCACGTCCATCGGACTCGCGGAGCGCTGTCCTCGGCGAGTGCTGGCCGCGTTGCCCCGCGATGGCTTGTGCGGATGGGTCTCATTCGCCGCTGTGGCTTGCGTCTCGGCAGCGACCGCATCGTCGCCGCTGCCGTTGCAGGAGATGGCGGAACCGGCCGCCAGCAGTAACAGGACAAGCACCCAGGCGCGGGGGCGCGACCGCGCGGCGGGGTGCGCAGGGGCGTCGGTGTATCTGGTCGCGAACATGGATCCCTTCGTCATTCTTTTGTCCATGGATCGTACGCATCTTTCCAAACGGGGCCACCCTTGCAAGAGGTAACGTCTTCTGAGCGCTGCATTTCACCGTTTTTGGTGGTCGGCTGTCCAAGAACTTGATAGTGTTCCGTCAGCTCTGACGAGTCTTCCTGAGGGCCCTGACCGGCAGTCAGCCGTGTGCGGCCCGCAGCCGAGATCACCAAACCTGCAAATAAACGAGGAGAGCCCGGGCGCATCAATGTGCCCGGGTTTTCTATTGCTGTCTGGGTCTACAGTTTCGCCAGCCCGAATGCCGATCTTTCAATGGAGACCTCGGCCATCCGAGGTCCGCAGACTCTGCTCGTCTGTTTCACCGGAAGGATCGCTGTATGGGTCTCGATATGAGCGCCAACGTGGATGACTCGAAGCTGCTCGTGACGCTCGAAGGAGAGCTCACGCGGCCAGAGAGCATCGACTTCAAGAACTGGGTGCTAGGACAAATGGAAGCGGCGGAGCCGTCGCGGATCGAAGTCGACTGCAAGCAACTGTCGTACGTGGATTCGGCTGGGCTCGGCAGTCTGATCTTCTTCCACAAGCTGGCCGCAGATCGTCAGGCGCAGCTGTGCCTCGTCAACATCTCCGGTTGGCTCGCGAAGTTCCTCCACGTCACGGGGCTCGAGCGCACCTTCACGGATACGAAGACCGAAGCGACTCCGCAGCGCGACGACGAGCATGAGGGCCAGGCCCAAGCATGAGCACAGCGACGCACGACGAGACCCACGAAGCGAACGAACCCAAGACGGTGTCAGCGGCGACAGCTGCCGAAGAAACAGAAGCCATCCTCGCAGAGGCGGGGGAGCAGATGGCTTCCGATGTACACCTGCAGTGGCTCGCGAACGGCGTCATGGTGCGCTTTCGTGTTACCGGCCTTCTCGAAGACCATCGTTTGCTCGATGTGGAGACCGGCAAGAAGGTCATCTCGCACTTGAAAGTGCTCGGCAACCTCAACATTGCCGACCGGCGGCGGCCGCAAGATGGTCGCGTGATCTTCGATCTCGGCGGCCGCCAGCTGGACTTGCGCCTCGCTACGGTTCCGACCCTGTACGGTGAGAACCTAACGATGCGGGTCTTCGATCGCGGCGCGGCATTTCGCAACCTCGATGAACTGGGGATGGAACCGAGCGACCTCGATCGAGTGAAGCACCTGCTGCACTCGCCGCATGGCTTGATCCTGGTTACCGGACCTACCGGCGCCGGAAAGACCACGAGTCTGTACGCGTTCCTCGAGTCGCTGAATCACCCCTCGAAGAACATCCTCACGGTAGAAGATCCGATCGAGTACGACATTGACCGGGTCAACCAGATTGCCGTGAACCGCAAGCTCGATCTGGGCTTTGCAGAGTGTCTACGCTCCAGCTTTCGCCACGACCCCGACATCATCATGATCGGTGAGATTCGGGACGCGGAGTCAGCGCGCATCGCCGTGCGTGCGTCACTGAGTGGCCACTTGGTCTTCTCAACGATTCACACCGGGCATGCACTCGGCGCCTTCGACACGCTGGTGCAGCTTGGGGTGTCGCCGTATCTGGCGTCGTCGGCGCTCCTCGGCGTCGTCACGCAACAGCTCGTGCGCCGTATCTGCCCGCACTGCCGTGAGCGCTTCGAGTTTCCGGTCGAGAGCCTGAACCCGCGCGAGCGCGAGGAGTTTCGTCAGGCGATGGAATCGGAGGGGGGCAACCCCTCCTTTGCCGTTGGAATCGGTTGTGACGAGTGCCGCCACAGCGGGTTTGCGGGCCGCACAGGCCTGTTCGAAGTCTTGGAGGCAACGCCGCACGTACGGCAAGCGATGGCCAGCGGCGCACCTCGTCAGGAGCTCGAGAAGCGCGCCCGTCAAGCGGGGTGGCGCTCGCTACAGCTGGCTGGCTTCTGCAAGATCGTTCAAGGGGAGACGACGATCGAAGAGGTCCTGCGCGTGGTTCCTGTCGACGACGAGGAAATGCGCCACGCCACGGTTTAGCCGAAGCGCTCGCAGTGGCCGCTCCCTGCAGCTCGCACCGGTGTCGAAGCTTCCGGTAGCTTCCCTTGCACCGCAAACGCAAACAGGTCAGCCCACGTTTCGTGTGCTGACCTGTGCGTTGTAGCGATACGTCGAGTGCGATTTACTCGCTGCCGGACGCGCTCTCCGTTGGAGAGTCGTTGGCCATGCGCACTGCTTTCGGAATCACTTCCGTCTTCAGGTACATCAGCATGTGCCGGAACTTCTCGTCGATCATTTCTTTCATCTCGGTACTCGCGATGACGGCGTTCACGTCCGTCGGGGCTGCCGCCACGGCTTCGCCGTCAGCGGACGCCGCCGGAGCGGGGAGCTTCGACATCTGCTCCTCGATCTCTTTGCGGAAACGCTTCACGAGTTGCGGTAGCACAGTTTGGAAGGCACCCTCGATCACCGAGTTCAGCTCTTTGCGCCAGTTCTGGCTCTGAAAGAGCTCGCTCGCGCGTTCGCTGAGGGCCTGCACGACGTCCTGGCCGTCGCCACCCCCCCCGGAGCCGGGGGCCGGAAGCTGCTCTTCGATCTTCGCCAGGATGGCGTTTCCAGCGAGCTTGGCTTCCTCGCGAGCGGCTTCGCGGATCGTGTCCATGAGACCAGAGACGACCTCGACCATGCGCTGCTCGTTGACTACTTTTTCGGCGGTCTGTTCCACGGTGAAATTCCTTTCAGACAAGCCTACCCCGCTGCTGGCTCCCTGCCAAATCGGTGCGCCCGACGGGGCGAGGCGAGCGCCGTGCCCGCAGCTCTAAGTCGCAAAAATAGAGCTGCTTATGTCGCCGCTTCGGGAGCGCCCTCCGGCTTCGCTATAATAGGCTTCCGCTGCAAACTGCGCGTCCCGCGCTCTACCACCGCCCGTGTTGGGGCCCTCCTTGGAAGTCGTCATGAAGCTGCTTGGCATCTCTATCTCTGTCGGCCTGATCGTCGTGAGTAGCTGCGCCCTGCTCCCAGTGTCGGTGCCTCGCGCGTGCGCCGACGGCGTGACCGCCCCGGCGCTGCAGCGCTTGCAGCAGCTGTCTGCGGCCGACTGGCGCGTGCGGGAAGCGGCGTCTCAGTGGCTTGTCGCGAACCCCGAGCAATGGGCGCGGTCGCTGCCGCACGATTGGGAGCCGACGGCTGGGGCGGAGCCGGCACGCGCAGAGGCACTGTGGCGCCTTCGTTCGATCCAGAGCGAACTGGCGGCGCTCGAGAATCTGCCGGCTGACGTCGCCGTCTTGCCGTGGGGGCAACTCTGTTGGCAGCTCGACGAGCTACTCCGGCGACACCCCGAGCGCGCGACTGCCGCCCTGCGTCGAGCTCTTGCTTCGACGTTTCAGCGGGTCCGGCAACGCGCCGTTGAGTTGACCGAACGGGTGCCCAAGGAGGTCCGTGTCGAGCTGTTGTTGCCACTCGAACAGGATACGAGCGATTGGGTGCGGCACAGCGTCTACCAGGTCTTGGAGCGGACGGCGCCCTCGGTCGCGCGGGCGATGCTCGAGCGCACGCTGCGTCGCCATGAAAGTGTGGCGCTCACGCGAGAGGCGATCTTGGCCACGAATCGGGTAGGCGTGACCCCACAGCTTGCGGACTTGATTCGACGCAAGTGGGAACGACAAGACAGCAGCATCCGGCGAGCCATCGCGACAGTGCTGATACGCCTGCGTCGAATCGAAGACCGTGTAGTTTGGCACTGGGCACTGCTGCATTGCGAGCCCGGGTTGGCGCGGCAAGCTCTTGCCGCGCTAGAAGATGCTCCCGGTCCAGACGATGTGGAGGCGGTCGTGCCGCTCCTCGAACGGAGTGAGTTGGAGCTGCGGGGGCGAGCCGCCCAGTGGTTGGCCACCTATGGCGGACGTAGCCACGCGCGGCTGATCGTGGCGCACGTCGAGTCGGCTGATCGTGAGCTGGTGCGTCTGGCTTTGGGGATACTCGGCAGCTGGAACGCGCTCGACACGATCCCGAATGTCGAGGAGACGCTGGCCCGAATCCGCGTCCCAAGCGAGTGGCTCAAGCCACCCCGAGGGGGAGCATGGATGGAAGCCGTCGCCACGGAAACAGGGACACCACGCCCGGCAATTGCGCCGGGTACCCTGCGCGACGCGGCGCCACGACGTCCGCGGCAACGCCGCGATTAGAGCGCCTGACGCCCCGGCGCGACCCCCCTCGATTTCCCCCAAGTCCCCAATTGACCCGCCTCTGGGTCGGGCTATAATCCCGCTCCAAAATTCACCGCTGCTACCCCGTGGTGTAATTGGCAACACATCTGGTTTTGGTCCAGTCATTCGAGGTTCGAGTCCTCGCGGGGTAGCCATTTGATCTCTCTAGATCTTCGTTTTGGTAGCGTCTCGGTCTCGCCGTGTTTCTCGGGCGAGGACTGAATCACAATCTGATTTGAGCGGCGACGGATCCTTGTTTCCGCCGTTCAAAGCTTGTTTGACCGGGGTGGCCGGGCTTCCGACGGTGACCACCTTTGGGAGTGCGTTCGATGGCTCGACGTTTCGCTGGGGTGATTCTGGCTGCAGGCCAGGGTACGCGTATGCGCTCCCGTACCTCCAAGGTCCTCTTTCCACTCCTGGGCCGCCCACTCCTCGAGTCCCCTCTGCGCCTACTCCGTGATCTCGGCTGTGAACGCACCGTGGTTGTGGTCGGGCACGCCGCCGCGGAGATCAAGGAAGCCCTCGCCGAGCACCCGGTTTGTCAGGAACTCGGCGTCGAGTGGGCGCTACAAGATCCGCCGCGAGGCACCGGCGACGCGACGCAAATCGCACTGCGAGCGCTCGCTGGCTTCGACGGTCCGGTGGTCATTCTCAATGGCGACCTGCCGCTGCTGCAGCCGGGCACGATCGAAGCGATGCTGGATGCCCATGCGCCCCAAAGTGCGGGTGGCGCGGCGGCCGGGATGACCCTCATGACCCTCGAGTTGGCCGATCCGTCGGGGTACGGCCGCATCATCCGCGGACCTGCGCCGGCCGGTGAATTGGGGCCCGTCGTTGACATTGTCGAAGAGGCCGACGCGACTCCCGAACAGTGCGACGTGTCGGAGGTCAACGGTGGGGTCTACATCGTCGACCGCGAAGCGACGTTGGCGGGGTTGGATGATATGGATGCGGCTGGAGTCGACAACGCGCAGGACGAGCTGTACCTGCCGCCCGTCGTCACGCCGCTGCGCGAGGGTGGCCGCGACGTCCGCGGTTGGGCACTGCCTCCCAGCGATGTCTGGGAGCTACAACAGGTCAACAATCGGGTGGAGCTCGCCAAGGCCGCCGAGATTCGTCGTGCTCAGATCATTGTGGAGCTGCAATTGTCCGGCGTGACCGTGGTGGATCCGGGGACGACCTACATCGAGGAGGACGTCTCGATCGGTCAGGATACTGTCGTCTTGCCGTCGTCGGTGATCATGAGCGGCGTGCAGATCGGACGGGAGTGCCAAGTAGGGCCGTTTGCGTACCTACGCAAGGGCACTGTAATGGCCGACGGTGCGGAGGTCGGGAACTTCACCGAAGTGAAGAACACCTACCTCGGGGAACGCAGTAAGGCCAAGCACCTGTCCTATCTCGGGGACGGAGTTCTCGGATCTGACGTGAATGTCGGTGCAGGAACGATCTTCGCCAACTACGATGGCAAGGACAAGCACCGCACAGAGTTGGGTGACGGGGTGTTTGTGGGCAGTGGTACCGTGTTCGTCGCGCCAGTCTCTGTGGGTGAGGGTGGGCGAACGGGCGCCGGGGCAGTCGTGACCGGTGGTACGAAAGTTGGCGCTGGCGAGACCGTAGTCGGAGTGCCGGCCCGACCCGTTCGGGCAAAGCAGATGACTCCAGACACGCAGCGCGACAGTGAAAAAGGGGAGCAAGCCGGATGATGGCATCGCGAGACGACAGCCTGGTTATCTTCAACGGTAGCGGCACACCCGATCTGGCGCACTCGATCTGCGCCGATTTGAACGTGGCGCCTGGAGACGCAGTCGTCAGCCGCTTTCCGGATGGGGAGGTGCAGGTCTCGATTCGCGAAGACGTGCGCGGCAAGGATGTATTCATCATCCAGTCGACCTGTCCGCCCGTGAACGAGAACTTGATGGAGCTGTTGGTCTTGATCGACTGCGTCAAGCGGGCGTCGGCCGATCGCATCACCGCCGTCGTGCCCTACTTTGGCTACGCACGGCAAGATCGTCGTGACAGCGACGATCTCGTGCCGATCACGGCGAAGTTGACCGCGAATCTGATCGTCGCAGCCGGTGCCCACCGCGTAGCGACGATGGACCTCCACACCGAGCAGATCCAAGGGTTCTTCGATATTCCCGTAGATCATCTCTACGGCGGTGCGGTGTTCATCGACTACCTCCGTGAACAAAACATGCAAGACCTCGTCGTCTGTAGTCCGGACGTCGGCAGTATCAAGATGGCGCGCGCCTACTCGAAGGGGCTGGGCGCCCGACTCGCCACGATCGACAAGCGCCGCATCAGTGCGGAAGAGACGACGATCGGTTTCGTCATCGGCGACGTCGAAGGCAAGAACGTGTTGATCTCCGATGACGTGATTGCGACGGGCGGTTCGATCGCCATGGCCGCTGACATCCTCAAGCAATCGGGGGCCGAAGACGTGTACGTCGCGTGCACCCACCCGGTGCTTTGCGGCCCGGCTGTGGAGAAGCTCGAGGCGGCGCCGATCGAACAGATTTTCGTTACGGATACGATTCCGATCGACAACAAGTACAAGCGCGACAACATCACTGTGTTGAGCACTGCGAACACCTTTGCGAACGCGATCCGGAGCATCCACTGCACGGGGAACTTTCGTCGGTAACGGCTAGAGCGAAGAAGAACGCTAGACAACAAATGGAGAGGGAGGCGTTGACCTCCCGGGAGTAGAACGCAATGGAGCACGAAGTACTCGAAGGTAAGTTCCGGGACGCCACCGGCACCGCTGCCGTTGCCCGGCTGCGTCGAGAGGGGTGGGTTCCGGCCAACCTCTACGGCCACGGCAAGGCCAACGTGAACTTCCAGGTTCGTCAGGATCGTCTGCGTCGTCTGCTACAGGAAGGGCAACACGTTGTGGTGCTCGAGGTGGACGGCGAGACGGGTGCCGGGCTGATCAAGGAAGTGCAGTTCGACACCTTTGGCGATCATGTGATCCACGTCGACCTGACGCGGATCTCTCTCGACGAAGTGGTCGAGGTCAACATTCCGATCGAAGTCCAGGGAGTACCGAAGGGCGTAGGCTCGGGCGGTGTCCTGGATCTCGCGCACCACGAAGTCACGGTCCGCGGTAAGGCTGGGCTGATCCCAGACAGCATCTCCGTCGAGATCGCGCACCTGGAGATCGGTGACTCGATTCGCGCCGGCGAGCTCGAGCTGCCAGAGGGTGTTGAGGTCACGCTGGGTGCTGACGAGTCAGTGATCATCGTCCACGCGCCGCGTGGCGAGGATGAGCCGACCGACGGCGAGAGCCCGGACGAGCCGGAAGTGATCGGTCAGGACAAGCCCGACGGCGATAGCTAGTCGGCGTGAAGCTTGTTGCTGGTCTTGGCAATCCGGGTGCTCGCTACGAGAGCACTCGGCACAACGTCGGGTTCGACGTTGTGGATCTGTTGGTGCGTCGCTTCGGCGCCGCGCCACAACCGGCTGTCGAAGCTGGTTTGTTTGCCTGTACGTATCAGGGCGAAGAGCTGTTGTTGCTCAAGCCTGGAGAGTACATGAACCGGAGTGGCGGTCCGGTCGGTCGTGTGGCGCAGCGCTATGAAGTGCAGCCCGCGGCAGTGCTGGTCGTCTATGACGATCTCGATCTGGTTCCAGGGCGCCTGCGTGTGCGAGCGTCCGGGAGTGCTGGAGGCCACCGCGGCCTTCAGGACATTGCCGATCGCTTCAGCGCGGAAGTTCACCGCCTGCGGATCGGTATCGGTCGCCCGCCCTCAGGGCGCGCGGTCGAAGAGTATGTGCTGGAGTCGTTCGACGAGTCGCAGCACGAGTTGCTCGCAGAAACGATCGAGCGCGCTGCCGAGGCGGCAGTGTGCTGGCTAGAAAACGGCGTCGTCGCTGCAGCGAATCAGTTCAACGCAAGTGTCCCGTCTGCGGAGGTCGCAGATGAGAACGAGACAGACGACGACAAGTAGAAGGAGCTACAGAGAGTGAGCGGGAACCTGTACGAAGGGATGTTCCTCTTCGACGCAAACGATACCGCCCGCGACTGGGCGGCCCTGGAGAGTCATGTAGGTACTCTGATGACGAAGCACAACGCTGCGTTGGAGTACGCCGAGCGCTGGCCGGACCAGCGTCTTGCCTATGAGGTCAAGGGTGTCAAGAAGGGCACCTATTACCTGACCTACTTCCGGGCTCCGGGAGACAGCATTGCTCCGATTCGGCGCGACGCTGAGCTCTCCGAGCGCATCTTGCGCCTCCTCGTGATTCGCGAGGACTGGCTCGAGGAGGAGATGGGCAATCGTCGCGAAGCTGCGTCGCAGCGTGCTGTTCAAGCGGCCGAGGCGGCCGAGAAGGCCGCCGAGGAAGCGGAGAACGCTGAGAAGGCCGAGGCCGCAGCCAGCAGCGAAGAAACGCCGGCGGAAGCCGCTGCCGAGGCAACGGAAGCGGCGCCTGCTCCAGCGGATGCACCGGTGGCGGAAGCCCCCGCGAGCGACGACGGCGCTGCCGAGGCTAGCGAGAGTCCAGAGCAAGCCTAGAGCTTGCGAAGCTGTGGACGCGTTGTGGTGCATGCGGTAAGTTGCTGTGTCCGCCTGAGAACGGGCGCTGCAGGTCAGTGCGAACGTGTGAGGCGACCTGGCGAAGTTGGCTCCGACAGTAGGGAGCGATTGGCTCCAAGCGAGAGGATGAGGCGTTGGATTTCAACAAAGTGCTGCTCATCGGGAACCTGACACGGGACCCAGAGATGAGATACAGCGGGAGCGGAGCCGGGATCTGCAAGTTCGGGGTCGCCGTGAACCGCAAGTATCGCAAGCAAGATGGCGACATGCAGGAAGAGACGACGTTCGTCGATATCGTCGTCTTCGGGCGCCAGGCCGAGACGTGCAACGAGTACCTGAAGAAGGGCTCCGGAGCATTGATCGAAGGACGTCTGAACTACGAGTCGTGGCAAGCGCAAGACGGTTCGAAGCGCAACAAACTGTCGGTCGTCGGCGAGCGCGTGCAGTTCATGCCGCGCGGTGGCGGTGGCGGCGGTGGTGGACGCGGCGACTATGGCGGGGGTGCGCAGCAGCACTCGATGGAGCCGCCCTCGTCAGGGGGAGAGTCGTTCGACGACGACGTACCGTTCTAAGGCCAAACCACAAAGAGCAACACGCCTGTTGGCAAGCAGCCACGAGTTGCACCGCCACACAGGCCATCAGACAAAGGTAGGATCGAATGTTTAGAAAGCGGAGACATCCGTCACTGGTCATCGGGCTCGAGCACGTTGACTACAAGGACGTGGAGCTGCTGAGCAAGCTGTTGACGCCACAAGGGAAGATGCAACCGCGCAAGCGCATCGGTGCCGACGCGAAAATGCAGCACAAGGTCAAGCGCGCCATTCACCGCGCCCGATATATGGCCCTGCTGCCGTACGGCAACTAGTAGGAGAAGGTTCGATGAAGCTGCTTCTGAAGAGAAGCGTGGCCAACCTCGGTAGCCCCGGCGACATCGTCGACGTGGCCCGTGGCTATGGACGCAACTATCTGGTTCCCCAAGGAATCGCCCTCGAGGTGACGCAAGCCAACCTGCAGTGGTTCGAGGCGCAGCGGCGCCGCTTGATCCAGCAGGAAGAAGACAGCAAGGACAAGCTGCGCCTGTTGGCCCAAGAGCTCGAAGGCGCTTCGTGCACGATCATCGCCCGGGCGACCGAAGAGGGACACCTGTTCGGGTCTGTGTCGCCGCGCGACATCGCTGCCCACTTCGCCCAAGATGGTGTCGAGATCGATCCCAAGACCGTGCATCTCGAGAAGCCGATCAAAGAGCTCGGGATCTACAAGGTCGACATCAAGCTGCACTCTGATATCTCGGCAGAGGTGAAGGTCTGGGTCGTCAAAGGCGACGAGGACTTCGTCAACAAAGACGAGTAGCCGAGCTGCATCTGTCACAGGTTTTGCGACGGAGTCGCAAAGCCAGTGCCAGATGCTTTTCGCTCGGCTACATGTCATTGGCCCGTCGCCTGACGGCGACGGCGCTGGAGGGTGCCACGACGCTTGAGGTGGCCAGAGGGTGGTTGCGCGGGTGACTACCTTCGGCCCGTCGCCTGACGGCGACGGTGCTGGAGGGTGCCACGACGCTTGATGTGGCCGGAGGGTGGTTGCGGGGGTGACTGAGAGCGGCTCCGGCGTTGGGGAGTCGCGACGCTGGACGTGGCGGATCGCCCGGCGCCCGAGGGCGCTGTCCCGGCTTGATGGTGGCCGCTTCGGCTGTGTTGCTTGCTTGAGATACTGCTACGGGCACGTTCCCTGGGTCTGAGGGGTGCGTGCCCGTGTCTTCTTCGAGGGGGGAAACGTGAACGAGCACGCGGGGCGCACTCCACCTCACAATCTGGAAGCCGAGAAGGGGATTCTCGGGTCTTTGCTGCTCTCCTGTAGCGACCTCAGTATCGTCTTTGAGCGGGTCAGCCCGGATCACTTCTACAATCGCCGCCACGAGCTGATCTATGCGACGATTCGACGCCTCTACGATGCCGATGGCAATGTCGATCTGATCTTGCTGCGCGATGGTCTCGAGAAAGAGGGGATTCTCGAGGAAGTCGGTGGGATGGACTATCTCATCGAGATCTCCGAGTTCGTACAGACAAGCGCCAATGCCGAGCATTACGCCGCGATCGTGCAAGAGCGCGCCATGCTGCGGCGCCTGATCGAGACCTGCACCGAGGTCATACAGGATGCGTTCGATCAATCGGGCGATGCCGCAGAGCAGCTGGATCGCGCGGAACAGAGGATCTTCGAGGTAACCGAGCTCAACAAGAATGAAGAGGTTGTCCCGCTCAAGGACGCAATCCAGAGCACGTTCGACCTGATCGACCGTTGGGCCAAAGGGTCGACGGGGTTGCCAACAGGGTTCGTCGATCTCGACAAGAAGACCAACGGTTTTCAGCCGTCAGAGCTGATCATCGTCGCCGGTCGTCCCAGTATGGGTAAGACCACGCTGGCCATGAACATCGCTCGTAACGCGGCGCTGCAGTCGAAGGCCTCGGTGCTGGTGTTCAGTCTGGAAGTCGACCGTACGCAGATGGCGATGAACCTGTTGTGTGGCGCGGCGCGAGTCAGTGCGTCCAAGTTGCGGGCGATGGATCTGCCGCCTCGCGACTGGCAACGCTTGATGGCCGGGGCGGATCGTCTCTCCGAAGCCAAGATCTTCATCGACGACTCGCCAGGGATCACTGCGATGACGATTCGTGCGAAGGCTCGGCGCATGGCCTCCAAGCACAACATCGGCATGATCGTCATCGATTACCTGCAGCTGTTGGAGCACGGCAGCGGTCGGCAAGAGAGCCGCCAGCAGGAAATCTCGACGATCTCTCGTTCGCTGAAGGGGATGGCGCGAGAGTTGTCCGTGCCGGTCGTCGCGATCTCGCAGCTGTCGCGGGCTGTAGAGCAACGCGAGTCCCATCGCCCTCGCATGTCGGACCTGCGGGAATCGGGAGCGATCGAGCAGGATGCCGACGTCATCTTGATGCTGTACCGCGAAGAGTACTACTACCCCGACAAAGAAGAAGTGAAGGGGCAGGCCGAAGTGATCATCGCCAAGCAGAGGAACGGTCCGGTGGGGTCCCTGCGCCTCTCCTTCCTGGGCGAGTTCTTGAGTTTTGAGAACCTCTCGCACTACGAGACGGAGCTGTAGTTGCCATAAGTCTTGCTGTTGCAAGAACGTGAGTTTTCCGCTGCCGCCCGCCGCTAGCCCCGAAAGGCATCGAATTTGGGGTGTCGTCATCGCCGTCTCGGTCAGTACACTCTGCGCTCGTAAATTCACAACCGGATGAGTAGGAAATGCTAATGCAACGTCGTCGATGGTTTGCGATTGCCGCGTTGATGGTCGTGAGTCTGTTGTGGTTGGGGATCGAACGAGGAGACGGTCAGCCCGCCGGTGCCAGCGCATCGGGAGCGCTGCGGATCGGCGTCGTGCACATGGAACGCGCGTTCCAGAACTCCAAGCAGAAGGCAACTCTCGAAGCTGAACTCGAGAAGAAGCTGCGCGATCGGTTGTCGGAGCTCGAGAAGCTCGAAGGTGACATTAAGAGAGCTCAGCAATCCTTGGCCCTCCTCGAGTCGGGGTCTCCGGATCACGCGAAGGGGCAGGAAGAGGTCGCACAGAAGCAGGCCATCTTGAAGGTTCGCGACGAGCGCTTTCGCGCCCAGTTGCAGCGAGTGCGCATGGCATCGTTCGATCAGATCTACGCCGAGATTCGGGACGTGACGGCTCAGGTCGCTGCCGAGCTGCAACTCGACCTTGTTTTCCAGAAAACGTTGACGATCGACGAAAAAATGCCGGCTTGGGAGAGCGTCCTGTATGCGCGCCCGAACTTCGATGTAACCGAGGCGGTTCTCCTGAAGCTGAACGCGAAGTAGTAGCAATGACTCCGTGGGAACAAAGGACAATCGTCGGCGACATCGAACTGCAAGGAGTCGGTCTCCATACCGGCGCCGAAGTGACGATGCGTCTGCGCCCAGCACCCCCTGATTCCGGGGTCACGTTCGTGCGCACCGACTTGGAACCCGCCGTGCGGATCCCTCTTACGCTGGAGAACCGGCGCGAGCATCCGCGCCGGACGGCGATTGCCAACGGCGACGCCGAGGTGCACACCGTCGAGCACCTACTGGCCGTGTTGAACGTGCTCGGGATTCAGAATCTCGACGTAGAGATTACGGGCCCAGAAGTGCCGGGGATGGACGGTAGCGCAGCGATCTTTCTCGAGAAGATCGAAGCCGTCGGGGTCGAGAGTCAGGGCGCCCGCGGGCGCACGCTGACGGTGACCGAGCCCGTCGCGGTCCAGGCCAACGGTGCCAGTATCGTGGCTCTCCCGGCGCGAGACTTTCGGGTCAGTTACACACTGCACTACGAGGCCTCGCCGCCGATCACGCAGTTCTGCGCAACCGAGGTCACAGAAGAGACGTTTCGCAAGGACATTGCGCCGGCACGGACCTTCGTCATGGAGGCCGAGGTCGAAGAGTTGCGCAATCGCGGACTCGGGTTGGGCGCTAGCACCCAGAACACGCTGGTGATCGGCGACAAGGGCGTTGTCGTCGACAATGAGCTCCGTTTCCAGGACGAGTTCGTGCGCCACAAGGTGCTCGACCTGCTTGGGGATCTCTACATGATGGGCGTGCGATTCTCGGGTCACATTGTCGCGCATCGATCGGGGCACGAACTCAACACGCAGCTCGCAGAGAAGCTGCTGACGACGTTCACGCGTGAGCGTGAAGTCGAGGATATCTTGATCTCCGCGCACCGCGGTCTCGACATACGGCAGGTGATGAAGGTGTTGCCGCACCGCTATCCGTTCCTGCTCGTCGACAAGGTGCTGTCGGTCGAAGGCGACAACCGCGCCGTCGGCCTCAAGAACGTCACCTACAACGAAGATTTCTTTCAGGGGCACTTTCCCGGTGCCCCGGTCATGCCGGGGGTGCTGCAAGTAGAAGCGTTGGCGCAGCTTGGGGGGATGCTACTTCTCCGCAAGATCGATGACGTGAACAAACTCGCGTACCTATTGAGCATCGACAACGTGAAGTTCCGCCGTACGGTGGTGCCCGGCGACCAGTTGATTCTGGAGGCCGAGGTGAAGAAGCTAAAGAGCAGAACAGGTCAGGTGCAGGCCAAGGCATCCGTGGACGGCACTGTCGTCGCAGAAGCCACGATCCGTTTCATGATCGTCGAGGCGTACTGATGGCCGCACTCCGAGAACACAAGGCTCACACCGAGAAGCACAACAAAGCTGTTCGAGATTCAGCAAGAAGGATCCGGTAGATGAAGATTCACCCGAGCGCCGTCGTCCACCCCAGTGCGGAGATCAGCGACGGTGCAGAGATTGGTCCGTTCTGCTACATCGGGCCGAAGGTCAAGATCGGCAGCGGTACTCGCCTGTTGCACGGCGCCTCGGTCATGGGGTGCACGACGATGGGTGAAGACAATCTCCTGTACCCCGGCGCGATCGTCGGTGGCGAGCCCCAGGACAAGAAGTTCCAAGGGGAAGAGTCCTGGGTGCATCTCGGCAGCCGCAACATTCTGCGCGAACATGTGACGATCAACCGGGGCACCGAGTTCGGCGGCGGAGTGACGCGCCTCGGAGACGATTGCCTGCTGATGGCCGGCTGCCACATCGCCCACGACTGCATCCTCGGCAACCATGTGACAATGGCGAGTGCGTGCCTGTTGGGCGGCCACGTCGTTGTCGGAGACCATGTCGGTTTTGGCGGGATGGGCGCAGCTCACCACTTCACGTCGATCGGCCGCTTTGCGTTCATTGGTGGCATGACGCGTGTGTTCTCGGACGCCCCGCCGTTCATGATCACCGAAGGTCACCCAGCACGGGTGCGTGGGCTGAACCGCGTCGGCTTGCGTCGCAACGGGATCCCTGAAGAGACGGTCACTTGGCTGAAAGAGGCTTTCCGAGCCATCTTTCACGACAAGGGCATGAAGGAAGAAGCGATGCAGCGTCTGCGTGACGATGGCACGGTCCCGCCGGAAGGGGACGAATTGCTGAACTTCGTCGGACGCTCAATCAATGGGAAGCAAGGGCGCGCGCTGCAGCCGTAGCGATGCCCCTAGAGGAGAGACCGTGGCGCGTGTCGCAGTTGTTGGCGTAGGTCATCTGGGGCAGCATCACGCTCGTGTCTACTCCGAGCTCCCGCAGGCGACGCTCGTCGGCGTCGTCGATGTCAGCGAAGAGCAAGCGAAGCTCGTCGCCGATCGCCATGGTGTGGCCTACTACTCCAAGATCGAATCGATCCTCGACGACGTCGATGCCGTGAGCATCGTCGTGCCCACGCCGATGCACTTCGAGATGGCACGTCCGTTTCTCGAGGCCGGCAAGTCGGTCTTGGTCGAGAAGCCCCTCGCTTCGACCCTCGAGGAAGCTGACGCCCTCAACGAAGCGGCTGCTACCAGTGGCTCGATCTTGCAGGTCGGTCACATTGAACGCTTCAATCCGGTCATAGCCGCTGCGCTTCCGCACATAGAGTCACCGCTCTTCATCGAGTGCGATCGCATCCATCCGTTCAGTCTCCGCTCGACGGACGTCAGCGTTGTTCTGGACTTGATGATTCACGACATCGATTTGGTGCTGCATCTCGTAGACGACGAACTCGAGGAGCTCGATGCGCTCGGGGCCGCGGTGCTCTCGCCGACCGAGGATTTGGCGACTGCGCGTCTCGTGTTCAACAACGGATGCACCGCGATGGTGAAGACCAGCCGCGTTGCGATGAATCGCTCCCGCAAGGTGCGGATCTTCTCGGAGCGGAGCTACATCAGCCTCGATCTGGTCAACAAGAGCGGCATGCGCATCTACCTTGGGGAGGGTTATGACCCCGCCGATTTCCTCGACGCCAACGGGCGGATCATGGCTCCCGAGGGGGGCGAGACCGCGTTTCTGGCCGAGCACCTGCGCACCGAGTTCTTGCAGATCCCCGATTATGAGCCGCTGAAGGCGGAGCTGAGCTCGTTCATCGACGCCCACACGCAACGGCACGAGCCTTCCGTGACTGGACTCCAAGGGCGCCGAGCCATGGCGGCTGCAGTCGCGATTCAGGAGCGGATGAAGTATCACCGCGACCGCGTCGAGCGCCCCCGCTGATCCTCGTTATCCCCAGTGGATTTCAGCGATTAGACCCCCTTGAACTGACTGCACGCCGGCGCTATACTCCTGGGCTTGATTTTCCGTGAAGTAACTAGTTTTGAGGCTGCAGCTTAGCGTTGCTGCTGCCGACCAATTACAGGTGTGTTCTCTGAATCAGCAGGGAACCAGTTTGCGGCATTCGGCGCGCCCCTGCCAAACAAGGGTCGCTACAGGTCGAATGAGAACCGCAGGAAGGAAGAAGCGCGTGGCGCTAGTCTCCGTCAAAGAGTTGATCGAAGCGGGTGTTCACTTTGGCCACCGAGCCAGTCGTTGGCACCCGAACATGTCCCCGTACATCTACGCCAAGCACAACCAGATCCACATCATCGATCTCCGCGAGACGATGAAGGGAATCATCCGTGGTGCTCACTTCCTGAACAAAGTCACCGAGGCCGGCCACGAGATTGTCTTCGTCGGCACGAAGCCGCAGGCGAAGGACGTCGTGCGCGAGCAGGCGACCCGTTGCAACATGCACTTCGTGACGAACCGCTGGCTCGGGGGCACGCTGACGAACTTCTCGACGATTCGTTCGCGTCTGCGTCGACTCGAGGAACTCGAAGCGCTCGAGAGTGACGGTTCGATCAACCTGCGCAAGAAGAAGGAAATCTCTGCGCTGCGTCGCGAGCGTCGGAAGATCCATCGCAACCTCGAAGGCATTCGTCGCATGGGGCGGTTGCCGGGAGCTGTTGTCGTCGTCGACATTCGTCGCGACCACAGTGCCGTCAAAGAAGCCAAGGTGCTGGGGATCCCCGTCGTGGCGATTGTGGATACCGACTGCAACCCGCGCGACGTCGACCTGGCAATCCCAGGCAACGACGACGCGTATCGTTCGATCGACGCGATCTTGCGTTCGATCTCCGATTCTGTGATCGCGGGTCGTAACAAGCTGATCGAGCGACAGGCAGCCGAAGAGAAGAAGCGCCTCGAGGAAGCGGAAGCCGAACGAAAGCGTGCGGAGTCGCGCGCGAAAGCGGCGACGCAGCAGGCGGCCAAGCCGGCCGCGCCCGCAGCTCCGGCAGCCCCAGCGGCTCCGGCAGCTCCGGCAGCTCCGGCGAAGCCTGCGGCCCCGGCGAGCCCTGCAGCTCCGCCGTCGGCCCCGGCAGCTGCAGCGACCAAAGAGGGGGAGGGGTAACGAGCCCCTTCTCGCGGCAGCAAGTGTGTCGCACTCGAATCTCAGAAACCAAGACCGCAGTCGGTCCGTCGCGGACCGACTGCCTTCCGACTTAGATTTTTCGCGTTGCCAATGAGCGCGCGACCTGGACAGGAACGGACTCATGTCGAACGAGATTTCCGCACAACTGGTGAAGCAGCTCCGCGAGCGCACCGGTGCGGGCTTCATGGAGTGTAAGAAGTTGCTCGGCGAGACCGGTGGCGACATCGAGCAGGCGGTCGATCTGTACCGCAAGAGCGGCGCGAAAGCTGCCGGGAAGAAGGCTGGGCGTGCCACTGGTGAGGGCGCGGTCGGTAGCTACGTCCACAGCAACGGCAAGATTGGCGTTCTCGTTGAGGTCGCATGCGAAACCGATTTCGTCGCGAAGAACGAGACGTTCCAGGCCTTCGTCAAGGATCTCTGCATGCACGTGGCT
This sequence comes from Planctomycetota bacterium, assembly GCA_039028735.1. GTDB lineage: Bacteria > Planctomycetota > UBA8108 > UBA1146 > JAJFFE01 > JBCCHQ01. The sequence goes on along the minus strand of JBCCHQ010000027.1, from coordinate 2,697 downwards.
GCGACGAACCCGCAGGCACTGACGTCGGAAGAGCTGGCGCCCGAACTCGTCGAGCGTGAGCGCAACGTCATCCTCGAGAGTGAGGAAGTACAGAAGAAGCCGGAAGAGTTCCGCGAGAAGATCGTCGAAGGCAAGATGAAGAAGTTCTTCTCCGAGGTTTGCTTTCTCGATCAGCCGTTCGTCAAGGATGACAAGCTGACGATTCAAGAGTTGGTCAACGAGCGCATCGCGACCATCGGCGAGAACATCTCGATCAAGCGCTTCGTCCGTTACGAACTCGGTAGCTAGGCAACGGCCACTCCCGTCTCCCAGTTGGGGGGCGGTTGTGTTTTGGGGGAGCTGTTCCATGGGAGAGTCGTCGAGCGACGGTCCACCGCGTGTGCTGCTGAAGCTGAGCGGGGAAGCTCTTTGCGAGGCTGGCGGCCACGGTGTCGAGCCGGGCGCGTTGACGAGCATTGTCGAGGAGTTGGCAACCGCTGCCAAGCAGGGCAGTCAGATCGGCATCGTCGTTGGTGGCGGCAACTTCCTGCGAGGTGCCACGCTGAGTAGCTCGAGCATTGATCGAACGTCCGCAGATGCGATGGGCATGATGGGCACGATCATGAACGGTCTCGCCCTGGAATCTGCTCTCAAGAACGCTGACGTGCCGGTGCAGCTCTTCTCAGCCATCCAGGTCGGGACCGTCGTGCATCCGTATGGCCAGCGCGAGTGCGAAGCAGCCCTGGCGCGTGGCGAGGTTGTGATTCTCGCTGGCGGCACCGGACACCCCTTCTTCACGACAGACACCTGCGCGAGTCTGCGAGCAGTCCAGATTGGTGCGGGGAGGTTGCTGAAGGGGACGAAGGTGGACGGTGTCTATTCGGCGGATCCGAAGAAGGATCCGACGGCGACGCGCTACTCCGAACTCAGCTACCAAGACGTTCTCGCCCAGGGACTGCAGGTAATGGACGCAACCGCGGTCGCGATGTGTATGGAGTATCAACTGCCGGTGATGGTCTTCGACATGTTCAAGAAGGGCAACCTGTCGCGGGCGCTCCTTGGTGAGCCGATCGGCACTGTTGTGTCGTGAGAGATCGTCAGCGACGAGAAACGGAGAAGTAGGGATGGCGAGTGACAAGATTCTCGGCGACGCCGAGGCGAGAATGGAGAAGGCGCGCGAGGTGATGCACACCGAGCTTCGCTCGATGCGAACGGGTCGGGCGCACCCGGGTTTGGTGGATTCGATCCGTGTCGAGTACTACGGGAATCCGACGCCGCTGAAGCAGATCGCGGCGATCTCGGCTCCGGAGCCGGACTGCATCGTCGTGAAGCCGTTCGACGCGAATGCGATCAAGGACATCGAGAAGGGGATTCTCAAGTCCGACGTTGGGCTGACTCCGAGCAATGACGGCAAGCTGCTACGGCTCAAGGTGCCGCCCTTGTCTGAAGAACGCCGCAAGCAATTGGTCGGTCGCGCCAAAGAGGTTGCCGAAGAGTCCCGAGTCGCCGTGCGCAACATCCGTCGGGATGCGAATCGCTCCGCGGATCAAGGCCAGAAGGACGGCGACTTGACGGAGGACGACGTCAAACGCCTCAAGGATGAGATCCAGCAGCTGACGAAGAAGGTCGAAGCCCTCGTCGATGAGGAGCTGAAGGCCAAGACTGACGAGCTGATGGAGATCTGAGACCCCGATCCGTGGGCGCCCCGGACCGCGTGGTCAGAACTCCGCCGAATCGCTGGGTTTCTGACCGCGAACAAGCGTTGACAGCCAGCGCGCCCCGCTTATAATTCCGCTCCCAAATACGGGCGCATAGCTCAGTCGGTAGAGCACCGCCCTTTTAAGGCGATGGTCGAAGGTTCAAGTCCTTCTGCGCTCACCAGATTTCAAGTGGCCCCTTCGTCTAGTCAGGTCTAGGACACTGGGTTTTCATCCCAGCAACGGGGGTTCAAATCCCCCTGGGGTCACCATTGAAAAAGCCTCCGTCGCGCTGCGACGGAGGCATTTTTTTTTGTTCGCGGGCGGGGAGCCCCGGAGTGCTCCGACGGGCCCGATCGGCTCGGATTCGGGGCGCGGTCGCGGGATCTCTGGCCGTGCGTCGTTTCTTTCTCGCTGCCGGGAGCCTACGAGACGGGGTCGGCCAGCGAGTGAGGCGGGGGCGGCCCGAGAACCGCTCGAAACTCCTCAGCGGGCCGGGTGCTTTCCGGCGTCGCGGGATACAATCGCAGACTCGGCTCCGAGCTTCTCGCCGCTCGCCGGCAGCTCGCGACCGCTCCACACACGTCATGAACATTGGGAAGCAGCGATGGAACCGTTCGAGAGTGTCGACTTCTTCGGAATCGAAGAACTGCTCACCGAAGATGAGCGACTCGTCCAGCATTCGGTCCGCGAGTTCGTCAGCGACCAAGTGGTACCGATCATCGATGAACACTTCGAGAAGGGCACCTTTCCGAGTGACTTGATTCCTCAGCTCGGGGAGCTCGGAGTGCTCGGGGCAAACCTCGACGGCTACGGATGCGCGGGCCTGAACAATGTCGCGTACGGCTTGATCATGCAGGAGCTCGAGCGCGGCGACAGCGGAGTCCGGTCGTTCGTGTCGGTCCAGGGCGCGCTCGTTATGTACCCGATCTACACTTTCGGAACCGAAGAGCAGAAGCAGAAGTATCTGCCGAAGCTGGCGACCGGTGAGATGCTCGGTCAGTCCGAAGCAACCGATCAT
>JBCCHQ010000026.1:0-45017 GCA_039028735.1 Planctomycetota bacterium | reverse complement strand
TGAGATGTGTGTGTCGATGCGCTCGACACTCGCAACGACACCGGGGAAAGCGCTCGGGTGGCGCGCGAGCCAGTCGCAGTGCGATCGGTTGTCTTCCAATGGTGCGTCCATCGGGGTTCCGTCCGTTCGGGATTCCAGTTCGGGATCCGACCTTGCCGAACGCGCCTCTCGCACGGCACGAATGGCGCCGGAACGGCAGTTGCTCTGTTGCTTGCTCTGTTCCCTCAGCAACAATGACGCCGCATGGACAGGAGATCCACCCATGAAGATCCATACGATTCTCGCGCCAACGGACTTCTCGTGGGGATCGAGTGTCTCCTCGCGCACCGCTGTGAGCCTGGCCGAGAAACTGGCTGCGAAGGTCCAGCTACTGCACGTGGTCGAGTGTCCACCAGTGTTTGCCTACGCTCCGATTGGCGATGGCACAGCCGCAGAGTGGTCGCACAATGACGAAACACTGAGCCGTGGACGCGATCAGTTGGCCAAGTTCCGCGAAGGACTCCAAGCCGACGTCGAAGTCGAGTGTCAAACCGTTCTCGGACTCGGGAACACCGGCGGTGACATCGTCAAAGTTGCCGAGAGTTGTGCAGCAGACCTGATCGTCATGGCAACGCATGGACGCACCGGATTCGCGCACGCGCTGATTGGGAGTATTGCCGAGCGCGTCGTGCGCACGGCAAAGTGCCCAGTCTTGACCCTGAAAGCGCCTGAACAACGCAACGCGCCGTCGATGGAACGTTCTCAAGTCCGCCGTATTCTCTACGCTACCGATCTGTCCGAATCATCTCACGAGGCACTGCTGTGCGCGCAGTACTTGCGAGATCTCTTCGATGCCGAGCTGGATGCACTTTTTGTGATGGAAAACCTCGAGCAGTATCCGAGCATCCCGTGGGAGTACCTACCGATCCCCGGTAACGTCACCCTCCCTCAACATCAGGCAGAGCAAGCAGAAGCGAGGCTGCGTGAACACGTCGCCGCGGCCGGCCCCGTGAACACGATTCTACGGCGCGGCACTTCCTACCATGAGATCGTTGATCAGGCGCACGCTTCGCAAGCAGATGTCATCGTCCTCTCGACGCATGGGCATACCGGCCTGAGGCACACACTCCTCGGGAGTGTCGCGGAGAAGGTAGTGCGCTTGGCGCAGTGCCCCGTTTTGACATTGGCACAGTCTTGAGCCGGCGGGTCGCCGGAGATGGCCAGCTGGCGCATGATCAACCATCGCAGCTCCGCACGCGGCCGACCAACCGGCATCAAAAACACGGAGGCCCTGAACCCGGCTTTCGCCCCGCGCCGGTCCAGCTGCCTCCGTGGCACATCCATTCTTGCTGGCAGTGCTATGACTGCCGTACGCTCGCAGAGAAGCAAACGAGTGCCCGGGGCACCGCAACACTCAAGAAAACTGTATAAGAGCAACTAAGGGAGCGGGTTCCGAGACCTGAGCGCGTGTTGCGAACCGAGTCGTGTCTCGGCCACAATTCCAGAGCATGAGAAACGCGCGGCATCAATTCTCTTGGTTGCGACGATCAACGACAAAGTGAACGACAAGACGCGATGACCCAAAACCCTGCAGCGGCCCCCGGCCCACAGCCGGAGCCAGTCGACGAGAACACGATCCGGGCCATTCTCGAGATGGCAGTTGAGGCGATCATCACGATCGATCACCGGGGCCTGATCCTGACGTTCAACCCCGCGGCCGAACGGATCTTCGGATACACCGCTGCGGAGGTGCAGGGACGCAACATTTCGATGCTGATGCCATCGCCGTTACGCGAAGAGCACGACGGCTACTTGGAGAGCTACTTGCGCACGCATGTCGCCAAGATCATCGGCATAGGCCGCGAGACGATCGGACTCCGAAAGGATGGGACCACGTTCCCGATCGAACTCGCAGTCAGCGAGATCCGCCGTGAGGCCGACACGATCTTCTGCGGCACGATTCGTGACATTACCGAGCGCAAGGACGGAGAACGCAAGCTCCGCCGTGAGCGTGACTTCAGTCGCGCCGTACTGGCTACGACAGGCGGGCTCGTCGTGCTGCTCGACACCGAAGGGCGTATCATCCGTTTCAATCGCGCCTGTGAGGAGCTCACGGGCTACTCAGAGCAAGAGGTCCTGGGCCGCAAACCGTGGGACTTCTTGATCGAACGCGGGGAAGCGACCGACGTCGAGCACGTGTTCGAGGCTCTTCGTGGTGGAGACAGTCCGCTGCGCTACGAAAACCACTGGGTCGCTCGCAACGGCAAGTCGTCGCTGATTGCGTGGTCGAACACGACAATGGTCGACGACCAAGACAACGTCGAAGTCGTTATCGCGACAGGGATCGACATCAGCCAGCAGCGCCGCGCGGAAAGAAACAGCGCGCAGCATGAAAAGCTCGCCGCTGTCGGCCAGCTAGCGGCTGGCATCGCCCACGAGATCGGCAACCCACTCAACTCGATCTCTGCAGTCACACAAACGGTCCTACGCAAGACCGACGACGCGCTCGTCCACGAGAAGCTGAACCTCGTCAACCGCCACATCGAACGCATCAGCACGATCGTTCGGCAAACGATGGATTTCGCCCGCCCGCCGCGCGACGAGTGGAAGACCATGGCGGTCAACACGATCGTCAGCGACGTACTCGACATCGTCAAGTACGACAAACGCGCCAAACGCGCCGATCTGAAGATCACCCTCGGTGACGATCTACCAGAGATCCGCACAATGCCAGATCTCCTGGGGCAGGTCTTCGTCAACATCGCTCTCAACGGCCTCGATGCGCTCGAATCGCTGCCAGACGACGCCGCGAAACGCGAGCTGCGCGTCTCGACCGCCGCCAATGACGACTGGGTGCGCATCGTTTTCGAAGACACGGGGCTGGGGATCCCACGCCAAGTCGAGTCGCGAATCCTGGATCCGTTCTTCACGACCAAAGATGTCGGCAAGGGCACTGGGATGGGACTCGCGGTCAGCTACCGGACTGTCAAAGAACACGGGGGCGAGATTCTGGTCGAGGGTCGTCCCGGTGAAGGAGCTCGCTTCACCGTGCTCCTCCCGGTTTCGCGTGAGAAGTAGCCGGCAACCTTCGCCGAACGAAGGAGATCGCGCAGAGAATGCCCACATCCTAGACACATAGACTCGGGAATCTCGCCATTACTGGAGATTACAGACTTTACTAACGCTTTGTAACCTGGGCATCATCGGGGCGCCGCAGACGTCCGGAGATGGTCTATGAGTTACGACAGGATCCACCAATCCTCCGTAACCGCCTATTCGCAGCGTCGACAACCATCGCGATGGTCACGGACCCGCGGTGTCCTATCTCGATGTGTCTCCCTACACATCACGATTCTCTCTCCCAGCACTTCATGTCGAGACTATGCCCGCACGGATTCGACTCGTTGGTCGCGTCCTAGGGCGGAATCCCCACGGCTTGAACGCCGTGGGGTCGAAATGAAACATCAAAGAGCAAGCTGCTTACTGGAGACGGAGGAATAGCGCGGCTAGGAACACGTTGCACGTGAGTGTGTGCCGCTACCTCTCGCGGTGGCGGCCGTTCTACCCTTGAGAGTGGGGAAAGGGGAACTGGGGAATGAACGTTCAGAAACAGCTCTTGGCTGCGGTCGTCGTAGCAGGAGCGTCCATGTTGGGCACGACAACTGCCTACGCCCAGGACAATCGATCGACGGATCAGCGCCTTGCTGATATCGAGGCAGTCCTCGCACCATGGCAAGAACTGATGCAGGGGTTGTCCATGGGCGGGTCGCTCCGCATTCGCACGGAGTACCGCGATCCTTTCAGCTACAGTACCGGTGCCGCCGCGGGTGTCAGCGAAGACATTACTTTGATGCGTACCCGCTTCCATATGAACTTCGACATGGGTGAGCACCTCGAAACGCGTATCGAGTTCCAAGACTCGCGCACGTGGGGTGACGGTAGCTCATTCATGTCAGACTCCGAGCAGGTCGACCTCAGCGAAGGCTACATCACCTTCAAGAGGATGCAGGACTGCTCGTTGCTCGACTGCCTTCCAGAGGACTGGGACCTGTCGATGCGCGCTGGCCGCCAGCGCCTGCCAGACTTCGGCGACCAACGTGTGATCAGTAGCCTCGACTGGAGCAACGTTGGCAACGCCTTCGATGGCCTCCACGTCGTACTCGACGGCGACGCCTTTCAAGCCGACATCATTGTCGCGCAGCTACTCGAGGATTCGACCGCCAGCGGTTCGGGGCACGACAACGAACTGACCGGCCTCTATGTCACCACCGACCGCGTACCCAATACGAACATCGACGTCTATGCCTTCCTGCTGCACTTCGGTGACGACAGTATCATCGGCGAGAACGCAGTCGCCGGTGACTTGGATCAACGAACTTTTGGTGCGCGCGCAGATCACACGATCGATCTCGAGGATGTGGGAACGGTGAAGGCCACGGTCGAGTATGTGATCCAAAACGGTGATTCGTCCGACGATGACATCGATGCCAGCGCCTATGCGGCGGAGGTTACGTATCAGATGCCTGAAGACGGCGCGCTGCCGTGGATGCCGTCGGTAACGATCGGCACAACGTTCGCCAGCGGCGACGGCAGTGGTACCGACGGCGACCAAGAGACGTTCATGCCGATCGCTCCTTACGGGCACGCCTATCAAGGGCACATGGACTTCTTCGCGTGGCAAAACGGTACCGATACGTACTTGAAAGTTGCCGCCTCACCGTGCGCGGGCACGACGATCCACGCCGACTATCATATGTTCAGCCTCGACGAAGAGGCCGACGCGTGGTACTCCGCATCTGGCAGCGTAATCCGCCCAGGGGCAGCTACAGCTGACGATGAAATCGGCAGTGAGATCGATATCTACGTGAAGTACGGGAATGAGCGAATGAAGTTGTGGACTGGCTGGAGTCACTTCATGGACGGCGACTTCGTCGACGACACGGGTGGCGGCAGCTCGGGCGACTTCTTCTTCTTCCAGATCGAAGTGTTCTTCGGCGCGAAGGACACCTAATAGCGGACGTTGGTTTCGATGGTCAGCGATCTCAGCCGAGATCGCTGGTCGTCGAGACCGCAGTTCGCTGTGCTTCGGCTCCCGCCGTCGCCAGCCCCTCCGCTGCCAGCGTCTCCTGCCTGCCGACGCCTGCCGGCTCCCGGTCTCCCGCCCAGGCAGCACGCCGCAAGAAAGCCAGCGGCAACCATCGCCACAGCAAGACGACCAAGAAGAGCGCGGTCGCGCCCCCTGCGCCTGCAAACAAGTACGGTTGCGCAGTACCCAGCCAAGCCGGCGCCGGCAGAGCCAAGTAGCGGTAGTAGCCGGTGATCGACCCAGAGATCGTCAACCAAGTGACCAGGGTCGCGGACGCGACGTTGACGCCGATCGCGCCTGTTCGAACCCAGCCATCGTCGAGACAGTCCGTTGGGCGCTGGCGGCGCTGGAGCCGCTCTCCGAGCAAGAATGAAACGGCTGCAAACAGCGCCATCGAGTCGATGCCTATCTCGCTACCCATCGCGTGACCGGTGACAACATGGGTCCCGTGGACCAAAGCGTTCAACGGCGGAATCGACAGCAGTAGTGCCGACCCGATGATTGCCATCGTCCACCACTTCGCTGCGCTGAGGAAAAAGCGTGTTGCATGAAACGACGTCGGGCGAGCCTTCTTGACGGCAGCAGAGAGGTCAAACAGCACGCGCGCGAGGATGATGATCTCGATCATGCTGATCACGAAGCTGATCCACTTCACCGCGTGGCTCTGCGGCAAGTGATAAGTGTGGTGGGCAAAGTTCGTGAAAGAGTTCAGCAGCCCCACGCCGAACAACGAGTAGGCCAGGCGCGACTGCGCATAAGAGCGGTCCTCGGTCAGTTTCTCACCTACATAATACAGCGTGCCGTACACGAACAGATTGAAGCTTCCGACGAGGGTGCCGCAAGCCTTCCACTGCAGGCGGGTGTCGACCAGCGGCTCCTCGAAAACTCCAGGGATCAGCCAAAGGTGTTGCTCGGCAAACGTGTACAAGAAGAAACAGACACCGACTCCCCACATCGTCACGTAGATCGGCTGTTGCAAGAAGCCACGCGCCGTGATGCGAAAGAAGTTCCATCCAAAGCACACCCACCCGACAGCGATCAAGATCGATAGCGATGGGTGATACCCCATGTACTCACGCCCCGAGAAGACGCCGTTCAGCAACGACACGAAGATGCCGGCACCGGCAGCCCCCCAACACAGCACTTGCACCAGCAGGCGGAACTTCTCTGGCTTCGAGACCAACCCACCGCGTTCCTGGAGATACCGGTGCACGACTGCCAGGCCACCCAGAAAGATCCAGGCAGATGCGAAGGTCGTGTGGAGCGGTCGCAATTGCGCAAACTCGAGTCCGACACTGCGCACCCAGGGAAACGCCGCCGGCACGTAGTACAAGACCGCCACGAGGCCGGCCAGCAACGTCAGCCCCAGCGACACCAACGCTCCTCGCAGAAACGTCGTCGTCGCGTACTGGCGCGTGCGCTCAGCGCGTAGCTCTCGCTCCCCCACTAGTACTCCCACCAAGGCACCTCCAGCCAACGCATCCGCCGCTCCGATTGCCGGCGAGTCACCTCTTCCTGCACCGCGTCTCGATGCGCCTGAACCCACGACAAGAAGCGATACACCTGCGGGATCTGCTGTGGCTCCAGTGCGGGGTCCGGCATCGCTGGCGGTCGCCCACGATCCAGCACCTGCAAGATCTCACTCTCGGGCTTGGTCGCCACCGACTCTACGAGGTCCGGGAACGAGCCGCTGACTTGTAACGGCATGTGGCAGGTCGAAAAACAACCAAGGTTGCCCATCGCTTCGAGGCCAGCCAATTCATCGGCCGCGTCAGCGGGAATCTGCTCACGAGCAACACCGCTGAAGGTAGTCCAGGGGTCAGCGGCTTCGAGCGCAGGTGCTTGCGCTTGCCCTTGACCACTCTTGTCCATCTCGATCAAGAACGTCTTCAGTGCTGCGATCTCAGCCGGCTGTAGTTGAAAGGCAGGCATCTGCCCCGAACCTTCCGTCAACAGCGACTGCAGGCGCTCGTCGGAGAGGCGCGGCGCCGCATTCGTCAAATCAGGGCCCAGAAAACCGCCGAACCCATAGAACTGATGGCAGCTGCCGCAATTGTGCTGATGCCACAGTTGCCGCCCAACGACGGCTTCCTGCGACAACGGCGGCACCGTGCTCGCGTCGATGTAGACAAGCATTGTCTGCAAGCCGAAGCACGCAATGAGGAAGACCAACATTGCTTGTTTGGCGAGCGGCGCGAACGGTCGCTGCCAGTAGCTTTGAGTGGGCATGGGCATCCTGATAATGAGGCAGCGGCATGCTGTGCCTGGTTCTGAGCCGCGGGGCACGACAGTGCAGCTCCCGCAAGCCACCCGGGCATACTCTAGCGGCGCAAGTGGCAGAGCTCAATCCCGGCGCAGGTCGGAACGGCGCCTTCGGAGATCCGCTGCTTCGAAGATCGGGCGGCTCACGAGTCACGCCACCGAGGCTCGCGCTTCTCCAGGAAGGCCCTGACCCCCTCCTGAGCGTCATCTGTCGCCATGAGATCGTCCAGATACGCGCGTTCCAACTCGCCGATGACCTGCTCGAAACGGCGCCGGAGCGTTAGGCGTGTGGCAGCCTGCGCATGGCGCAGGCTCACAGCGGAGAGTTTGCTCAAGTACTTGCGCGCGAAGCAGAGTGACGCTGCGCCCGGAGCCGCAGCGATCTCGTCGACGAGCCCGATCTCGAATGCCTCCCAAGCCGAAACAATGCGTCCAGTGATGCAGAGTTCTTCCGCCTTGGAAGGCAGCAGACGCCAAGGCAAGAAGACAGACCCCGCCGGTGCGAAAACGCCCAACCGGATCTCAGGCTGTCCGAACTGCGCGCCGGGGGCAGCCACGATGCGATTACAGAAACTCGCGAGCTCCAAGCCGCCGCCGAGGCAATGCCCTGTGACGGCAGCAATCGTGAAGACACGGGCTCGAAAGAGACTGCGAAAGAGATCATGAAACGCCGGGAGCAACTCGGCGACGGGTCCCGGCTCGTGCTCCTGAATACTGACGCCGTACGAGAAGTGCGCACCGGCACCGCTGAAGACGATCGCCTTCAACGTCGGTGTGTCGTGTGCGCGATCCGCCATTTCCGTCAGCGATCGGATCATCTCCAAGTCGATGATGTTGCCGGGAGCCGCGTCCAGCGTGACGTGCCACCAAGTGTCTTTGTCGACGCTGTCGATCCGCAATCGTGAATGTTCGTTCATAGTCGTCTTATCCTCCGCTTCTCACGTCTGACAACAGGATGAAGACTTTCTCATTCTTGCGGAGCTGTTGCCAGAAGTCACAACCGATTGCACGGCGATCGCGGCCGTAAGGTCAGTGCAGACGCGACACCATACGCGTTGCAGCGCGACGAAGCACAACGGGAATGCGGCTTGCTTCGCGCCACTGCGAGCGTCGCGTTGTGCCTACGCCTGGAGTCAGGCCGCGCCGAGCTCGGACAACGAATCTGGGAGAGAAACATGAATGGAACTTGCCAAAGAGTGCTCTCACTGCTTGTCGGCGTCGCGCTGCTATGGGTAGCGCAAGGGAATGCACGGGCACAATCCACGGCGCTCAACTACGGATCGTTCGGTCCACAGTCGCTGGCGGCTCTGGCCGCCACGGAGAGTGTCGACGAAGACGAAGGTTGGCTCCCCGACGGCTTCATCTCAGGGCTGCGCGGCGGCTTCGAATCGTTTCCACGCCCGATCGGCTCGCCGTTGTACTTCGAAGATCCATTCATCAACACCGACCTGCGGCCGCTGCTGCTACACCACGAGTTTCCGCGCGACAGCCTGCTCGGCGGCGGTGACCTCACCGTGCAAGCGGTGCAGGCTCGGCTAGCGCTGACAGACCGGCTGCAGTTCATCGCGACGCAAGACGGTCATGCCGACCTCGAAGCCGACGCACTGCCTGCGGGAGAAGGCTACAACGACCTCGCGGCAGGACTCAAGTACGCGTTCTACGTCGATCACGACGAGATGGCGATCGCGTCGATCGGCGCTCGTTGGACTCTCTCGAACGGATCCAGGGAGGTTTTCAAAGGCACCGAGGACGAGATCTCAGTCTTCGTTACCGGCGCCAAGAAATACGGCAAGCTGCATGTAATCGCTGACGTCGTGGGCCGCATCACGACGCACCACGGCCATGGGAACGATTCTCTGAGCTGGGACATCAACTGCAGCTACGAGTTGTTCGATGGCTTCTTCCCGTTGGTCGAGTACCACGGCTTCCTCTACCTCAGCAACGGCGATCGACTCGCTGTGCGCGATGGCCTGCTGGATTACGGGAATCTCGGCGCTGGGGATGTGCGCGGGAGCTCCGCCAACTGGGCCACGATCGGCTTCCGCTGGCAGTTCAAGGAAGGCGTGAGCTGGGGTGTCGGCCAGGGGGTCGGGCTCAATCGCAACAGCAACAACGATATCTTCCGCAGTCGCTTTACGACGAACCTCGTCTTCACGTTCTAGCGCACAACCAGACATCGGCCGGCGCTCGAGGTCAGCAGTTCGACGCCGGCCGCCGAAACTAGCTGCGCAACGACGCAACCAGGAACTTGCCGATGTCACGCATCACGGTCTGTTGCTGCAGTGGGTCGGTAACGCGATGATCAGCCTCGGGCAGAACGTGTAGTTCTGCCCCCGGTATCGCCGCGTGCAGCGCTTGGGCGTCGCGCAGCGGCACGACTTCGTCCTTCTCGCCATGCACGATCAACGTCGGCACTTGGACGCTCGCAGCCGCGGACGCCGCGTCATGCCGCAGCGCGTCCAACAGAAAGCCCTCTCCGATTGGCCCGGCTTCGGTCTGCAGCTGACCGCTGCTTCGCCACTCACTTGCAGCCTCGGGCCAGGTCTCCTCGATACGATTCGGAAAAGCGACGGCTCCCAGAGTCGCGACCGTTTGGATGCGGCTGTCGGTTGCAGCTGTCAACAGTGCGACAGTGCCGCCAAGGCTCGAGCCAAACACTCCGATCCGCTCGGCGCCACGCCGCTCGAGATCATCGAGCGCCGCCCGGAGATCTTGCATCTGTCCCGTGATACTGAGATCCAAGAGATAGCCATCGGATTCGCCGCGCCCCGCGAAGTCGAATCGCATCGCCGGCATGCGAACCGCGTCGAGATGCGCCATGAGCTGCCCGATCTTCGCGCTCCCCTTGTCGGAGAGCATGCCATGACAGGCCAACACGGCGTAGGGGTGTGGCTCGCCATGAACAACACCAGACAATCGTTGCCCAGCCCCGTTCGGAAACCACACCGGAGTGCCAGAGCCCGTCACCGAGTTCCCTCCCCCATTTGTCTGCTCAGATGAGATCTGCAGGATCGACCAAGAGTCTGCGATGTACGACCAGGAGTAGCGCACCAACGACGAACAGCCCGAGGGTCAGCAACAGCAGGTAGAGGAGCACGTGAATCCTCGGAAACTCGATCGCAAATGCGCAGAGACCGCACAGCGTCACAGCCAAACCATGTCCCATGATGCGGTACAACGTACGCGGAATCAGGAGAGCGTGATAAATCCGAACCGTCGCTGCAACCGCAATCAGCTGACAGAACCCTACCGCGGCTGCCAGCACGAGCAGGCTGCCAAAGAGGTCGTCTCGATCGCTGCCTTCGGGGACGTCTTGGACATAGGCGCTGAAGTATGCCAGCGCTGATCCCACAACTATGGTGGCTCCGAGGGCAACGACCCCACTGAACAACACCGGCCAGTCGCGCCCGTCTCCTGTTGCTTGCCTACGTGCGTGCACAGCCTCCCGCGCCTTCCTCACGCCTCCTTGCGTAGCTGGCGGAGTATAGCGCGGAACGGTAGCCCCGAGGCCCGCAAAAAAGGCTGCAAAAAAAGCCGGGCCAGGGGGTGAAGAACACCACCTGACCCGGCTCGACATCGACGAGGCGCAGCCCCCGTGCGGCTACGGACAGGGTAGGAAACTGCCACACCCCAGTGCCGTACCATCGGGATCGGGACCACAACCGGGGAACGGTGCGGGCACGACACCTGGCGGCGATCCAAACAACGCCTGCAGTATGCAAACGGCATCCGCAATGTTGAGTGTCTCGTCGTTGTTGCAATCGCAGGCGTCATCACACGGCACGGGACCACCACCTCCGAACAGTGAGTTCAACAAGCGAACCGCGTCAGCGATGTTGGTGGCTCCATCCGCGTTACAGTCGATGCGCACGAACTGCGGCGCAGTCGAGACGGTGACGTTGCAGCAGGTCTGCGCAGCGAGATTCCCATTGATCTCGGCTTCGACACAAATCGTCCGCGTAGCTGAGACGCCAGTCACGGTGTGCGTTGAAACTGTACCGCCGAGTGCCGCAACTTGCACGCCGTTGAGATAGACGTTGATCGCCGTGTACGTCGTCAGCGCGTTCGTCCACGTCAATGCAACGTCACTCGTGCCAGTGACCACGGTGCAGGTGAGTCCAGTCACCGGCGGCACCTCAACGGTGACCGTGCAACAGGTCTGTGTCGAGACCTCCCCGGCCACGACACCTTCGACGCAGATCGTCCGGGTACCGAGGACTCCAGTCGCTGTAAAGGACGTTCCAAGGACGCCGGCGGCGACCTGCGTGCCGTTGACGTAGACATTGACCGAATCGTAGGCAACTGGCTCGGTCCACTGCACCAACACATCCAGCGTCCCCGCGATCGCATCACAGGTCAGCGCGGTCGGCGCGGGCGGTGGTGGCGTACATGGATCCGTTCCAGCCAAGATCTCCGCACCGTCGTCGATGCCGTCGCCATCGGTGTCGGCAAGATTCGGGTCGGTGCCGGTGTTGGTCAGGTCGACAAAGCCGATGCAGCAGTCATCTGTCTCGACGATGTCTGGCAATCCGTCACCGTCCGTGTCGGTGCACTTGGTTTGCGGCCCGAGGAACACGCCACCATTGATCAGACAAGCCGCTTCATCGGTCGTGATCGTGCAAGCCAGCGTCGTTGGATCGAGACAGGCGCCGTCGTCACAAGCCGAACAATCCGGCGGACCGGTCTCGTGAATGTGACCTGGGCCAGCGTGGCCCACTTTGACGCAGCATTGATCGCCGGTGCTTGGATCTTCTTCGACTCCCGGACTGAAGCCCGGCGCACACGGCGCGAGAACGACAGTTGGCAGCGGTATGTGGACCCAAGGTGCGTCCCCCATCGTCGTGAACAGCGCCGGCGAGGGCAGCTCGAAGACGACGCTAGAGAACGGCGCAGCAACGCGGGTGAACGTAAAGACTGGCTGTACGAAGAAATCCGCGGTGAACGTACCACCGTTGGGGTGTGTCTTCGTCGCGGTCAGAGTCCCGAGCGCAGTCGGATTCGGTGACAAACCAACGCTGATATCCCACTCGACAGGCGTACCGTTGGTAATGACCGTGATCGGGGCGCAACTGACGAGGTCCAGCTGAATCAGCTCGATCGGCACCGTTGCGGTCGGCACCGGGTCCGTGAGCAGCATCGGCTGCAGACGCCGAACGACAGTGTCTGCACCAGGGGTCGCTCCTTCCAAGAGGACACGCCCTTCGAACGGCAAAGATCCAGGCTCGAAGAAGTCCGCAGGCAGCGGCGCCTGGCAGAACGAGAACGCGGTACGTCCACATTCAGTATTCCAGCAATCGTCTCCTGCCGGAATCACGATGTCGCTGAGAGGCGGTGAGCACGGATCCGTCCCGGCCAGAATCTCGTCACGGTCGTTGACGCCATCCGCGTCGGTATCGGCGAGATTCGGGTCCGTTCCGGTGGCCAGCGGGCTGAGGTAGCCGATACAGCAGTCATTGGTTTCGACCACGTCGGGAAGCCCGTCGCCGTCGCTGTCTGTGCAATCGGTCCCGGCGCCGGCAAACAAGCCGCCGTTCGTGACACAAGTAGCTTCGTCGGTTGTTACCGTGCAGGTCAGCGTTGCAGGATCGATGCAAGCGCCATCGTTACACGAAGAACAATCCGGTGGCCCCGTCACGTGTATGTGTCCAGGCCCCTCGTGTCCGACCGGGACGCAGCATTGCAGAAGCGTCGCCAAGTCCTCTTCGACCCCAGGCGCCCAATCGGGCGAGCAAAACGTACCCAAGCCCGGAGTCGGATTGGCGACCCAAGACCGTGCCAGCAACGTCTGCAGTTGGAACGGCGTCGGCGGCAGCAAGACTCGTGTGATCAACGGATCGTCGACACGAACGAACGTGAACACCGGCTTGACGAAGAACTCTGATTCGAACACCCCGCCGTTGGGGTGGGTCTTCGTCACCGTCAACAGCCCTGGCGGCACCGGATCGTTCGAGAGCGAAACCTCGACGTTCCACTCTGCCGTGGCGCCATTGGTGACCACCGTGATGGGTTCGCAGCTCACGAGACTCAGCTCGACGAGTTGGATGGGCGTTGTCGCAACCGGAGCGGCGTCGGTGAGCACCATCGTGTTGAGGCGCGCCATCCGAGTGTCCTGGTTGTTCGGAGTCGAGCCTTCGAGCCGTACCACTCCCTCGAACGGCAGTGATCCGGGATCGAAGAAATCAGCCGGGATCGGCGTGTCGCAGAACGAGAACTGTGTCCGGCCGCACTCGGTGCTCCAGCAATCTTCACCGGCATTGATCGTGATCGTCGGTGGCGGGTTGCACGGATCGGTTCCAGCAAGCACCTCGGCACCGTCGTTGACGCCGTCGCCATCGGTGTCTGGATTGAACGGGTCGGTCCCAGTATCTGTCAGGTCGATGAAGCCACGGCAGCAGTCCATTGTCTCGACGACATCGGGCAGGCCGTCGCCGTCGCTGTCTGTACAAGTACTGCGCGCGCCCAGAAAGACGCCGCCACTACCGGTGCACGTCGCCTCGTCAGTCGTGACCGTGCAGGCCAGCGTCGCGGGGTCGACGCATGCGCCATCGTCACACGCAGAACAATCAGGTGGCCCGGTGACATGGAGGTGCCCCGGACCCTGATGACCTACGGGAACGCAGCATTGCAACAAGGTAGCTGGATCTTCCTCTAGCCCGGGTGCGAAGTCCGGAGCGCAGTACGTACCGGACCCTGGCGCGGCGATGTGCACCCAAGGAGCATCGCTGTTCATACTCAGCTGGAATGGGATCGCCGGGTTCAAAACCCTGACGTCCGTCGGATTCGAGACGCGGCTGAACGTAAAGACTGGCTTTACGAAAAAGTCCGATGTGAACACACCGCCATTCTCATGGGTTTTTGTCACGACCATTTGCCCCGGAGGTACTGGATCGGCGGACAGCGAAACTTCCACGCTCCAATCTTCAGGCGTTCCATTTGTCACCACCGTGATCGGTGCGCAGCTGACCAGACTCAGCGACACCAACTCGATCGGCACCGTCGCTTGCGGCGCGATATCAGTCAGTAGCATGTCGGCCAACCGAGCGACCTGTGTGTCTTGGTTGTCCGGAGTATCTCCGCCGAGGAACACCGTGCCTTCAAACGGCAGTGAGCCAGGGTCGAAGAAGTCTGCAGGAATAGGTTCGTCGCAGAACGAAAAGCGGGTCTTGCCGCAGTCCGTGCTCCAACAGTCTGTGCCCGAAGGAATGAAGATCGCGGGCGGCGGATTGCAGGGATCGGTCCCGGCGAGCACTTCCGCGCCATCCAGCACGCCGTCGCCATCTGTATCCGGGTTGTTGGGATCGGTACCTGTATCGAGGAGAGACACGAATCCGGAACAGCAGTCCGCGGTCTCAACGACATCGGGCAGCCCATCGCCATCGGTATCGACGCAGCTCGTCTGCACGCCGAGGAAAACTCCCCCACCGCTAGTGCAAGCCGCTTCATCCGTCGTGATCGTGCACGCTAGTGTCGCGGGATCGAGACAAGCACCATCGTCACAAGCGGAACAATCGGGAGGTCCAGTCTCGTGAATGTGACCTGGCCCTTGATGTCCGACAGGAACGCAACACTGGGCTTGCGTCGCAGGGTCCTCGTCGTAGCCGGGAGCAAAGTCAGGTGCACACGGAGTCCCCACTATGGGATTGACGATGTGGACCCACGGACCCGGCTCCGGAGAAAACAGTTGGATCACGACGTTGGGGTCGAACACCAGCGGGAACGTCGGTCCGGTTACACGGGTGAACGTGAAAACGGGCTTCACGAAGAAGTCGGAGAAAAACACACCGCCGTTCTCGTGCTCACGCATGACCGTCATCTGACCCGGTGGCACGGGGTCTTGTGACAACGACACCTCTACCAACCAATCTTCGCTGCCAGCACCTGTCTGGACGGTAATCGGGTCGCAACTCACGAGATTCAGCGCAACGATCTGGATCGGGGTCGTAGCAATGTCGCCGACATCGGGCAGCAACATCTGGCTGAGCCGTTGCACTTGCGTGTCGGTGCCGGCTCCAGGCAAGCCTTGTAGATTGATCGTGCCATCGAAGGGCTGCGATCCCGGACCGAAGAAGTCTGCTGGGATCGGATCGTTACAGAACGAGAACTTCGTCCGTCCACACTCGGTCCGCCAGCAGTCGGCGCCGGGATTGATGACGATCGGCGCGCCTGAAGGCGCGATCGTCAGTTCGCCGTTGCCGAACACGCCGGGATTGAACGAACCGATGCGAATGAAGAGTGGTGACCCCGCAACCACACTGAGGTTCGTCACTTCCGCCTGCAACGACGAAGGGCAGCTGTCGTCGTCGCAAGCGACCAGCTGTGTGAAGGGATCCCCGGGGCAGCCATTGTAGATCGCCATCTTGGTGTCAGTGAGGGTGCCTGTCGGTGAGCACGTCGAGATGTTGATGTCACCGGAGACCGAAGGGAAATAGAGAAACCAAACGTCGTTGTGGATCTGGCCCGGCGTCCACGACGTACACTGACTGTCGGCGGGCGGCACGATTTGAATCCCTGTGGTCGTCGCCAAGTTGTTGTCGTACGGAATCGTGACCGGCCCCGCTATTGGCGGAATCGTCGTCGCCGCAAGACAATCGTCATTCGTCGGCTGCGCAACGCCGAGGTTGGTCAGCATCGGCACAACGAGCAGCGCCAAGAGCAAAGTACGCATCGGGGACCCTCCTAGCGGCACGACGCCGGTGGCGGAAAGACTCAGCAGCACAGGTTTCGACGGAAATGCGCGCGCTGATCGACAAATTGACGGGGATGAACGGAGTGGCCGAGAACGGCGCGGGGGCAGGTAGATGGTCGGTAGCATGGAACACCTCCGGTTAGACGTCTGCGACGTCCACAACCTGACAAGCGCTCATGAGGCGGATTTCCGCGTTCGACGAGCGTATGAAGTTCAGATTGAAATCCGGAACCAGCCACCAGCCCTCATTATGCGCGGTCAGCTGCAGAACGCAACCATTGCTCGCAAGACTCTCGCCGCTGGCCGACGGCCACGGTTCCATAGTCGGCGCTGCCAGATCGCTTAAACCTGGTCAGCCGGGCGACTTGGTCGGCCGAGCCACACAGCAACCTCAGGCCAATTCAACCGCGCGTTCTCCGTCGTGGACGGGCGTACTTGCGGAGCTCGTGGAGCACTGAATCCTCATCGTAGCGAATCCCGCGGTCTGCGAGTTCCTGGAGAGTCGGTTGCGCCCAGTCGTTCAAGAATGAACAGAGCAAGAACATGTCCTTCTGGTGCAACTTCGGATCCTGCCCCACGGCAAGCAACACCGGCGCAACAGCGCCGAGCGAATCGGGCACATCGTCTGCGCTGTCGAAGTGGCTACGCAACGGATGTTGCCGCGGCAAGCGCGAATCCTGTAACGCTCGACGCGCGGCCGCCTCCACGCGGAGCAGCGACCGATAGCCGCGCAGCGCGTACACCAGCCCCGGGTAGCGCAGCTCCGACGTCGCTTTGAAGCGATGCAACTCGCCGCTCAACAAACCCAGAGTTGCTTCGGCGTCGTAGCAGAGACCGATGTTGTCGACGATGAGGAGTTGTAGCTGTTCGTCTCGTAGCGACTTGTACGTGGCGACCACGGCGGCGCTATCGAGCTGATAGCGACCCGCATCGGCAGCGGAGCAGGTCAACAACCAACTCAACTGCTTGGCGTTCGGGCTCGGGTTACGCTGGAAGTTTTCGAAGGCCTGATCGAGGCGCTGTGGACTTCGCACGAAACCACCGAAGAGTCTTTCGCCAGCATAGCGAATCAAGCTGGCCACGCGCTGTTCGGGCTGCGATCGAACGATATCCAGGCGCGTTAGTAGATCACGAATCTCCGTGTACGCCTGCTCGGGTGGCAGCTCTAGAACCAGCTTGTCTATGCAGGAGAAGCGGACGTTGACGCGTGACTCGTAGACTTCGGTGCCGTCGGCGCGCTTGACGGGAGGAGCCGTCCCGGGCTCGAGGAACAGCCGTTTCGCGTTCGCCACTTGTTCGCCAACGGTCACCTCCCCCTGCGGTGGCTCGACGACAGAGACGCAACCGGCCATCAGGGCTAGGCTGCACACCAACAACAGACGGAGCCCTAGCATCTGGTGCCCTTTCAACATCGACAGAAGTGATCACAGCAACTCTCGGGCGCATCGTACCAGAATGAGACAGAGTGCGGCGGGCACTTGCACCAGCTTTTTAGCGGCGGCCGCACCGTTCGAGTAGTAGGCTGAGAAGTAGATCAGGCTCTGAGAATAGAATGTAGCGGGCAACCGATCGCTGCATCGTCGACGCACAGGAAGGGATCCAGCAATGCGGATTCACTGCCGTTCTCTCATCGTCCTTGTTCTAGCCCACGCCCTCACCAGCGCTGCCTACGGCCAACAACCGGCCTTCCCAGATGGCACTGTCGAACGACTGCGAGCGCGGCAACTCTCCGATTTCGCCGCCGATCCGCAGATCATCGCGCGGGTTGCGGCGACGGAGCTCTCGACCCCAGACCTCGTCACGCAAATCGCAAGGACGCTGCGCAAACAGGTCCACATACTCGCCGACGACGACGCCACTGCATTCGAAGACTTTCGAATCATGAAAACCCTGCCTTCTGGAGAGATGCTGGTTACGTTCCGGCTATCGCTGCGCGATACAGCCCTGCACCTCTCGCCAGCAACCACGACTGCTCTGTCGCACCAGATGATCTGGGAGTCCGTGCACGCCGGACTGATGCGCCTCGAACAGGCTGGGCTCGTCGTCTGGGCTGAAGCAGTTGCGCGCGACTACTTCCTGAGCGCGACGGCCAACGATCCGTTCTTCAATTCGACCGGTGCTTGGGCTCAACCCTACCTCGACCTTTGGGGGTTGCATCTGATCGGTGCACCGACCGCGTGGGACCTCACGACCGGCGACGAGGATCTGGTAATCGGCATCGTCGATTCCGGGATCGACTACACGCACCCGGATCTTCACCGCAATATGTGGGTCAACCCCGCCGAAGTCGCAGACAACAACACTGACGGCAAGATCGATGTCGACGACATCGACACGAACCTCGATGGGCTCGTTAGCGCTGCCGAGCTCAGTGCCGTTTCTGACGGGCTCGATGGCGCCCTGGGCGGCAATCCACCCAATGGCAAGATCGATGACATCTTCGGCTACGACTTCTTCTATGACGACGGTGTACCGCGCGACTTCTATGGGCACGGCACACACATCGCTGGCACGATCGGTGCCGTCGGCAACAACAACCTGGGCATCACGGGCATCAATTGGCAATGCAAGATGCTGTCGTCGAAGGCCTTCGGGGACAGTGCACAGTCGAACACAGCAGCTCTCGCTGAGGCATTGATCTATGCAGTCGACGAGGGTGCAAGAATCTTGAACTGTAGCTGGGGATCCCTCGTCGAGTCTCAAGCGATCCTCGACGCGATCGACTACGCATACGACAACGATGTGATCGTCGTGTTTGCTTCCGGAAACTTCGGCATCGACAGCCAGTACGTCTTTCCCAACAGTCATCGTACGCTGACGATCAATGCCAGCAGCCAGGCCGATACGATCACGATCTTCTCAGACTTTGGACATCGCACCGACGTCGCTGCACCGGGCGGTGGCATGACCGATGACCCACTCGAAGCGCGCAACGTACTGTCGACGATGGCATCCTCTTCGTTCTTCACTAGTTCACTGGGTACGTACCACGTGGGGTCTCAGTACTTGCGAATCGCCGGCACGTCGATGGCGGCACCCCATGCTGTCGGCGCACTCGGCCTGATCTTGGCGTTGAACCCTGGATTGTCTGTCGAAGAGGCCCGACAGGTACTGCGCTGGTCAGCTGCCGACCACGGCGCTCCCGGGTGGGACCCGATGTTTGGCTACGGGCGCGTCGATGTTGCCAGTGCTCTGTTGGTGACGAACCCCGTCGAATGTCGTATCTCAGCCCCCGCTAGCGGTACGCGACGCGATCAGCTCGAAGATCCGACGCAGGTGCTCATCGATGGCACCGCACGCAGTAGCAACGATCCAGCGACGACGTACCGCGTCGACTATCGACTGATCAACGCTGGCAGCTGGATTCAGATCCAAGACTGGACAGCGGCCGCGATCGCAGACGGCAACCTCGCTACTTGGGACATGACCAGCCTCAGCGACGGGAACTACGAAGTACGCTTGCAGGTTCAAGACAGCTTGGGACGCATTTTCGAGGACCGCATCGCGCTCGCCGTGCCGCCGCCGCCCATGCCTGGTTGGCCACGCGTGTTCGCGTCCGGGTCCAACAATTTCGGCGCCCCACTGATCGACGACCTCGATGGGGATGGCAGTGCAGAGGTCATCGTTTCCATGGGTGGAGAACTGTGCGTGCTCGATCACCTCGGCCAGGACGTGGCGGGATGGCCGCAGAACTCCGCCGTTTTCGGCCCGGGCGGTCAATTTCGTGGCACGCCAGTGATCGGCGACTTCGATCCGGGCTACCCGGGACGAGAGATTGTTGCCGTGCATTGGGCTTCTGCAGGTAACACCCTGAACGTCAACGTGTTCCACGCAGATGGCACCCGCCGCCTCGATCACAACTGGCCGATCCAGATCAGCGGTACGGGCGTCGTCGGCCAACGAATCTCGCCGGCACTCGCAGACCTCGACCAAGATGGCGACCTCGAACTCGTCGTTTATCTGTGGTCATCGGCTTACGTCTTCGACCAACAGGGTACCGACATCACAAGCGCTGGGCTCGCGGCCCAGAACCTCGCACATACTGCAGATGGTTCGATGATGGCAGTCGGTGACATCAACAACGACTCTCTGCCAGATATCGTCTTCGCCCGCCGCTCGACGCTGACGAACTTCGATCTCATCGCCTACGACATCAACGGACAGCTAGTCATGGATGTCGACCTCAATACGTTGATGGCGCCGCACGTCACGCCAGCGCCGGATCGGTTCGCAATCTCCGCGTTGTGCCTCGCTGATCTCGACAGCGACCCAGAACTCGAAGTCATCGCGATCGTCGGCAACGAGGCCCAGGTCGGCAACGGGTTTCAGTTCCGCGACCAAGAGATGATCGCTCTGAACGCTGATGGCACGTTCGTCAGCGGCGCATGGCCGGTACACGTCGATCCCAGCGGCGTCGCACAGCTGTTCCCTGGCGTGATCAGCTATGTGATCGCCGGCGACATCGATCGTGACGGGACGAACGAAATCATCGGCGCAACGCTGAATCAACTTACGGTGCTTCGCGCCGACGGCTCTGACTTCGGCAGTACGTTTCTCGGCCTGGAATTCGAAAGTCCGCCGATCGCCGGTGACTTGGACGGCTCTGCAGCGACCGACGAACTCGTGGCAAGTTCGCTCTTCGGGACTGTGTTTGGGTTCTCCCTCGACGGCACCCAAGTCGACGGGTTTCCGCTGGGCACGAACAGCAGCAGCATCTTCCTGACTGCCGCGCCGGCCCTCGGCGACATCGACGGCGATGGTCTCCTCGAGCTCGTCATCAAGGAGCCTTCGCTGGGCTTCCCTTCGCCGCAGTCGTTCGTGACGGCCTACGACGTCAACGGGCAACCGGGCGCCACTTGGCCGATGTACCACGGGATGCCCGAGGGCAGAAACGCAGTCGAAGGGTGCGCACCGCCCCACGATGAGTGTAGCGGCGCCCTGATCGTCGATGTCGGCACAACGCTCGGCAGCCTGGCGTGCGCTACCAACGACGGCGTAGCAAGCTGCGGTACGTCGAGTACGAACGTCGACCTCTGGTACCAGTACACGGCACCGTGCGCCGGCAGCTTGACGATCGACACGTGTGGCAGCAACGACAGTGGCGGCATCGACGCGGGCAGCGACCTGGTCCTCGCCATCTACTCGCAATGTCCTGGCGATCTCACAAGTGAACTCGTATGCAATGACAACTGGCCTACGAGTAGTAATCCGGCTGCCTGCAGCGCTGACGACCAGGGAGCGTTGTTGGACGCTGCCGCAACGATCGCCATGACCGAGGCGCAAACCGTGTGGATTCGGGTCTCGCACAGCGGCGCAACAGCGGCGGGTACGTTCGTGCTGAACGTAGACTACGACTGCGCGTGCGACGACATCACAGACCTGAGTTGCGCAGTCGCCGGTTTGGACATCTCACTGACGTGGACCAATAACGAGAGCTACGACGCAGTTACCGTGTTTCGGGACGGCATCGTGCTGGCGACCCTAACGCCAGCCACACAAGCCTACACCGACGTCGCACCGCCATCTGGGACGCACTCCTACAGCGTCCAGGGAGATTGCGCCGGACTACTCACGCACCTGACGGATACAGTCGAGTGCGCGGCGGGTCCAGAGTTTCGACGCGGCGACTGCAACGCCGATGGCGGGCAAGATATTGCTGACGCCGTCAAAGTGCTGGCCTTCTTGTTCCCGGTTGGTGCACCACCAACGCTGTTGTGCGTCGATGCCTGCGACGCCAACGACGACAGCTCGGTCAATGTCGCCGACGCCGTGCGAATCTTGACAGCGCTCTTTGGCATGCCGGCCAGTCCGCTGCCAGCACCGTACCCGGGTTGCGGCGTCGATCCGACCGCCCTCGACGCAATTGACTGCAGTGCGTATCCAGCCTGCCCGTAGCATCATCGACAAGGATATCCACACCCTGCCCCCGCCGGATCCGCTGGGGGCAGGGCAAGGGCCCCGCCCGCGTGTGCTCGAGCTACTTGTGGTGGCAGTAAGCGTTGGACGACTAACCCAGGTAGTTGAACAGCAGGAAGCTGAGCAACAGCAGCATCACGACCAGTACGGCAGTTTCGACAAAAGACGACTGCAAGCCAAGACGGAACTGTCGGCGCCAGGTCGTATTGGCGACCAAGCTGGGGACGCGCTCGAGCACCAAAGTCAGGATCCCGTTGCCGACTGCAGCCAACGGACCGACCACGAGAGCCATACCGACGCGCCCTCCCTTGCGGAAGAACCAATCGAAGTCGAGATTCACCGATCGGAGCTCCGGAGGATACAAGCCTGTCAGCATCAGAGATGCGAACGCCAGCGCGGAAAAGAACAGCAGCTGCAGCTGAGTGATGATGTGCATCGCTGTGTATGGAACGTAACCAGCGCCTTGGTACGGCAGCAAACTATAGAGGTAGCTGGGGAAGCAGCCGTTGAAGATACACAGCCCCGCGGCCAACCCCATGGCGATCAGCATGTTGCGCGGTGCCTCGGGCACGCGCCGCCCCGAATCGTGCGCAAAGAACGCAAAGAACGGGATCTTGATCCCTGCGTGGTGGAACACGCCGGCAGCCGCGAACAGCAGCAGGCACCACGTCACGTCGTAGTGCTCGGCGGCGGCGGCGGTCATGATCAACGACTTGCTGACAAAGCCTGAGAACAGCGGAAACGCCGAAATCGACGCCGCACCGATACAGCAAAAGCCAGTTGTGTAGGGCATCGACTTGTGCAGGCCGCCGAGGTCAGAACCGTTCACGGTGCCGGTCCGCAACAGCACCGCACCCATCGTCATGAACAACAGCCCCTTGAAGAAGACGTCGTTGAACGCGTGGGCGATGGCACCATCGATGCCCATGTCGGTGCCGATGCCAATACCGACCATCATGAAACCGATTTGGTTGATCATGCTGTAGCCCAGCACTCTACGGAGATCGTTCTCGATCACCGCGTAGAAGATCGGGAAACAGGCCATGATCGTACCAATTACGACCAGGTCTTCGGTTCCGGCGAAACAGCGCGCCATGACGCAGACTGCCACCTTGGTCGTAAAACCGCTCAGGAAGACGCTGCCGGTCGGCGTGCCTTCGGGATAGCCGTCGACGAGCCAGTTGTGGAGCCCTGGAAAAGCGCACTTGAAACCGATACCGAGGAAGATCAACAGATGCGGCAGGCCCATACTGCGCAAGCCACCGTCGACCGAAAAGAGGCCCGTGTTGGCACCGCCCTCCCCGATCAAACTCTCGAACGAGACGCTGCCACCGGCGTGAACATGCATCAAGATACCGCTGAGCAGCAGCAGACCCGATGTGATCTGCGCCGCGAGGTAACGCATTCCTACCGTGTACGAATGAGACGTGCGACGAGCCCAGATGAGAAACACGGACGAGATCGCCAGCAGTTCCCAGAAAACGAACAGCGTGATCAGATCACCGGCAAGTACGGCTCCGAGTGCGCTGCCGACGTACAGCACCGACGCGGTTTGTTCCATTCGATCGCGCAGATGCAACGCATAGACGATGCCCACGAGGGCACCGATGTGAAACAGGATCGTGAACGGCTTCGACAGGGAATCGTAGCGCATCAATTCGAGCTGCTGCCCGAAGATCTCGAGCTGCCACCCCGCTGCGCCCTCACCGGCGGTAGGCCAGCTGTACAAGACGACGGCGCTCAGTACCGGCAGGGCCAGCATGTAGAGCGACCGCAGGCGGCCGGCGGGAAAGATCGGAATCAGCATCGCCCCCAACAGGATGACGAGGGGCGGAGGCAGACTACCGCTCATAGTAGTCCTCCGAGCGCATCACGAACTTTCGCAGAACTTTCGCGGCCAGCACCAGCGCAACGCAACCGACCAGACCATAGATGCCGTAGAAGCCGAACCAGCCCTCGACGTCATAGTGCACGTGGTGCTTGTAGTGCAGCCAGTCGATGCCGGTCCACTTGCCGATCAAGTCTACGAGATCCAGCAAGATCAGGAGCGCGCAGATCACGTAGAAGACCTTCAGGAACTTCTTCACGTTCTCGGGCTTGTCGAAGACGCTGTGGTCGTCGCTCATCCGCTCCCCCTCAAACCACGCTACTCGCAAGTCGCCAAACAAGGTCTGGCGCCACGAACAGGGCCACGCTGCCGCTGGCAGTCACAATGATTGGAATCAGACACGCCAGCGGCGCTTCCTTGACTCCACTCCACTCTTCCTCGACTGACGGGGTGAAGAAGGCTCGCACGGGAATCGGCAATAGGTACGCCACATTCATGATCGAGCTCAACAGATAGACGACGAGAAAGAGCTGCTGCCCGGCGTCCAAAGTTCCCAGCGAGAGGTACCACTTGCTCCATGCCCCACCCAACGGCGGCAGGCCAATGTTGCCGAGCGCTGCGATGAAGAACGCAAACATCGTAATCGGCATCGCCCGCCCGATGCCGTTGAGTTCGCTGATCTTGGTCTTCTTCGCGGCCACGTAGATTGCGCCCGCACAAAAGAACAGCGTGATCTTCGCGAAACCGTGCATCGCGATGTGCATGCCGCCGCCGACGATGCCATTGGCGACCCCCAGAGAGGCGCCGAGGACGATGTAGCTCAGCTGGCTGATTGTCGAGTAGGCCAAGCGAGCCTTGAGGTTGTCTTGGGCCAACGCAGCAACCGACGCGATCAAGATCGTGCCAGCAGCCAGATACGACAACACCGTGCCCAGCTCCAACGAACCGATCTGATCGACACCGACCACATAGACCGAGATCTTCAACACAATGAAGACGCCCGCCTTGACGACCGCAACCGCGTGCAGCAGCGCGCTCACTGGCGTGGGAGCCACCATGGCTCGCGGCAGCCAGAAGTGAAACGGCATCACGGCAGCCTTGCCCGTCCCGAGCACGAACAGCGTAAACACGGCCCCTAGCTCGAACGCACTACCATGGCCAGCCAGAATTCCACCGGGGCGAAAATCCAACGTTCCTGCTAGGACACCGGTCCAGATGACGGCCAGGAGCAGCAGGCAAACGGACGTCCCCACGAGGAACCCGAGGTATATCCGCCCCGAACGAACGGCTTCGGGCGTGCGCTTGTGAGTCACCAACGGATAGGTCGAGAAAGTGAGCACTTCATAGAAGACGAACAGCGTGAAGAGATTCCCGGCGAACGCAATTCCCACGACGCTTGCCAACGCGACGGCGAAACACATGTAGAAGCGCGTTTGACTGCTCTCGTTCGTCGCTCGCATGTAGCCAAACGAGTAGATGGAGTTGAAGATCCACAGGAAGGACGCGAGAAGCGCGTAGATCATGCCGAGGGGCTCGACTTTGAAGGCAAGCTCGATCCCCGGGATGAACTCGAGGACTTCGAGCTCTGGGCGCTCACCCCGCAGCACTGGCCCTAGCAGTGACAACACGATGCCAAAGAGCGCCACCGCCGTAACGACGGTGACGCTCTCTCGCAAGTTGGGGCGTCGCCCGGTCAGCCCGATCAGTACCGCGCCCAGCAAGGGTACGGTCAGTGCGTAGACCAGAGCCGAGTCGGCCAATCGAACCCCCGCCAGCTTCTAGGTAGGCAAGAGCTAGCTGCCCTTGCCGTACTTCTTCGCGTAGTTGATCCGTGCGCGCGCCGCGGCGATCAGATCTCCGGAGACATCCGCCGAGGTCGCATCGTGCTGCTCGACGTGGCGCCCCATTTGGCGCCCCTCTTCGAGGTCCTTCTGCGCCTGCGCAACGTCGATATCGGAGAGGTGCTCGAGCTTGTGCGCCAGCACCACGACTTCGCTTCCGAGAACTTCGAGGAAGCCCCCCATCACGAGCCAGTGCTCCACGTCATTGCCGGTCCGGGCGCGCAAGGCGCCATTCCCGAGAGCCGTGATCAACGGGGCGTGCTTCGGCAGGATACCGATCTCACCGTCCACCGCTGTGGCAACGACGAAGTCGACGTCTTGCTCGAAGACTTTGCCTTCCGGGGTCATGACCGTGCAATGCAGGGTACTGTCTGCCATTGGACGCTCCCTTAGCCTTCGGCCTTCATGCGCTCCGCAGCCTCGACCGCTTCCTCGATCACGCCGACGTACATGAACGCCTGCTCGGGGAGGTGATCGTGCTTGCCTTCGACCAGCTCCTTGCAGGAGCGGACCGTATCGCGGATCTCGACGTACTTACCCGGCGTTCCGGTGAACTGCTCGGCAACGAAGAATGGCTGCGAGAAGAAACGCTCGATACGACGCGCACGACCCACGAGGATCTTGTCGTCCTCAGACAGCTCGTCCATACCGAGAATCGCGATGATGTCCTGCAGGTCACGGTAGCGCTGCAGAATCCGCTGTACCTCACGGGCCGTGGCGTAGTGCTCTTCACCCACGACCTGCGGATCGAGGATTCGCGACGTCGAAGACAGCGGATCGATAGCGGGGTAGATTCCCTTACCGGAGATCCCACGATCGAGCACCGTCGTTGCATCGAGGTGAGCAAACGCCGTGGCCGGCGCCGGGTCGGTCAAGTCATCAGCAGGCACGTAGATCGCCTGCACCGACGTAATCGATCCGTTCTTCGTCGATGTGATGCGCTCCTGCAGCTGCCCCATCTCGGTGGCGAGCGTCGGCTGATAACCTACAGCGGACGGCATACGACCGAGAAGTGCGGACACTTCTGATCCTGCCTGGCTGAAGCGGAAGATGTTGTCGACGAAGATCAGCACGTCCGAACCCGACTGGTCGCGGAAGTGCTCTGCCATCGTCAGTGCCGACAGCGCCACGCGCAGACGCGCTCCAGGCGGCTCGTTCATCTGACCGAAGACCAGGCAGGTTCGGTCCAGCACCGAGCCCTTGGTACCGTCGGCCGCGACGATCTCGGCTTCTTTCATCTCGTTCCAGAGATCGTTCCCTTCACGGGTACGTTCCCCGACGCCGGCGAAGACCGAGTAGCCCCCGTGCTTCGTTGCGACGTTGTTGATCAATTCCTGGATCAGTACTGTCTTGCCGAGACCAGCCCCTCCGAAGAGACCCGTCTTTCCACCCTTGGAGTACGGGGTCAGCAGGTCGACGACCTTGATCCCTGTCTCGAAGACCTGCGTCGACGGCTCGAGGTCGTCGAACGGCACGGCTTCCCGGTGAATCGGCCGAAACTCCTTGGTGGCGGCCGGTGGCAACTTGTCGACAGGCTCGCCGAGCAAGTTGAAGACACGACCGAGAGTCTCTTCGCCGACCGGTACCTTGATCGGTTCTCCGGTGTCGACAACTTCCATGTCACGAACGATCCCGTCGGTACTCGCCAACGAAATGGCGCGCACGCGGTTCCCCCCAAGGTGCTGCTGCACTTCCAGGGTCAGATCGCCGTCACCGTGCTTGATCTTCAGGCAGTTGTAGATCTCGGGCAGTTCGCCCTCTGGGAATTCGGCGTCGAGGGTTGCCCCGATCACCTGTACGACTCTTCCCGCCATGTCCGCTCCTTCTCAGGCTCCTGTTACTCAGGACCCAAATTTCTTGTTCTAGGCCCTAAACCGCGGAACCGCCGATGATCTCCAGGATCTCCTGGGTGATACCGGCCTGTCGAGTTCGGTTGTAAAGCTGAGTGTAGTCCTTGACCATTTCTTCAGCGTTGTCGGTCGCGTTCTTCATCGCGATTCGACGCGCGATCTGCTCCGACGTCGCCGCTTCGACGAGCGCCTGGAACAGCTGCATTTTGAGAGACAACGGTAGTAGCGTGCTAATGATCTCCTCGGGGTTCGGCTCGAAGAGGAAGTTGCCTCCCGCCGAGTGTTCATCGCTGGCCGCTTCGGCGTCTTTCTCGTCCGCTGCAATCGGCAGCACCGGGTGCACTCTCGGCACTTGTCGGGCTGCGTTCACGTAGCGAGTCGAGACGATCGTCACGGCATCGAGTTCGCCACTGGCAAAGCGCGCCAGCAGGCCCTCGATCACTTTCTCCGACTCGCCGAAGGCCGGCTGGTCATCGAACTGTGCATACGTGGCGGCCGCGTCGACACCCAGAAAACGGAAGCGAGCGATCCCCTTCTTGCCAATGACGTGTGCTTCACACGTCACGCCTTGAGATCGCCGTTGCTCCATGTGCCGCTCAGCGAGACGAAGAGTGTTGGCGTTGTAGCCGCCACACAATCCGCGGTTCGCGGTGATCACGATCACCGCCTCACTGGTCGGTTTCTCCGGGACGCGCAGGAGAGGAAAGTTGGTGGCCTCTTCACCGGCTCCATCTTTCAGGTCCCGCAGCATCTCCGTGAGCTTGTCGCCGTACGGCTGCACGGCTTCGATTCGCTTCTGACACACCACCGACTTTGCGGTAGCGATCATCTCCATCGTCCGCGTGATCTTCTTGGTGTTGGAGATGGAGCGAATCTTGTTTCTGAGCTCGCGTGAGGTAGCCACGCTCTACTCCCGTCCCTAGCCCAACTGGGCTTTCATATCATTGGTGAAGTTGGTCGCCACTTCTTTGAGCTTCGCTTCCATATCGTCGCTGAGCTCACCCTTGTTGTCGATCTCAGCGAGGATCTCCGGGAACTCGTCACGGAGGTGGGCCAAGAACTTCGTTTCGTAGTCGGCGACGGCACTGACGGGCAGCTCATCGAGCATGCCGTTCGTACCGCACCAGATCATCGCGACCTGCTCCGACACCGGCATCGGCTTGTACTGCGGCTGCTTCAGCAGCTCGACCATGCGGAAACCGCGGTCCAGCTGCGCCTGCGTGGCCTTGTCCAGCTCGGTACCCAGCTGCGCAAAAGCCTCGAGCTCGCGAAACGCTGCCAAGTCCAGGCGCAGACGCCCGGAGATCTTCTTCATTCCCTTGATCTGCGCGGCACCACCGACGCGCGACACCGAGATACCTACGTTCAGTGCGGGACGTTGCCCAGCGAAGAACAGGTTCGGCTCGAGATAGATCTGGCCGTCGGTAATCGAGATCACGTTCGTTGGAATGTACGCCGACACTTCCCCCTCTTGCGTCTCAATGATCGGCAGGGCGGTCATCGAACCGGCACCGAGGTCATCACTGAGCTTAGCCGAGCGCTCGAGCAAACGGCTGTGAAGGTAGAAGACGTCTCCCGGGTAGGCCTCACGTCCTGGAGGACGACGCAGC
The DNA here is from genome assembly GCA_039028735.1 of Planctomycetota bacterium. Taxonomy (GTDB): domain Bacteria; phylum Planctomycetota; class UBA8108; order UBA1146; family JAJFFE01; genus JBCCHQ01. Next base: position 15,959 of record JBCCHQ010000026.1, on the reverse strand, counting down.
AACAGCGACAGCTGGCGGTATGCGGCCGCTTGCTTGGACAGGTCATCGTATACGACCAGCGTGTGCTTGCCGTTGTACATGAACTGCTCCGCCATGGTGCAGCCGGAGTACGGCGCGATGAACTGCATCGGCGCCGGTGAGGACGCTGGAGCGTTGACGACGATGGTGTAGTCCATCGCGCCCTCGCGCTCGAGACGCTGCACGACGCCCGCCACCGTCGAGGCTTTCTGCCCGATCGCGACGTAGACGCAGATGACGTCCTTGCCCTTTTGGTTGATGATCGAGTCGATCGCGACTGCCGTCTTGCCGATACCACGGTCGCCAATGATCAGCTCCCGCTGACCACGACCAATCGGGATCATCGCGTCGACAGCTTTGATGCCGGTCTGCAACGGCTCGTGCACCGACTTTCGGTCGGAGATACTCGGCGCTGGCGATTCCACCGGTCGGTAGGTATCGGTCTTGATCGGGCCTTTGCCGTCAACGGGGTTCCCCATGGCGTCAACGACGCGACCGAGGAGCGCGTCCCCGGTGGGAACCTGCACGACCGTACCCGTGCGCTTCACCTCGTCGCCCTCCTTGAGGTCGACGTACTCACCGAGGATTACCGCCCCGATCGAGTTTTCTTCGAGGTTCAGCGCCAGCCCGCGCGCACCGTTCGAGAACTCGAGCATCTCCCCTGCCATGCAGTTGGAGATCCCGTAGATCTGCGCCACACCATCCCCGATCTCGAGAATGGTGCCGACCTCGTCAACCGCGAGGACGGACTCATAATTCTCGATCTCCTTCTTCAGAACAGAGGAGATCTCGTCCGCTTTAATTCTCATCGAACTGCTCGCTTCCGATGCGGAGGGCGCCAACGCCCTCGCGCACTCGATTCAGTTTGGTGCGCACCGAACCGTCGATCACGGTGTCGCCAATGCGGATCGTCATGCCACCCAGAAGGTTCTCGTCTACGCGTTCGGTCGAGACGATCTCGCGGTTGAGTTTCTTACCCACGAGCCCCACCAGTTCCGACTTCAGTGACGGATCGATCGGTGAAGCAGTCGTGATCGTTACTTTCGTGCGCCCGCGACTCTCGTCGAGGGCTTCCGTGTAGGCCGCGCTAACCTGGCCAAACAGCTCTTGACGACCCCGCTTGACGAGGACCATGAGCAGATTGAGGACCGGCTCCGAGACCTTCCCTTTGAGGGTCTTGTTGAGGACGTTTAGCTTGTCGCCCTGTGGGACCTTCGGGTTCTCGAAAAACACGCGAAACTCGCGACTGCTGGCGAACAACTCCGCCAGGCCGCTCAGCTCCTCGTCATAGGCCTCAACCTCGTTGCGCTCGACGCCGATGTCGAGGAGCGCGTTGGCGTAGGTCCCGGCTACGGGATGCCGTCTCATTAGAGCTGCGCCCCTTCCATACGGTCATAACGCTGAATCGTCTCTTTGACGAGGGAGTCATGATCGTCCTTGTTGAGGCTCTTCGCGATGACCTTCTCGGCGATCGCGTAGGAGAGCTCGACCGCGCGGTCGTGAATCTCATAGACAGCGTTGTTCTTGGCTCGCTCGATGTCAGCAAGAGTGCGGGAGCGAATTGCCTCCGCCTCGGCTCGCGCGTCAGCAACAATGCCGTCTTTGACGACTGTGGCATCGCGCTTGCCTTCTTCGACGATCGAGGTCGCTTCCTTACGCGCCTCGGCCAACACACGCTCGTGCTCGACCGCGGCCTTCTTGCTCTCTTCGGCGGCCCGGTCGGCAGCCTCGAGAGACTCGCGAATCTTGCGCTCGCGATCGTCCAACGCTTTGATCAGCGGACCCCAGGCCAGCTTCCACAGGGCGATCAACACCACCGTGAAAATGGCGCAACTGGCGAGAAACGTCACCAGGTTGGGATCCATCAGTCCCGCTTGTTCACCGCCACCCGCAGCAAACGCCACGCTGGGAATCAGCGTCAGTCCGATGGTGAGGGCGGTAAACGCCGTTGTGGCGCTCAGGTATCGGCTCATGCCGCTACCGCCTTTCGTTCCGTTCGGGCTGGCGAAACTACGCCGGAAGCAAACCACCGACCTGGACCCAGATCAGGACGCAAACGATCACGCCGAAGAGGCAAACCCCTTCGATCAGTGCCGCGGTCAGCAGCATGGCACCGCGAATGTCACCGGACGCTTCCGGCTGACGCGCGATGGCTTCGGTCGCCGAACCGGCCAAACGACCGATACCGAGACCTGCACCGATACCGGCGAGACCAGCGCCGATACCGGCACCCAACAGTCCGTTCGCGACGGCGGTCGCCGCTTGATCCCCGGTCAACTCGGCGATGAACATCAGCGTGTTCGAGAGCAACTCCAGCATTGTAAGACTCCTTCCGCTCCCCTTTCTTGGGGGCTTCGATTTCGATCTTTTGCCGCCAGCTTGGCTGGCGAGTTACTTCCATTTGAAACCTACCAACGACACCAACCGGAACTTAGTGCTCCGGATGCAACGCCATCGACAGGAACACTGTCGTCAAGAACGTGAAGATGTATGCCTGCAAGAAGGCGATGAAAATCTCGAGAAACGTCAGCGCGACAGCCGCCAGGCCGGACGCGATGCCAACACCGACGGTGATGGCGCTGACTCCTTCGTTGAAGAGCACACAGAACATGATCAGCACTGCTAGCATCGTGTGCCCGGCCACCATGTTGGCGAACAAACGCACGGCCAAAGCTCCTGGCTTGAGCAGGTGACCAAAAATCTCAACCGGGATCATTAGCGGCCACAGGAACGGCGGGCCAACCAACAAGTTGGCTTTCACGTAGTGGATGAAGCCGTTCTTCTTGATGCCGATCACGTGATAGATAATGAAGGCGATCACGCCCAAAGCCGCGGTCACGTTCAAGTTACTCGTTGCGGTGTGGGGTCCGGTGTTGTCGAGGAATGCGACCAGACCGAGCAAGTTGCAAAACAAGATGAAGAAGAAGAACGTCCAGATGATCGGAAGGTACTTGTTCGAATCCTTACCGAGGTAGGGCTGCGCGACTTCGTCGCGCACGAACAAGAGAATCGCCTCCAACATGCCGAACCAGCGCCCTGGCGTGCCTGCGGTGTTGAGCCGCTTGACCAATGCTGGAAACAGCAGAATGCAGAGCACTCCTGCTACGGCCGCATAGACCATGTGGGTAGAGATTGGTCCCCAGATGAAGACGTCCTTGACGTGCCCCATTGGGTCACCGGCGGCTGCCAGCAGGACCGGAAGAGTCATCATCTCCCGAGTTTCCTTCCATAGCGCGCCTCGCAGCGGGTCAAAGACCTCTAGGTGCTCGAGGCGCTAGATCCTACCCCTGGTCCGGTTGCCTGCAGCCGTCGACGGACGTGTTGCAGCTCCAGAAAGAGGACGAACATGTAGAAGACGACAGTCGTAAGGAGGGTGCGTTTGCCCCACTCCTGATCGATGAAGAAGAATACGTACAGCTGCGTGCCGAGGAGCACCCCGGCGCGGAGGAGTAACCCTCCGAACATGAAAGCCGCCATTTGCATGGGGCGGCAGGTCAGTGTCTTTTGGATGGACCAGATTCCGAGGATGCCGAGAACCAGCGCCCAGAACGCAGACCATCCGAAACACAACGCCGTCTTCTGCAGCGACTCCCAGCCCGGACGGTCGTGAAACAGTACGGTGGCGCCCACCGCAATGACTCCGAGAACGACAACCGCTTGGACGACGAAACGACCCACTCCCGCGAAAGGACGACCGACAGTCGGCTCACCCTTCTCGGCACCACCCGCAGCGGGGGCAACAGTGGTTTCGTCGTTCATGGCGCTGCTCTCTCGACCGCGCTACCTCGAGACCTTCGGGACCGGTTACGAATCCCCACCCTTGTACGGGTAGATCTTGAAGTAGAGCCAGATGCTCGCTCCAAAGAAACCGACGACGACTCCTGCAATCGTCCCCCAAGGGGACGACCCATACTTCCCATCGAGCCAGTAACCACCCCAGCCGAAAGCGACCGGAGTGAGCGCAAACTGCACGCCGAGCATCGAGTAACGAGTCCAGCTGGCAGCGAGCTGCAGCGCTTCCGCGCGCGCTTCGCCAACGTCCTCGTCCGGCGGGGTTTCCCCGCGCTCTCGCTGCCCGGTCATGTGCCGATTTCCGCTTCGGGAAAGACTCTTCGGGGCGACTCAAAAGGCAGGGAGGTTAGCAACCCCCCAGATGAACATCAAGGTCTGCAGAAGCAAAAAGGAGCACCTCGAGGGAGCCTTGTAAGTCATTCACAGGAAGCATCTTACAGCGGCAGCAAAGCAGCGCCATCCAGCCCTTGTCGAGGGAAGTGTGCTCGCCTACGACACCCCTTCGAAAGTGGTCCGAAAACGCGCTCGTCGTTCCGCTTCCCAAGTCGTTCGGCTATAAGGATCCCGCAAACTACGCGGCCCCTTCAGGTCACCGCTCGCGGCGCAGCGTCGGCGGGAGTCGTGCCGCGCTCCAAACTGTGCCGCGCAACGTTCGCTCTTGGACAAACAGGTCTCTTCGAGTCACGAGTCATGCGACCACGGAACTTGCTGCTGATTGCTGCCTTCGTTGTCATTGGGTTCAGCCTCTACGAAGGGCTGCGCGCAGGGCTCGCGACGCTGTTCTACAGTCAAGCTCGCGATCAGATCGACGAGGGCGATCAAGAGCGAGGCGCAGAGCTGCTCGAACAAGCAACGCAATGGGATTCACAACACCGGGGCACTCGCATGCTCTTAGCGCGCCGCGAACTAGGGCTTGGCAATCCGAGCCAAGCGCGAACCATCCTGAAAACGCTGGTTGCTGAAGGCGACAACAGGCCCGTTGCGTTGGACACTTTGGCGCGAGTGCACGTGGAGTGCGGGGAGGTTGCCGCGGCGGCCCAAGCCTACGAGCGCCTTGCCGAGCATCACCCGAACCATATCGCCGCCGACGTCGGCCTGGCGCGACTGGGTCGCCCCGCGTCAGCGCAACTTCAAACGCTCGCGACGGCACGTGCTGCGCGACGTTGGCGCAGCGCGGTTCGCGGCTTCGCACTGCTGCATCTCGAAGACGCTTTGGGAGCAACGGGCTATGGCAGTGCCGGATGTGTCGAATCGTTGGCGCAGATCCGGGGGCTGGGTGGCAATGCGGTGTCGGTGCGCGTGCCCGGGCGCCAGCCGTCGGTCACGAACCCACAGATCACGTACGACTCCGAGAGTCCTGGCGGTGAACAAGACCGCGCCGTGCGGGAAGTCATCCGCGACGCGCATGCAATGGGACTCGAAGTCATGCTGAAGCCACACATCATGTTGGACAAGATCACCGACGACGAATGGCGTGGCGTGATCGAGTTCGACGATGACGCGAAACGCAGTCAGTGGTGGCAGAACTACGAACGTTTCATCCTTCACTACGCCAAACTCGCAGCTGCCGAGTCGGTCGCTACGTTTTGCATTGGCGTCGAACTCCGCGGCATGGTGAACCAGTCTCCGGCGCAATGGGAACAGCTGATTCGGCGCACGCGAGCGATCTACTCGGGCCGCCTCACGTACGCTGCAAACTGGTATTACGAGTACGCGGAAGTGCCGTTTTGGCATCTACTCGACGCCATCGGCGTGCAGTTCTTCTTCCCCATCACGGACCGAGACGATCCGCAACTCGCGCAACTGAAAGCTGGGCTGCAGCCGCGCCTTGCCGAGCTGCAAGAGCTGTCTCAGTTCGCCGGCAAGCCGGTCTTGTTCACGGAGGTGGGCTACAAGTCGACGCCCGGCGCCGTCAAAGAGCCGTGGGTTTGGCCCAACGACGATCAGAAGCCCGACCTCGATCTGCAAGCGCGCGCGTACCGGGCCATCCTCGAGTTGCTTGCAGACGCAACGTGGATCGATGGTGTCTTCTGGTGGAACTGGCTGACTGAACCAGCTCCTGGACGGAAGTTCCTGCACGACTTCACGCCACAGGGCAAACCGGCAGCGGCTGTCGTGGAAGAGTTCTGGGGAGGCGTCGACGAATGAGAGTGGCGACACTGGGGGCACTGCAAGCGGCGTTGCCGGGTGCCGTACTCGCCCTCGCACTTGGACTGATGACACTGCCCGGCGAGTTCGTCTTCGACGACGTGCACGCTGTCGTCGAGAACGATCGCGTTGCGAGCCTGCAGTCGATACCGGGCTACTTCACCGAGAACTATTGGGGTGAGTTCACGAACGGCGGTCTCTATCGGCCGTTGACGCTGACCCTCTTCACGCTTCAGCATGCCCTGTTCGGCGGCGAATCGGCGACCGGCTATCACTTCGTGAATGCACTGCTCTACGCTGCCTGCACGGCTCTCGTCGGCATGATCGCGTTCCGCCTCGGAGCCGCGCAGTCGATTGCAAGTGCGGTTGGTCTCGTGTTCGCAGCATGCCCGATCCACGTAGAAGCCTACGCACCCGTGGTGGGACTCTCAGAGCTCGGGGCAGGGCTGATGGCGCTAGTACTCTTGTACACGCAGCTCGGCGCAGGGTTCTCGCAACGATTCGGTGTTGCCCAAGAAGATCCCGCACCTGTACGTCGTGCAGTGGGCGCCGGCGTACTGCTGCTGGTCGCCCTGTTCTTCAAAGAGAGTGCTCTCGCGATCTTGGTCCCCGTCATCGCTGGACACATCGTCGCACGGCAAAAGGCACGGCGACTGGCTGCCGAGTCTGCAGGTAGCGAAACCTCCTGGCTGCGCCAGCACCTACCGACCTACGTCGCCCTGATGCTTGCGTGCGCGGTTTGGGGCGGCCTACGAGCGCATGCTCTCGAGGGCCCCACCGACGAAATCGGCGTGCTCAACAACGTTCTGAGTGAACGCACGGGCGCGGCGCGCGTTGCGGGTGGTCTCGAAGTCTCGGCTCGCTACTGCGGCAAGCTTATGCTGCCGTGGCCTCTTTCTGCAGACTATTCCTACCCCGCACTCGTGCCCACCGAGTCACTGACAGCCCCGCTCGCGTTGACTGGCGGGGCTCTGTGGTTGTTGCTGGGCGTAGCCACGCTCGTACTACTTTTGCGTGGCCGCGCCGCGGCAGTCGCTTGCTGCCTGTTCGGTGCGGCATTGCTGCCGGTATCGAACGTGCTGTTCCCGATCGGAACCATCTTCGCAGAGCGCCTCCTGTACATGCCCAGCGTCGGCGCCTGCCTGGCCTTGGCACTCGCCGCGACGTCGCTGAGGAAGCCCAACCCCCGAGTCGTCGCGGCGGCGCTCGTGTTGATCGCGGGCGTCGGGGCGGTCTTCTCGCTACTACGGATCCCGCAATGGCGAACGGAGCTGGCATTGGCCGAGTCCATCGTCGTCGCGCAGAAGCTCAGCGCCAAGGGCCACGAGAAGTTTGGCTGGGAGCTGTTTCAGGACTCGTTACGCGAGGACTTCACTGGCGATGCTCAACAACAGAAACGTCGCGCCAGTCGCCACCTCGAGCGCTCCATCGTGTTGCACGAAGAACACAACAACGCCTACCTGAATCTCGGAATCGTCTACGGTGATTTGGGCAAGCACTGGAAGATGTACGACCTGGCCACCAAGTTTCTGGAGCGCGAACCCAACAGCCTCGACGGGCACGCCTTGCTCGCGACGGCTCACTTGAAACTCGACCAGCCCAAGAACGCCATCAGCACGGCAGCGATCGGGATCGACTTGCTGCCGCAGCACCCACGACTTCATCGCCTGCACCAGATTCGCGGGCGGGCGCACTTTCAGATGCGCAACTATGAAGCAGCAGCCCGCGACCTGCAGATCGCCGTCGCCGCGAATGCAGCGGACGTCTCTACGTTCCTACTGTACCTGCCGGCTCTTGTGCACAGTGGTAATCGCGCGACGGCGATTCGCGCAATCGATGCGGCTCTGGCAACGGCGCCGGCGGCCAGTCACTACCCGCTGATGAGACGAGAGTTCCCAGCTTTGCTGAACAATCGCGGACTGCTGCTCGCGGAAGCCGGCGAGTACGAACGCGCCTTAGCCGACTACACCCGCGCCTTGGGATTCCTCCCTGGCTTCTCGAAGGCGCGTCAGAACCGCGTGGAGTCGCTGCTGCGATTGGGACGCGTCGGGGAAGCCGAAGCCGACGTGCAGCTGCTTCGGCAGTCGCTTGGCGCTGCTGACGTCGATAAGTGGTACGGAGAGGTTCGCCACCGGATCCCGCTGCCAACTGACTGAAGCTGCCAAAAAACTGGGACGGCAGCGGCTGCCTCTTCGAGACGCCTGTTCCAGACTGGCCTCAGAGGCAGATTGCAGCGGTAGGGATCAGGGGCAGATGTGAGGCAGGTCACACGAGAGCGGGTCGCCGGCGTCGACTGGGTCGAAGCCACAGCCCGTCGCGAGATTCGGTGCGGGCAATTCGTTGACCGGATTCCCGAAGACCGATTGCAACAACACGACAACGTCGAGGATGTTGAGGCCTCCGTCGTTGTTGGCGTCGCAGGCATCGCTACAGACCAGCGTGTTCTGATCCAGGAAACCATCTCCGTCCAGGTCTTGTGGGAACAGATAACCGATCAAGTAGACGGCATCCGCTAGCGTAACCGAACCGTCGAAGTGGCCGGTGCAGTTGCCGCGGACGAAGGGGACATCGGTGATCACGCCAAAGGCCTGCAGATAGCGGGTCACTAGCTGTACTTGATTCCCGCCGAAACCACCGAACTCCCACGAGCTGCTGATCACAACAGCACCAAACGGATCGATCGCCGCGATCGTCGTCGCGAAGTCGCCCTCGGTTCCGCCAGCGTCGTCATAGTTGCGCCACAAGACGTTGGCGGCAGACACCGGATCTGGCGTCACGCCGATGGTGCTCCCAGAAGGTAGTAGCTGGTCGTTGTAGTCGTTCTGCCCGGGACGATCTTCGAGATACGGAACGTTGCCAAACACGCCGAGGTCGATCGCGAAAGCGGGTGCGTTGAGACCAAACATCGTGCTGAACTCATCGATGCCGTCGAGGGCAGTGCCATCTTCGACGCCGTCGTGTGCGTCGAAGTTGGAAGCGATGTGGCTAAACGCCCAGTGATCTCCACCTTCGAGATAGATGTTCTTGCCAGACTGCGCGTAGATCGCAAGGGCATCGCCCTCTGCAGCAGAGAGGCGATAGTCGTTGGGCCAAGTGCCCGTGGTTAGCCAGATGTTCTCGGCGCTCGCAATCAGCGATGCCAGGCAAGGATAGTTCAGGAAGTCCTGACGTAACACCGTGACGTTGCGACCTACCGCGACCAACGCGTCACGTAGAGCCGATCCCGAATCAATGGCCCCGAGCAGCCCGGCGCTCTGCCCCCCCTCGAGCGCCAGGATCAACTCGGAAGCGGGGGTCGGTACTTCAACCGTACAGGTGGCTTCGGATTGCCACCCGTTCGCACAACTGGCGACAATACGGTACGTCCCGACCCCTGGTGTGGGTGTTGGATGCAGGAAGCTGGTCGTACTTCCGGGAAGTCCGGAAGCGATTACGACCCCGTCCCGCTCCACTTCGAAGAAGACATAGTTGTCTGCGTTGACCCAAGAGATAACGACGTTGTCGGTCAAGCAGTTGTAGTAGCAGTCCAGCTGCGCAACGCTCAGACAAGGACCCGCATGGGTCAGCGTGGGCGTGCCCATCAAACAAAGTAGGAGGATGTACATAGAGGTGCTGTGTCCTCTCATACTCGCCTCATCTGGATTGCACGGATTCCCGCCGCATGCCTCTGTGGCGCTGCGCCGCGGCGGCGCTGCCTTAGGTTGTGCTCAGTAAGAGCACGAGTTGCGGGAGTAGCGTTTCAGACCATGTCGCAGCGCCATGGGAGGCTGCGACGAACACCCATCCTACTGACTCTGCGCAATCGTGCTGGATCGCGCTTGGATGTGGCGGGCCAACCGACGCTTAAGGAAGGTTTCGAAAGTGCAAGCGTGTCGAAATCGGGTTTCTTGCGCTGCTCGGACCGGCTGGGGGCCCTAGCGCTCCAGCCCGTCCAGCACCGCTTGGGCTCGGGCATTCCCCGGAGCCATCTTCAGGGCCTTCTCCGCAAACTCGCGTGCGAGCTCGGATTCACCGAGCTTGAAGTGGCACCACGCGATCTCGGGATAGATGCGCTCGAGTGGCGCATCGTCAGGCTTGGTGAGGATCGTGTATTCGCGCAGAGCCGGCGCCCACCGGCCGGTCTCGTTGTAGCCCTCGGCGAGCAGCTGATGCACCTCCATGTCGAACGGGTCAATGTAGGGCCCGTCCTCGAGAGCGGCGACGAGCGCTGGCCAATCACCGATACCGCGGTAGTGACTCGCCAGTCGCTTGCGAACATCGAGGTCATCACGCGCGTAAGCCATGGAGTCCTCGAGTACGGCAACTGCTTCCGCTTCGCCGCCGTTCTTGTTCAAGAGATCCGCCAGCATCTTGTACGGGTTCGGCGCTCCGAAGCGAGCTTCCGTGCCGGCCGGGTGGGTCGCGATCGCTGCTTTGAGCATCTCTATCGCGGCCTCGGTCTCACGCTCACCGGCAAGCAACACGGCCAGACCCAGCGTACAGCGATACTTGTAGTTCGTACCGCCATCGAGGGCCGCACGCAGGGAGGTCCGCGCTCCTTTGGTCTTGCCTTGCTGTAGCTTCAACATCCCAATCAGCGCTGGCAGGTCCTTGTGCGGCTTGTCGAGTTTCAGTGCCTTGCCAACCGTCAACTCGACGTCTGCGAGGCGCTGGCTGAAGAGATATGCCAACCCCAACTTCACGAGACCATCGATGTCTTTGGGATTGTCTTCGACGTGAAAACGGAGGTCGTCGATCTGATCCGGTAGGTAGCGGGGATACAGTCCAAGCTCCCGCGCCCCCTGTCTTGCATCGGCGATGAACTCCTCATCGAACTTGTCGAGTGATAGCCCCAAGACCTTCTGGAACACCTTCTCCGTGCTGAGGCCGGAGCGATAGGCGTTGAGCATCTCGGGGATCTTGTCGAAACCGTACTTCTTCTCGAGATAGCGGCAGATCATCCCGCCCTGAAAGTAGGCCAGCAGGATCTCACCGCCGTAGTTGGGTTTCGTGAAGGCGCCTTGGATGTCGGCCATCTTGCGGAGGCGGCCGTGGTGGACCGCCTCGACCCATTCGGTGGAGTAGTAACGCGTCCAGCGTGGATTCTTGCGCCCTTCTTCGAACACCGACAAACCTTCGGTGAACCAGCGGGGTACCCGATGCTCGGACTTGGCCAGCGACACGACGTGCATGAATTCGTGCACGGCGACGGCTCCCCAGTTGCCCGGCAGAGCGCGCGGTGTGGTCAGCGTAACCATGCGCCCGAAGCAGACTCCCGAGGCAGCGAGTCCCGGCAGCCCGATCGAACGCGCCGAGAAATAGCGATGCGCCGAAAACGCTTCGATCGTGATCGGTTCATGCACGTCGACGCCGTAATCACGCTCCATACGCAACTTTGCTTGCACCATCAACGGCTCGAGGTAGGGCAGCATGTAGGGTTCATCTTCTTCGCGCAGGCGAAACACGAAGTCACGGGTCTTCTTCTCCATGAACTTCTTGTCCATGTGCCGCACCAGGACCAGCGTGTTGTTGGCCCAGACGTTGAATGGGTCCTTGTCGAAGGCCTGCTTGGACCACTTGCGCCCCTCTTCTTCGTTACCGATGCGCAGCGCATTGATGCCGCGAATGACGTAAGCGGGCCAGTAGTCGGGGTCGATCGCGATCGCTTGCCGTGCAAACTCGACTCCCTCTTTGTAGAAGAAGCGGTCGACAAGACGGTCGGCGAGCCACGCGAAGAACGGTGCCGGCGCCGGGTGATCGCGAAGGACTTGTTCTTTCAGCGCTTCGAACTCATCCAGTTTCGGTACGCAATACAGAACCGCCGCCAGCTGCGCCTGCGCGTAGAGGTCGCTTGGGTCACGGGCGATTGCGGCGCGGTAGAGTCTCTCTGCTTCTTCCCAATGTTCGTCGTAGAACGCGAAGTAGCCCCGTAAGAGCAGCGCGCGCGGATGGTCCTTCCAGCTACGATCCGCGGCCTCGACCGCCGAGAGCGCGCTGGCGAAGCGATTCCCCGGATAGCCGAAATCACGGATCGTCGCATCTGCGAGGCCAACGTGTGCTTCCGTCAGATTGCGGTTCGTCTTCAGGGCGTCTTTGAAGTGCGACCTTGCGTCTGGATAGTTGTACTTGCTGATCATGATTTCGCCGGAAGCGACATGTGCAGCAGCGCACTCAGGATCCAGGTCGAGGGCGCTCTCGTACATCACTTTGTACGCGTCCTGGTAGCGGTTGAGTCCGATACAGGCGTCCCCCATCCAGACAAACGTTTCAGGATGAGTGGCCCGCGCTTCGGCCCTCGACATCTTCTTGTAGGTCTCGATGACGGCCCGCAAGTGCGACATTCCTTTGGCGCGTTGGCCTTGCTCGATCAAGAGTTGCCCGAGGCGCGAACGGGCTTCGACGTTCTTGGGGTCACTCTCGAGCGCACGCTCGAAGAGGGCCTGAGCTTCTTTCTGGGCGCCGCTCTCCTCGAGCAGGCGACCTGCGAACGTGATTAGCTGTGCGTCACCGGCGACGAACTCCGGCCGTGCGCGCAGGAACGAGATCCCCTCGGCGCCACGACCAGTCTCGCGCAGGAGCCGCACGCGCCACAACGCGAGGTCCCGATCGAGGGCCTCCCCTGCAGCGACAGCGTCCTCAAAAGTCTCTTCCGCATCGGCGTAGTCCCCCGCCAAGACCATCTCTTCGATCAACGCAACGTCGAGCGCTTCGTCTTGTGACCAAGCGAATGAGGTGACAATGAGGGTAACGATCAAGGCAAGCTTCGACATGCGCACGGAGTCCTTCCGGGGACAAACGGGTCTTCAAGTTGAACGACGATTCTCGCAGCTTCCTCGGGCGTGTCCAGCGCCGGGCAAGACCTTTGGCCGCTCCCCGCAGGTGGCCGGCGGCCTCGTCGCACTGCGGCACGCTATCGGAACTTAGCCGAGGGGCGGCCAGGATTCGGGGCGCGCACCCGGCAGCGCTAAACCTCGACGGCGCCCACTCCCCCCAGCACCCCGTTTGCCGGCTTCCGGGGCGCCATCCTATCCTCGGATGAGGCCCCGGTTCTGCGGGGACCTCATGCCCAGAGCAGCCTCTGCCCGACCAGAATCTGGCTGCTGCCAACCGATGAGCGTTCCCTCGGGAACGAAGGAGGAGTTCCTTTGGCGGTTAAGTTCACCGAGAAGGCAGAGAAGGTCCTTCAGGAAGCCAACGTTCAGGCCCAACGTCTGAAGCACGGCTATGTGGGTACAGAGCACATTCTCGGCGCCCTCCTGATGCAACGAGATTCCGTGGCGGTGCAGACGCTGATGCGCTGCGACCTAACGCTCGAGATGCTGACCGAAATGGTCCGCGAGAGTCTGCAGCGGATCCCCGCGAAAGACGGCGGCGATCCGAGCTTGCGCTTCACACCGCATGCCAAGCGATCGCTGGAACTCGCCAGCGACGAAGCTGTCCGCATGGGTCACTTCTACATTGGCACCGAGCACTTGCTCCTTGGCCTCGTTCGCGAGGAAGAGGGAGAGGCGTCGCGGCTGCTGATGGAGAAGGACGTCGACAAGGACCGCATCCGCGAAGTCATTCAGCAGATGCTCGGCGGCGCTCAGCAAGCAGAGCCAGATCGATCTTCGACGGCGAATGTCGTTCGTAAGAAGAACGCCGCGACGCCGACGCTGGACGCCAATGGCGTCGACCTGACAGACCTGGCGGCTCACAACAAGATCGACCCTGTCATTGGTCGTGACAAAGAGATCCAGCGGATCATTCAAATTCTGTCGCGCAAGACGAAGAACAACCCAGTAGTGCTCGGTGAGCCGGGCGTCGGCAAAACCGCGATTATTGAAGGGTTGGCCCAGCGGATCTCGGACGGCAACGTCCCGGAGGTGCTGGTGAACAAGCGCTTGGTGACGCTCGACCTCGCTTCGCTGCTGGCCGGCACCAAGTATCGCGGCGAGTTCGAGAAGCGCATCAAGGCGATCATCAAAGAGGTCCTCGACTCCGGGAACATCATTTTGTTCATCGACGAGCTGCACACGATCATGGGTGCTGGCGCTTCGGAATCGAGCCTCGATGCTTCGAACATCCTGAAGCCGTCGCTGTCGCGCGGCGAGATCCAGTGCATTGGCGCGACGACTCTGGATGAGTTCCGCCGCCACATTGAGAAGGACGGCGCCATGGAGCGCCGCTTCCAAAGCTTGATCATTGAGCCACCGAGCCGCGACGAGTCTGTGCGGATCCTGACCGGATTGCGGGACACGTTCGAAGCGCACCACCGAGTACGAATCAAGGATTGCGCAATCGAAGCCGCTGTCGATCTATCGATTCGCTACATCAGCAATCGCTTCCTGCCGGACAAGGCGATCGACGTGATCGATGAGGCTTGCTCGTCTGAACGGCTGCAGCGTACCACGCGTCCGCCCGACGTCACCGAGATCGAGCAAGAGATCCAACGGCTCGAGCGAGAGAAAGACGAGGCAGTCTTCAGCCAGGACTTCGAGCTGGCTGCTGGTGTGCGCGACAAGCTCGAGAAAGCCAAGGATCAGAAAGAACACATAATCGTCGAGTGGAAGCGAGCGTCGAAAGAAGTCGACGGCGCAGTCACGGCCGAGACGATCAGCGCGACCATTGCCGAGATGACTGGCATTCCGGTCAGTAACCTGCACGAAGACGAAGCGCTGCGCCTCAAGGACATGGAAGCAAGCCTGCACGAAACGGTCGTCAGCCAAGACGCCGCGGTGCGGGTGATCTCGAAGGCCATTCGCAGGTCGCGCGCAGGGCTGCGAGATCCGAATCGTCCTCTAGGATCGTTCATCTTCGCTGGGCCGTCGGGTGTCGGCAAGACGCTGTGTGCGAAAGCACTCGCGAACTTCTTGTTCGGTTCCGACGACGCACTGTTTGCGATCGACATGTCTGAGTACATGGAGAAGCATGCGGCTTCGCGCCTGGTCGGCTCACCTCCGGGTTACGTCGGCTATGAAGAAGGTGGCCAGCTCACCGAGAAGGTGCGCCGCAAGCCTTACATGGTCGTCTTGTTCGACGAGATCGAGAAGGCGCACCCCGACGTCGCCAACATGCTCTTGCAGATTCTCGAGGAAGGACGACTGACCGATTCGTTCGGGCGTCAGGTCGACTTCCGGAACACGATCATCATCATGACCTCGAACTTGGGCGTTGCCGAGCTCGAGACACGCTCATCGCTGGGCTTTGCAGCATCGGCGGTCGAGAAGGAGCGCGAGGATCAGCATACGCGTGTTACTGAAGCTGTGAAGGCGCACTTCCGCCCCGAGTTTGTGAATCGCCTCGACGAGGTCGTGCCATTCGACTTCTTCACCGAGCAGGAGCTCATGGAGATTCTCCGCATGGAGACGAAGAAGCTCGAAGAGCGGCTCGAGAGCAAGCAGGTCAAGATTCAGCTGTCGAGCGATGCGTGCCACGAGCTGATCAAGCTGTCCGCGAGCCCGCACTCGGGCGCCCGTGGAATCCGTAGAATCATCGAAGAGCGCATCGAAGATAGCGTCGCGGATCTGATCCTCGACAGCGCCCTCACCGCCGGCTGCATCATCTTCGTCGACCTAGACGAGAACGACAAACTCACGTTCGAAGTCCTCAGCGAAGAATCCGTCGCCAGCGAGTAACAACAAGATACCCATCCTTTAAAGGCGCGCTCACCCCAACGAGCGCGCCTTTACTTCATCCCCCACACCCCTCCCCCCAACCGTGGGTAATCTGAAGTCCATCCCCCGCGAGGCCGCGACAACTCTGCCGCGTAGACGTAAAGACCACCCGACACCCCAATGAGGCAAGTGCCTCACATGAAAAGCGCGTCCGAATACGGTCGGACCCGAGGTTTCGTTCCAGATGCGGACCCTAGACTTTGCTGACGGTCGTACCCCGCCCATTCGCGTTGTGAGACGCGTTTGCCAATGGTCGTTTTCCTGCCCCGAGGCAGTTTCTAAGCAGCTACAGGCGGTCCTGCAGTAGAGCAGTTGACGCCATAGCGGAGCACATGCCAGTAGGTAGCGAAGGGGAACTCGACTTCG
>JBCCHQ010000025.1:0-46377 GCA_039028735.1 Planctomycetota bacterium | reverse complement strand
TGCGTGATCGGAATGCAGACATTCGGTGCGTCCGCTCCGCTCGCCGAGCTACAGACTCGCTTCGGGTTCACTGCCGACCGTGTGGTGACCGCCGCAAGAGACCAAATCTCGAGACTTACGCCCGCATAGGCACAAAGGAGAAGTACATGCAGATCGGAATGATCGGACTCGGCCGTATGGGGGCGAACATGGTGCGGCGCCTGATGCGCGACGGCCACGACTGCGTCGTCTATGACCTCGACGCAGATACCGTGCAGCAGCTTGCTGACGAAGGTGCTAGCGCCGCGACTTCCATGGCCGACCTCGTCGGTCAACTGCAACCGCCCCGCGCCGTCTGGGTGATGGTGCCTTGCGGAGATCCGACCGAGCAAGCCATCCACGCCGTCGCGCGTGAGATGCAAGAAGGCGACGCTGTCATCGACGGGGGCAACAGCTACTTCAAGGACGACGTTCGCCGCGCCCAGGATCTCGAGAAGCAGGGCATCCGCTACGTCGATGTCGGCACGAGTGGCGGCGTTTGGGGCCTCGAGCGGGGCTACTGCCTGATGATCGGCGGCAACCGCGAGACGGTCGAACGACTGGACCCGATCTTCAACACACTGGCTCCGGGGCATGGCGACATCGATCGCACCCAGGGACGAGACGGCGAACCCGGCCCTCAGGAGAAGGGTTACCTGTACTGTGGTCCTAGCGGTGCCGGACACTTCGTGAAGATGGTGCACAACGGCATCGAGTACGGGGCGATGCAGGCCTACGCCGAAGGTTTCGACATTCTGCGCAACGCCGACTGCGAGAATCTCCCGGAAGCCCAACGCTACGACCTGCCTCTCGCAGACATTGCAGAGGTATGGCGGCGCGGCAGCGTCGTTGGCTCCTGGTTGTTGGACCTGACGGCCAATGCCCTGCAGGCCGATCCAGACCTTTCCGGCTACACCGGGCATGTCTCCGACTCCGGCGAAGGTCGCTGGACCGTCATGGCGGCGGTCGAGGAAGCGGTTCCGGCGGACGTCATCACCGCCTCGCTCTTCGCTCGCTTCCGGTCGCGGCAAGACCACACGTTCGCCGAGAAGGTGCTGTCGGCGATGCGACACCAATTCGGTGGCCACGTGGAAGCTCCGCAGAAGGCCTAGTGGCATGACGCAAACGTGCTTCTATGTCCATGACGAGCCGGCCCAGCTGTTTCGCGCAGCGGCCCAGCGCATCTCAGAGTTGGCCACGGTCGCGATCGCGGAGAGAGGGCGCTTCTTGCTCGCTCTCTCCGGCGGTTCGACACCGCGCGCACTCTTCGATGTGCTCGCATTGGCTCCGTTTCGAGACGGCATCGACTGGGATTGTGTCGAGTTCTTCTGGGGAGACGAGCGTGCGGTCGCTCCCGATCACCCGGACTCGAACTTCCAGATGGCCAACGAGGCGCTATTGCAGCCGTTGCAGATTGCGCCGGAGCGGATCCACCGCATGGTCGGCGAACATGCCGATCCAGGCACTGCAGCCCGCGACTACGCTCGCACGATCGCAACCGTCGCCGGTCCTGGAAGCGACGCACCGCCACGGCTCGATCTCATCCTCCTCGGGCTCGGCGACGACGCTCATACGGCCTCGTTGTTCCCAGGGACCGCTGCGCTCGCAGAAACCGAGTCTTGGGTCGTTGCCAACGACGTACCCCAGCTCGACACGACCCGCCTCACGATGACGTTCCCGCTGATCAACGCTGCCCGTGAGGTCTTGTTCCTCGCCACCGGCGCCAAGAAGACCGAGGCGATTGCAGCGGTCTGGAACGATCACGGCGCGAACGCAGACGCAGCAACAACGCCTGCGGGACGAGTACGCCCCCACGACGGACAGCTTACCTGGTTCGTCGACCGCGCTGCGGCTCCCGACCAAGCCTCCATGTACCTCGAAGACGAAATCGTAGAATAGGTAGTCGCGATGACCCCTCCCGAAGGAACCGTTGGAATCGTCACCGAGCCGCTCCACGCGACGGCCACACCAGCGAAGACCAAAACCGCGCCGTGCGCTGTCGTGATCTTTGGTGCCACAGGAGATCTGACGCGACGCAAGCTCATGCCGGCGCTGTACAACCTGATGGCTGGCGACGACATGCCGGACAAATTCTCGATCATCGGCTACGCCCGACGCCCGAAAACCGGCGCCGAGTACGCAGCGGAGCTTGGCGAAACCACAGGTGACTTCTGCGCCAGCGACGACCTCGACTCAGGTGTCTGGAGCGACTTCGCGAGCCATATCGACTACGTGGCAGGCTCGTTCGACGACGAAGAAGGCTATCGCAGCCTAGCGGCAGCGCTCGAGAAGTCCGATCGCGAGCACGGCACGCAAGGAAACCGGGTCTACTACCTAGCGACACCACCGCGGGCGTTCCCTGTCATTCTCCAGAACCTCAAGAAGGCCGGGCTCATTCGCGATCCAGAGCACGACGCGGCTTGGTCGCGCGTCATCATTGAGAAGCCGATAGGCCGCGACCTCGACAGTGCCATGGAACTGAACCAGCTCATCGGGGAAGTGCTCGACGAGAGCCAGACGTACCGTATCGATCACTACCTCGGCAAAGAGACAGTCCAGAACATCTTAGTGTTTCGGTTCGGGAACGCGATCTTCGAGCCACTGTGGAATCGCAAGTACGTCGATCACGTGCAGATCACGATGGCGGAGTCGATCGGCCTCGAGGGGCGCGGCAACTTCTTCGATGCCACCGGAGTCATGCGGGACGTCGTACAGAACCACCTGCTCCAGATCTTCGCCTTGTGCGCTATGGAGCCGCCCTCGACGTTCACAGCTGATGATATCCGCAGCGCCAAGACACAAGTACTGCGCGCACTACGGCCGATCGCGGGCCCGGACGTCGCCCACCAGGCTGTGCGTGCACAGTTCGAAGGCTATCGCGACGAAGACGGCGTCGACGGTGACTCACAAACACCGACGTATGTCGCGATGAAGATGATGATCGACAACTGGCGCTGGCAGGGAGTGCCGTTCTACCTGCGCGCTGGCAAAGGGCTCTCCCACCGCGAGACCGAGATCGCCGTGCACTTCCAAAGCATCCCCCTGTGCCTGTTCGGTGACGACAACGTCTGCCAGATGGTCGATCAGAACGTTCTCGCCCTGCGCATTCAGCCCGACGAAGGCATCTCGCTGCGTTTCGCGTCGAAGTACCCGGGCGAGAGTATGCAGATCGGCAACGTTGACATGAACATGACCTACGAACACGCTTTCGGCAGCAAGCTGGCAACCGCCTACGAACGCCTGCTGCTCGACTGTATGCGTGGCGACGCGACGCTGTTTGCACGCCGCGACGAAGTCGAGGAAGCGTGGCGCTACGTGACTCCGATCCTCGAGGGCTGGGAAGAACAGCCCGACATCCCGCTGGCAACCTACCCGATGGGCAGCGCTGGCCCGACGGCAGCGGACCAGCTGCTCGCCCGCTACGACCATACCTGGCGCCCCCTCACGTAGGGCGCCGCGACGCACAAGCGCCCTCTTGCGATTGTGATCTGTGTACGGCATCCTCCGCATGCTCGGAGTTTTTCCCTTTGCAGATCACTTTCCACGCAGGAGTGCATCGATGCCTACTTCTATCTTCACCCTCGCGCAGGCCGATGAAGCTGCGACGGGCGCTATCCTCGCCTTCATGGTCCTGTACGTTCTCTTCGCGCTTGGCTGCTTCGTCTTCTGGATCCTGATGATGGTCAACGCCGTCAGGACCTCACAGACGGTTTGGGCAGTGTTTATCTTCTTCTTCCCGATCGTTGGAATCATCTACCTGTTCGTCGGCTACCAGAAAGTCGGCAAGGTTCAGTCCAACCTGAGATCTGCTGGTGGCGTCGGCTCCCGCCGCACCACCGGACGCGGCCGCGTGTCCACACGCGGCTCGAGCCGCCGTGGTGGTGCGCCGGTCCGCGGCCGCGGCCGCGCCGGCTCGGGGCGTCGAGTGCCTACTCCGCGCAACGCCGCCCCACCCCCCGAGGACGACTGGGACGAAGAAGAGTGGGATGAGATCGAGCCCGAAGATCAGCAGCCTCGTTTGCGCGCGGTCGCGGCCGGCAACTACTTCATTCAGACCAAGAGTGGCCAGAAGGGTCCGTTCTCGGTCGAGCAACTCATCGAGTTCGTCGAAGCAGACAAGATCCCGCTGACTCTCGACGTCATCGCCGAAGACAGCGGCCTGGCCTTCAGCGTCTCCGACCTCGTCGAGTAGCAAGCCATGCAGTACGTAGAGCCTCTCTATCGCCCGCCGAGTGAAGCGCAGTCTTTCATACTGCAAGCCACGATCGGCTGCTCGTGGAACAAGTGCACGTATTGCGACATGTATCGACAGAAGACGTTCCGCGTTCGCCCCGTCGAAGATTCCATCGCCGACATCCGCGAGATGGCCGCCGTCGCCGGCCCACAAGTGCGCAAGGTTTTCGTCGCCGACGGCGATGCGCTGATCCTCGGCCTCGACGAGTGGCTGCCAATTCTCGACGAATGCCGACGTTCGTTTCCAAACCTGCGACAGGTAAGCTGCTACGCGACTGCGATCAACATCCTGGAGAAGACACCCGATGAACTCCGCACGTTGCACGACCACGGGCTGACACTGTTCTACGTCGGCCCCGAGTCTGGCGACGACGCAACGCTGCGTCGAATCGCGAAGGGGAGTGATTTCCAGGCCCATGTAGACGCGGCGACAGCAGCCCGTGAGGCTTCGATCCGTCTGTCGGCGATCTTCCTGCTAGGTGCCGGCGGACGAGCCCGATCGCGAGAACATGCGACGGAGAGCGCTCGTCTGGCCACCGCGATGGATCCACTGTTCTTGTCGGCGCTGACCTTGACCGTGATCCCCGGTACCCCGTTGGCGCGCCTGGAAGAGAAAGGCGGCTTCGAACTGCCTGAGGTCGACGATCTGCTACAAGAGTTGCGCACGTTCGTCGCGGAGGCCAACCCGACGGACGCCATCTTCCGCACGAACCACGCATCGAACTACCTGGCGATTGGTGGGAGGCTGCCGCGCGATCGCGACGCTATCGTCGCAGCCATCGACGACGCGCTGCGGGGCGATCGCCCGCTTCGCGATGACAGCTGGCGCGGACTCTAGCCTGCAGCAGCGCTAGCGCTGCACGACTAGCACTGCACGACTGCACTGCAGGGCTAACACTGCGGCGTTTGGCAGTCGAGGCTGATCGCTCCATCGATACTGGGATCCCCAGCACAAGAGTCCAGCGGCGCCGGCGGCGGAGTCCCTTGGTTCAGCAAGTACTGCAGCAGGTAGATCGGGTCGACGAGGTCGAGCGCCCCGTCATCGTTACTGTCAGCCGCATCCGCGCAGGGCAGCGTCCCGATCCCGAACAGAGCCCCAATCGTCACGATCGCGTCCACGATGTTTCGTTGGCCGTCGCTGTCGACGTCGCCGCGCAAGAACCACTCCTCGCAGCTGTCCGGAACACCGTTGCCGTCGCAGTCGACAGCCGCGCCACTGATGGTTTCGACGGCGTCGTCGATGAAGTTGCGATTGCAGTCGACGAAGCTGCCGACGACGCTGCGATGGACGACCAGCGTCTGATTCGCTGTGACCTGCGGCAGAATCGAGACTCCTCCGTCGGGCCAACGAACGACGACCTGATCAGCGACTGTTGCACTGCCCAAACCAAAGTGTAGATCCATCGGATTCGATGACTTCAGCCCGACACCGGCTAGCAGAGGCTGCTGCTGCTGGATCGAGCCCGTTACGACTCGCACGTGTGCACCGACCGCGAAACGGTTGGGCGGGAGGTCTCGCAAACGCACCTTTAGCCAACTACGCAGAGCGCCCTCATGATTGATATAGAGCGCCAATGGCTCGCCAGACGTCTGCACCAGCATGTCGAGGTCGCCATCGTCATCGACGTCACCCGCTACGCAGCAGTAGCTCGACGTCGCTTGCACGGTGTTGTAACCGGCGCTGCCAATTGCCGTGGATGCCGTGACATCGACAAACCACCCGAGGCCGGTGTTTCGCAACAGGCGATTGTCGTGGTGGCTCGCCGCGACGAAGACGTCCAGTAGACGATCGTTGTCATAGTCGACGAAGAGGGTCCCCCAACACAGCGCATTGACCAGCACGCCCGCTTGGGAGCCGACGTTACTGTAAGCGAGCCCCGACTCCTGGAGCAGAGCGTTGCCCGGGGAATCGTTCGTGATGTACAGGTCGTACCCACCATTGCGATCGTAGTCGCCCACCGCGAGCCCCATCGAGTCGATCTGGATGTTCGAGCCATTGCTCGGCCCGACGTCCACGAGCGCACCGGCATCGTTTCGCCAGTGCCGATTGACCTTGGGCGTGTTCCGAGCTTCGTTGGCCAGGTAGAGATCCACGTCGTCGTCGAGATCGTAGTCGAAAAAGGCCGCTTGATACGCCAAGCCATCATCGTCGACTCCAAGGGTCGGAGCGACGTCGACAAAGGTGCCGTCGCCGTTGTTGCGAAACAATTGGTTGGCAGCGAAACGATTGCAGACGTAGAGATCCAACCAGCCGTCGCCGTCGTAGTCGCCCCACGTCGTACCCTGAGTCCGAACCGGGCCACCCCCAACGCCAGCCGCCGCCGTAACGTCAACGAAAACGAACGCCCCATCGTTTCGCAACAGAATGTTCGAAGTGAGAAACCCAGACAGATAGAGATCCAAATCACCGTCACCATCGTAGTCGGCAGCCGAAAGACCGTTGTTGTAAGGTGAAGGAGGAATGCCGCTACCCATCGTGCGATCGACGAACGTCCCGTTCCCGGTGTTCTCAAAGAGGCTGGTCGTACCCACCGGGGTGAGACCCGTGGCGGCCAGGTCGAGATCTCCGTCATTGTCGAAGTCGTTCAGGGCCATCCCGTAGCCGTACACGGTCAAACCCATCGTCGTCATGACGATGCCTCGAGGCGTGGCCTCTTCCGTGAACGGCGCCTGGATCAAAGGTGCTTGCGCGGACGTGGTCCCGCTGAAGCACGAGCAGACCACGACGCATGACGCGACCACGGTCAACGCATGAGCGAACCGGCAACGCGGAGTATCCAGCATGGATCACCCTCGGTGTTGTGTCGCGCAAAGCGTGCAGGGGCGCGCCAATGCACGACTACGCAATGCGCGACTACGAATTGTCCTTGGGAATCGAGCCCACTCGATTCATTCCCATTGAAGCATAGTCGCGCGAAAGCGCCACCGAAAACGGCGCTTGGCACGATCGGCGCTCAGACCAGCCCACTCTCGAGCGAACTAGGGGCAGGGAAAGGACACGCACCCGAGAGGGTCAGGCGTCGGATCCGCACCACAGGCGGGGTACGGAGCGGGAGGCGGTATCGCTGGCGAGCAGAACAGTCCACACAGCAGAATCTGGACGTCCAGCAGGTTCAGCCCTCCGTCGTCGGACACATCGCACGCGTCGAGACACGTCGGTGCTTGGCCGGCCACGAACAGATACTGCAGCAAGATCACAGCGTCCTGGATGTTGTAGCTGCCGTTGCCGCTGCAGTCACCGCGCGAGAAGTTTGGAGCGCATTCGTCCGGAATCCCGTCGCCATCGAGGTCTGTGCTCGCGCCGCCTGCAATGTCGCACTCATCCGGCACACCATTACTGTTACAGTCCGGTGCCTGACCGTTCGCGATCTCAACGTCGTCGAGAACCCCATTTGCATTGCAATCGCACTCAGCAAGAGAAAGCACGACAACAACTGCCGGTGGACTGATCACCGGGGCACACAGCGTCGAGAGTACGACATCGTAGCTGCCGGCATCAGAGGCGTTCACCGAAGACAACCCAAACACCGTCGAGGTTGCCCCAGGAATCGCAACGCCATCTTTGCGCCATTGATACGTAACAGGCCCCGTCGTGGTCGCCGCGATCGCGAGCAGAACGTCAGTACCGGGGCAGGTAGTCACATCGGCAGGCGGTGTCGTCACGACCGGCGGCTCGTCGACGGTCACGAGCGCGAGGTGGCTCGACGTGCTGCCGCACGCATTCGCAACTTCTACCGTGTAGCTGCCCGCGTCGCTACTCGTAAGATTCGCAATCTGCAGCGTCGCGGCCGTTTGAGTCGGTAGTGCACTTCCATTTTTGAACCATTGAAACGTCAATGGTGGCGTGCCAGTCGCTACGACCGACAGCGTCAATGGATCACCGCTACACGCCGTCGTGTTCGGAGCCGGCGAGGACACGATAGCAACGCTCGCTGCAATGCTGAGCATCGCAGCGGCACTGGTCGCAGCGCCGCAACCGTTCTGCACCACGACGTCGTAGTTCCCAACATCGCCGATTCCGAACAGCGACACGGTCAGTTCGGCGGCGGTTGCGCCGTTCAAAGCGACACCGTCCTTGCGCCACTGATACGTCAGCGGCGACGCGCCGGTAGCAACGACCGACAGCGTGGCCTCTCCGCCCAAACACACTTCCGTGGTCGTAGGTCCAACTGGAATGGTCGGGGGCTCTTGCACGGTGACTGTCGCGACCGCACTGGCGACACTGCCGCACAGGTCGGTAACAACGACATCGTAGTCGTCTGCGTCGGCCACAGTCGCAGCCCCGATTGTCAGCACGTCACCAGTGGCACCCGGTATCGGCACACCCGCACGCCGCCACTGGTAGGAAACCGGCGGGGTGGCGCTTACGGCAACGTTAAGCTCTAGCAGGCCACCAACGCAGTCCACCTGATCGAGCGGCTGAACGGTCACGATCGGCAGTGGATCTACACTGACAAAGGCAGCAGCACTCGTCGTAGTACCACATGAGTTCGTGATGACGACCGAGTAAGCTCCACTGTCGCCCGGTGTCACATCTGTCAGCGGCAAAGATGGCGCGTTGTTGCCGGAGATGGCCATACCGTCGCGGCTCCACGCGTAGCCAAACGGTGGCGTCCCGGACACTTCCACGGTCAACGTCACGCTTCCGGTCTCACAGACCGAACCGCCACTCGGTTGTATCGACACCGTCGGTGGATACTCGAGTGTCAATGCCGCCGCGGAGCTGGTCGTTGCCCCACAGCCATTCGTGACAACGACGTCATAGTTTCCGAGATCCGCGTTCATCGCATCGACGACGGTTAGTTGGGCCGTCGTCGCGCCAGCGATGGCGACCCCGTCGTGACGCCATTGGTACTGCAGCGGTGGATCGCCGGCAGCAAACACATCGAACGTCGCATCGGCTCCCTCGCAGACGACGAACGGGATAGGAGCGGTGATGATCGTCGGCAGCGGGCGAACCGCGACCAGTACCGTATCGCTAGTCACGACGCCGCAGCCATTCGAGATCACGACGTCATAGTCTCCCGCAGCGTTCAACGGGGCCGCTGGGAAAGTCAGCACACTGCCGGTGCCGCCCGGGACATCCGCGCCATTCTTGCGCCATTGATAGGCGAGAGGGTCGAGGCCGCTGACGGTCACACTCAATTCCAAGAAGGCACCCTCGCAAACATCCTGTGCTTGCGGTTGGCTCGAGACTACCGGAGCCTCTCCGACGACGACGACAGCCGCCGCGCTGGTCGCGCTCCCGCAGGTGTTGGACACAATCACATCGTAGCTACCCGAGTCGGTGCTGAGGGCAGCCGGCAGGTCCAGGCTCGGCCCAGTCTGCCCCAACAAACTGATCCCATCCCGGCGCCATTGGTAATCGAACGGCCCCGTGCCTGAAACACCAACGGACAGTTGCAGCGGATCTCCCGCGCACACTGTCGTCTGTAACGGCTGAGCGCTGATCGACGGCGAGAGGCAAGCAGTCGAGCAGAGTTCTTCGAAGTACTTCGCGCGTAGGTATGCGTACACGGTATCGCGCTCGATCGGAGTGAGAGCTCGATCGTAGACGAGAACTTCAGCGACCTGCATCGCTACGAACGGGTCTCCATCGATGTCCACTCCCAGGACTGCGCGGTCAGTCGTCGTCGAGAAGCCATGAATCACCTGCGCCAAGAGAATGTCGTCTCGGTAGTGCGAGAGAATCGCTGCTTGCAGCGTCGCCGAGTGCACGATCCAGCCAGCGCCACTGCCTGGCTCACTCGAGAGCAGGTTGTTCCCTGGGCAGCCACCGCTGACGGTCAGCTCGCCACCGGGTGGCGAAACCGTCAGACCGAACGATTCGTTACACGCAGCGCCGCCCCATGCAAAACCACCGGGCCCGGAGTCCTGGTAGTTGACCATCATGAGCACTGTGCGGTTGGCCCCCCCTGCCGGGACGCCGGTCAGCGTCGCGTTGCGCTCCAGCCGATCGCCGGAACCACTCAGCTGCACGACGGCGTGCCCGTTGAGCACGCTGGCTACGACCAAAGGCGCTCCAACGGCACCGAGGTCGTTGCCGTTGCCCGAGGCGTCGCGCCACGCCAGGACACTGCCACCGCCTGTAACAAAGCCTGCTCCCGCATCCAAGTGCATCACGAGACCGGTCTGAATCAACGGGCAGCCGGGATCATCGAATGTGACGTCGACGTGCGCTTCCATGGACAGATTGCCATCGATGTCGAGTACCTGGTACGTGAAGCTGTCGGGCAGCATGTCGAGCGCGTTGTGGTTGTAGGTAACCACTCCCGTGAACGCGTCAACAGTCACCGAGCCGCGCACAGGATTCGTCAAGATTGCGACGCTGCTGGCATCAAGGCCTGTGTCGTCCGTGTCATTAGCGAGTACGTCGATGGCAAATGCGCCTCCGCGCGTGCCGCGCCCTACATCATTTTGTGCCAACGGCGGCGCCGCACCAACTCCCAGATACTTGTCATTGAAGAAGGCAATGGTCTCATCGTGTTCGGTCGGGGTCAGCGCCCGGTTGTAGACGAGCACTGCCGCAATCTGCATCTGGGTGAACGGCGACCCATCGATGTCACGGCCGATGCGTAGCATGTCTGCGACAGTGGCGAATGTGTGCGTCGCGGTACCGATGGCTGCGCCGTCTTGGTAGTGCGTCAACGCATCGTTGTCGACGATCGCCGAATGCACGATCCATCCCGCACCATTGCCGACGATCGGAGTCGTGAAATTGTTGGTGCCGCAGTATCCAGATACTGCCAACAGTCCGACAGGCGGTACGATCTCGAGTGAGAACGCCTCGTTGCAGTTCCCCGCACCGAAACCCACCCCTCCTGGGCCATTGTCCTGATAGTTCACAAGCGCCATGACTGTGCGGTTCGTAGCTCCACTCGGGAAGCCTCCCAGAGATGAGACCCGTTCGAGAGCGTCGTCGAATCCGTCGCAGAGGATCACCGGTTTCCCGGCAAGCGCGTTCGGCACGAGCTGCGGCGCCCCAACGGCCACAACATCGTTGCCGAGGCCACTCTGGTCCTGCCAAGCCAGAACGGACGAACCCGACGCCACAATGCCACTATCGGCTTCCAGGTGCAGGACGAGACCGTCGGCAATCACTCCACCGGTCGTCCCGACCGTGATCGCAACGACAGCGGTGTTGGAGTGTTCCCCCTCGCTGTTCTCAAAGCGATAGGAGAAGCTGTCCGACGTCGTAGCAGAACCATCATGGATGTAGAGCACCGTTCCGGTGACTGGGTTCACGGCTGTGGTTCCGTGCAGCGCGTCCGCGATGACCTCCAGCGACGCAATGTCTATGGCGGCGCTGCCGCCTGAGTCATTGGCGAGTACATCGACGACTGCAAACTCTCCAGGGAGGACGGCAACAAAGTCTGCGGCTGCGGTCGGCGGAATCGACGCCAAGGCAGTGACCTCACTCACCGACAGTGCGCGAGAGTAGACTCGCACGTCATCGATCGCGCCGTCGAACGGGCGGCTGCCTGCCGTCGGCGGTTGGTTGCCGATTGCCACGGATTTGTTGGGTTGGCCAGCAACCGTACCCGTTAGCGGGGTGCTTCCGACCTCGACACCGTTCTGATACAGCCGCAGCGTCGTCCCGTCATAGACCGCCGCGACATGGATCCAAACGTCGGTGTCTAGCAGACTCGCTGACGCCACCAACGTCGTCGTCACACCATTGGTCCTGACGCGGGCGCGGAGACGGGTGTTGCCAGCGTCCGGGAAAGTGCTGATCATCCAGGTGTGGTCGTCGGAGTTCACGCTGGAAGCCTTGGAAATGATGCGGCCGTCCCCCACCGTGAACGAATCGGCTTTGAACCAAGCAGCCAGCGTCAAGGCAGAGCCAGAAACATCGAACGGCGGCACGACGACGCGGTCGCCAGCGCCGTCGAACTCCAGCGCAAAGGCACCGCCGTCGATAGGATTCGTACCCCACTGCGCCCCCTCCAGCGTGCCATCGTTGCCATTACCACTACTGTCGCTGGCGACATTGCCGCTGCCTTCCTCGAAGCGGAAGAATGCGACGAGTTCGACGCCCGACACGAAATCGGCCGCGTCGCTGCCGCTGTTGGCGAGGGCCGCCAGGTCTTGAATGCCCGATGCCAGCAACGTGTAGATCACCTGCGGCGCCAATGGCGACGTCGTCAGGTACACCGTACGCTGGTCCAGCTGCAGCTGGGCCGAACTGATCGTGATGCCGGCAATCGTGTAGTTGCTCGCCAGCTCGGCTGAGGCAGCGTCGACTCCCTCGGAGAAAGCAACGACAACCGATGTATCGGTAGGAGCGGATACAGTCGCGATTGTCGGCGGCGTCGTGTCGAGCGCGGTGGTGACACCAACCTCGACAGAAGGCAGCGAGCGGTTTCCAGTCGTATCGACGGCGACGACGGCGTAGTGGTAGGTCGTCGACTCGAGCAACCCGATGTCGATGAACTGATTGATATCGATGGAGTCGACGATTCTCGTCGCGGGTACTGGCAGGAACTGCGGGCTCAAACTGCGATGCAGCTCATAGTGATCGAAGTCGGCGGCCGAACTCGCATTCCAGGCCAGCTGTACCTGCGCTTCGGTGAGGACAACCGCACTGATCCCGGTCGGCGCATCGGGTGGTGTCGTATCGCCGTTCGTCACAGCGCGGTTCTCGAACAGCCAAACCACATCGTCGGTCCAGCCGATCGACATGATGTCGAGATCGCCATCCGCATCCAAGTCGATGAGACGGCTCCCGTTGCGATGATCGATTCCAGGTCCTCCGGCGTCGATGACGTGTTGGACCCAACTACCGCCCACCTCATCCGTGTTCTCGAACAACAGCAACCGGGTCGCCAACCGATGCTCGCCGAGAACGATGTCCATGTCGCCGTCGCGGTCGGGGTCGCCGACGTCGAGGCTGAAGCCGCCGCCGATGCCGCTGGACGCGATCGTCCGCACTGGCCATTGCAGGGTCGGATCTCCTGGATTCTCGAACCACGCGAGCCCCGAGCTTGCCCCGGGAGCACTGGCGAAGCCGACGACCGCGTCGAGGTCGCCATCGCCGTCGACATCGGCGAGGCGATGGCGATCCACGTCACCGAAGACCGGCGTCGTCGTGTCATTGGCGACAAAGCGGGTCCACACTCCCGCTGCCTCGTTGCGCAGCCAGCCGACTCCTTGGTAGACGTCTACGTCACCGTCGCGATCGAGGTCACCCACCGAAACCTGCGCACCCTCTGAGGTCGGGTGCAACACCGACAACTGCCAGGCGCCCGCGGTCGGTCCCGCTACCGGAGGCACCAGCTGCTGGACGGAGCTCGAACCGGTGATACCACCGTCCCACTGCAACAGCGCCGCAAGTTCAGATCCAGCTTCCAAAGTCGCCGCTGCGATGCCACGCGGAAACACTGCCTCGTCCAAGCCCGAGTTCCCGATCGGCATCACGACGAATGTGCCGCTGCCGTCGTTGTCGCCGTAGTAGAAAGCGTTGTGGCCGCTGCTAACACCGCTGGCAGAGATTTGGCCGCTGGTGCCGACGATGTCGACATCGCCGTCACAGTCGTAGTCGTGCGCAATCAGGACGTTGCGCAAGTCGCCACCGAAGCTGCGCGGCGTCCACGACAGCTGCAGCAACCCCGGGTTCTCGTACCACCACCCCCCCGCGAGGATGTCCAGCAATCCATCGCCATTGACATCGCCGGCGAGCTGCGTCAACGGCTGCCACGCAGGTGTGTCCAGAGCGTGACGCTGCCATTGATCGAGCGCTAGTGGCGCCGGCTCATTGATGAACACATCCAACCGGGGTGCGCCGAACTTGAACGGCTTCATCACGACATCGATGCGACCGTCGCCGTTGACGTCACCAAGCCTCGACATGTGGTTGGCGCGACCGACGGCGATCGCCTCGAACTCGAAGTGCCCCTTGCCGTCGCCCCAGCCAAGCCATGCCGTGCAATCAGGACCCGCGCCGGGATCTCCCATCTCCGCCGTGAAGACGTCGAGGTGGCCATCGTGGTCCACGTCATCAATCTGCAGCGAGTGTCCATTGATGACAGCTGCAAGTAGGATCCTCTTGCACCACTGCGAGCCATCCCAGAAGTACCACGCGAGATCATCCGTAGTGTCGCCCGATGAGAGAAACACCTCCAAGTAGCCGCCAGGCACGACATCCGCTGCGGTGATCCGGGAATTGGCATAGTTCGCATCGATCGGCATCGCGGTATAGGAGCCACCCTGCTCGCGAAACCACTGACCTGCAGCGAGTAGATCCATCTGGCCGTCTTGGTCAACATCGTGGGATTCCAACCCATCGACCGTACCAGCGCTGACAATCGGAATCTCGACGAAGTTGGGCCACGGTGAAGTGTTCAATGGGTCCGCAGGAAGCTCGTAGATGCGTATCCGACGCTGCGCATTGTCGACATCGACTAGGGTCGCGAAGTCGACGACGCCGTCACCGTCGAAGTCACCGAAGGCCTGCCCCGGCTGCGCATCCCCTCCACTGTTCTTGATCACTCGGCGAACCCACGGGATCGTCGGCGCGAAAGTGGGTGCTGGGTTCTCCCACCACCAGACTTCGGCACTCTGCCCGTCCCCACCCAACGCGAGGTCGAGATCGCCATCGCCATCGATGTCGTGGACGGCCCCGCCGGTGTCGATCGGCAGGATGGAAGCCTCGATCGTATGCCGACTCCAAGCATCCGTGCCGGTGTCGTAGACAAACATCACGAGACTGGGGGCAATCGTACGATCGCTGATCACGATCTCGTCGATGCCGTTGCCGGTGAAGTCGGCAACGACGCAGGTGGACTGTTCGTCGGAACCTGGCGCTACGAAGTCACCCGTCAGCGACGAGCGTATGTCCCACAGCACTCGATCACCGCAGTATGCAGCGATCGGTAACAGCAATGCGCCTATCAATACGAGAAGCGGCGTCTTGAACCCGCGCATGCTCACCATCGATCGCTCCTTGGAGAGGAGACAACTGTCTTCCCTCATCAGCTCCCGTTCCGGACCTGCCCGCGCTGACAACTACGGGCCGGGACCGCCTTGGATCCAGTTCTGAATTGACTACGAGTCCCCCCAAACAGACCCGGGAGTCTAAGTGACCTCGGACGGCTCCGTCAATCGTGGCGGCCTGATCCCCAGTCGCGGCCCTCGGTGGGAAGAGCCAGCTTCGCGCGCTCACAGGCGCCGATCCCACGGCGGTTGCCGGCACCCCCAGCATGTGCTTCTTGCGCAGGTATTGAGCCCACCTCAGGTTGGCCGCTGTGGATAACTTGTGGAAGTCGGGATGGGCGATATTGGCGGGCGGCTCCCCGGCCGGGGCGCCGCCCAAGAATGAATCAGTGGCCAGGAATCACGAGCCAGGAATCACTGCCCGACAGGCGACTTCGGCTGCGAGGTCGGATCGGCGGTTGCCGGGCCCGACTTGGCATCGTCGTTGACCTGGACGCTCTCGAATTCAACGAGCAGCGAACCGAGGTCGGTCTGCCCCATCTGCATTCCCTGCTGGATCTTCTTCCAGACGTGGAAGCCGCCGACCTCTTGGTACTCGAATGCGAAAGACACGGTCATGCTGCCCATCTCGCCAATGGACATCTTCATGACCGTCGTCGACTTCAGCCAGCGATCTCCAGCTGCGATCCACTCGACGGTACCTACAAACGGCTGGGGCGCCTGCGGCGGCTTCAACTCGAACGTCGTGACCAGCCCGGTGGAGTTGTTGAAGGTCATCGACTTCATGCCATCGCGGGCTTGGCCGGCGATCGTGACTTTAGTGTTCTCACCATCTTTGGCAGCCGTCAGGGTGCAGGCGCGAAACGTCTCACGCCAGTTGTCGAACTCAAAGAGCGTGTCGAGGCTGCCGTGATCGAAGCCGGCCTGCCGCATCTTGACCTGCAGCGACGGCTCATCGAAGTGCAGCTCCCCCTCCACCCCGTCCCAGTCGTAGCAAAACCGGCCCTGGACCGGAGCGGCCATTGGCATCGTCGCCGAGAAGCTGCCGCTCGCGACCAGCTTGCGCAAACTCGGCCCGGTGACGTACTCCACTTTGTGGAGCCCATCGAGAAGTTGCACGGACAGCTCGTCCGCGACGACCTCTTGCTGCACCGGAGGCTTGGCCTCATCCGGGGCACGATCTTTGGGCTGGGTTCCGGCAACGGGCTTTTCACCTGGTTGCTTCGCGGCTTCCTTCTCTGTCGGCTGAGCCGCTGCCTGCCCACTTACGGCTTGGGCAAACAAGGATCCGGAACTACCCATCGTAGCAACGCACACCAGAAGCCACATGAGCAGCCCGCTCCTGTGCTGATCCGTCATTTTGGAACTCCATTCATGACTGGTCTTTGGACAAGGTTGGTGAATCTCCAAGGCGGCTCGGCGCGAACCTCAGTGGCCAAGCGGCCCTTTGTACTCGAAGGTTCCGGGCGAGAGAACTACTCACCACTGGAATCGAGACGGGGTCTCCGCAGAGAAAGCTGTGAGGCCCCCTTGCACTTGCTCCGGTCGGCACTTATGAAGCAGTGGCCAGTGCGACCCGCGCCGAGCTGGTTGCGGACCGCCCTGGCACTCAGTTTTGTTCATCGTCGTCGCCAGACGACACTCGCCCATGAAGGAGGATTCCATGCTTCGTTGCACAGTCGCTATTTTCGCAGTCACGCTCTTGCTCGCTGGTGTTGCCGGTGTCGCCTACTCCCACTGTGAGATCCCCTGCGGGATCTACAACGACCAAACCCGTGTGTCGTTGCTGAAGGAGCACGTCACGACGATCGAAAAGTCGATGTCACAGCTCGAGGCCCTCAGTGGCAAAGGGGACCCACAGTCGATCAACCAGATCGTGCGCTGGGTCGAGAACAAGGAAAGCCATGCCAACGAGATCCAGGAAATCGTCACCCAGTACTTTCTGACGCAGCGCGTGAAGGCCAAGCCGGCCGGCGACGCAGGGCATGGCAAGTACGTGACGCAGACGACGACGCTGCACCAGATGCTCGTTGCCGCAATGAAGTGCAAGCAGACGGTCGACAAGAAGCACTGCGCCGAACTACGTCGCCTCATCGACCAGTTCAGCAACGCTTACTTCTCGAAAGCCGACCTCGACCACATGAAGCAGCACAAGCACTAGTAGGCCAAGGCGCCGCCCCCGGGATCAGCTCGATCGCGGCCCCGGGGGCCGCTCTCTGGCGCAGGCTGTGCATTGGCATCGGCCAGCCCCACATGACCAAGAGCTGGGCACACCGCCACCAGACGACCTCGCCGGCTCGCTGCACCTCACACCAACAACCTCACTGCCGCCGAATCTCAGTAGATCGCGCTGTCCCCATCGGCTATCGTCTCGGCACGCCGCTGCATTCAAGATTGGGGGAGGTCCTGTGACCAACCTTGTGCGCCCAGCGGCACCACTGTATCCACTCACCCACTTCAACCCATCGATCATTGCGCTGATCGCTGTCGTGACGATTGCGACACCTGCCGCAGCACAGCTACAGGTGACGACGAAGAGCGGCGCACCCGCACGCGCCGACGCCTGCATCTCGGCGACGGAACGCGCCAACGCCCGCTTACAGGTCGATGCGTACTTTGCGCAGCAATCTGCACCGTCGGGGGCACAGCCGTTCGGCCCGGCGATAACTCCGTATCTGCTCCAACCGATCGGGGGACAGCTGTATCAAGACGTATTCAACATGAACTTCTACGATCTCGATGCGACTACTGGACTACTCGATTGGGACTGCACAGCGATTACTTATGACGGCCACGATGGAGTCGACATCGGTCTGCGCAGCTTCGGCCAGCAGGACGCTGGCGTGCCGGTCTTTGCCGCGCTCCCTGGCACCGTGATCGCAACCCACGACGGTGAGGTCGATACGAACACGTGCGGCCTCGCCTGCACGACATTGGGAAACTCTGTCATCATCGATCACGGCAATGGGCGGGTAGGTTACTACTGGCACTTGCGCAACGGTAGCGTCGCCGTTACGCCCGGTGCTTCCGTGGCTGCCGGCCAACAAATCGGATTGGTCGGTTCGAGCGGGCTCAGCACGGGACCCCACCTGCACCTCGGCACCGAAATCAACGGTACGTTCGTCGAGCCCTACGTCGGCCTTTGTCACCCCGGGACTAGCTTGTGGCTCGACCAGCCGCCGATCGATCGAAGCTTCTACCTCTTCGACCATGGTTTCACCCCCGTCGACCTGACAACGCACCCTGGTTCGCCGCAGACGTTTCCACGCCTGGGCGAATACGCGGTCACCGATGGCCCCCTTACCTTGTGGTTCCTCGCCGCCAACATTGGTGTCGATCCCCCTTTCACGCTCCGCGTGCGTCGCCCCAACGGCACCGTTGCCGGAATCTACACCGGCAATCTCAGTACCCCAGCGCAGCTGTTTTCATGGCATTGGCTCGCGTTCGATGTCCCTGAGATGCACACGCTGCTGGGCAACTGGCGTATTCAGCTGCTGTTTGGCACCGACCTCTGGATCGACTCATTCGTCGAGGTCGTTCCTGCTCACGGCCCGGTCTACAACGACCCGCCGAATGCAGTCACGCTTCTCTTCGAGCCGGCAGCACCCGTGAGCAGTGACGCGTTGCAGTGCAAGGTAGGGACGAATGTCCTCGATGACGACCCAGACTTCGACATCGTACGTTACAACTATGTGTGGAGTGTAGACGGCGTCGTTGTCCGTGATGTAACGCACGCTGCTCTCGCCGACGTGCTCGCTCAAGGTCAGCTGGTTGCCGCCAACAGCGTGGCGTGCACCGTGACACCATCCGACGGAACCCTCACCGGGCCCAGCACGACTGTCGATTACAACTTTGGCAGTAGCTTCCAGCGTGGAGACTGCAACGCGGACGGAAGCAACAACCTCTCCGACCCCATCTTCGCGTTGACGGCACTCTTCAACAACGGTCCAGCGCCGACCTGCGCCGACGCTTGCGACAGCAACGATGACGGTAGCTTCAACCTCGTGGATGCGATCGTCGCATTGAACGCACTCTTTGGGATCGCAGGCGCCCTACCAGCACCAGCCACGTGCGGTGCCGATCCCACCGAAGGCGACGGTCTCGACTGCGCCGAGTTTGCAGCCTGTCCCTGATTATGTGGCTACTTGTCCCGGGGCGACTGTGCAGGGGCCGGACGCCACGCCGTCGAACTGGCTTGGAGCTTCCAGTCAGTCGCGAAGAAGCCGGCGCCGTGGATGCCAGCACTGCCACTTCTGAGCGCTTCGACATCGAAAACCGCCCAGTCTGGGAAACCAGCTCCGGACACAAAGTACGGCAGCTGGTGCGTCAACCGCATGCCGGGTAGACCGGTCCCGGCGACCACACCGACGCTAGCCGTCTTGCTATCGCTACGCGGATAGACGAAGACGCACGCAAGATCGTCACCCTTGTACGTACGATCGCCAACCTTCACGACGTTGCGCGCGACCACGACCGGCGAACGCCCACCGAGCAGCGACCAAGCGCGATTCGTATCCACGTTGCCGTACAAGATCACATTGCGATCCGTGAAGCGCCCTTTGCTGAATTCGACATCAGGCACGATGTCGACGGCGCCATTGCCGCGATACCAAAAGGTCTCGGCGTCGTAGCGCGCTTTCGCATAGGCCCAGGCGTTCTCCTTGCCGGTTCCGAGGGTGCCGTAGACCAGGACCACGTGATTGCGAAATGCCTCCTTGAATGGGCCGGCCCGCCCCGGGTGTTTGTCACGGAAATTGAGGGGGCCAGCAGGGCGCCAGGCACCATTGCGGCGCTGCAACGCGACAACTCCATCCTCGGGCCACGGCGACTGAAAGGCCTGGGCGTCGATCTCGAACTGCACACGCGCCTGCCGTTGCTCGGCGAACGAACTCAGGTCGACCGTGAACCGCGACACGTTCACAGTCTGTCCGGTGACTTTCGCGGCATCGACATCAAAGGCCAACTCGAGCCGCGCCGGGCGCAGCCACTGCCTCTGAGTTTCGACTCGCGCCCAGTAACAGTCCGCGGAGATTGCCGGCGACACCGTCACGAAGGAGATCTGGCGCACATCTTTGGTCGGAGGAATCGGGTTCGCGCGCAGAAACTCAAACAGCGGCGGCCAGTCCATGCATTGATTCCCCCACCAGTGACCTGCGCCTGGTTGCTCGTGGTATTCCCAGTTGTCGTGAAACTCCTGCAGGCGTTCCCGCATCAACTGCGCCTGTGCGACCGGCACCGTCTTGTCGGCATCCCCATGCAACACGTACACACCACTCGCGCGATAGTTCTTCTCCAACAACGACGTGCGACTACTGTTGCTGGCGCGCTGGAACACCTCTTCGATGCCGTTTTCGACTCGCAGCGGTGGCGCGCCGTATGTCCAAAAATCTCGCCAACCCGCGCTCGGCGCAACAGCGCCAA
Source organism: Planctomycetota bacterium (assembly GCA_039028735.1). GTDB lineage: Bacteria > Planctomycetota > UBA8108 > UBA1146 > JAJFFE01 > JBCCHQ01. The sequence goes on along the minus strand of JBCCHQ010000025.1, from coordinate 25,773 downwards.
ACCGATCTGGGAAGTGGGCACCCAACTGCCAAGTACCGTGGCCCCCCATCGAATGCCCGGTCACGTGCGTTCGGCGACGATCCGTCCCGTACGCCGCTTCGGCATGCGCGAGTACTTCGAGGGCATCAACGCGCCCCCAATCTTCCCAATCGAAGCCGAACGGCCGGCGATTGGTTGGCGCGACGACGTAGGCCCAGTCCTTGGGTTTGTAACAAGACGCTTGACGCCCACCTTCGACGCCGGCGCCATGCAGAGACAAGACCAGGCCGTGAGGCGCCGCCACCTTGTCCGACTGTGTGGGTGGCACGACGCCGTAGTACTGCACACTGCCGTCGATATCACTGCGAAACGTACGCTTCTGCCACTGCGAGAGCTCCCGCACCCGGAGTTCGAAGCGATCGCGACTGCCCGACGCATCCAGCGCCACTTCGACCGGAAGCTTATCGTCGAGCTTGCTCGGCACGGGAATCCAGATCCCGACCTTGCGCAACGTCAGGGGCGGCAGAACTGGCAAAGTCATCGTCAGCGATGTCCCATCGGGCACCGTCGCTGTGATACGGACATTGCGGCGCACACGACGGCTCGCGTTGGTCACGATCAGCCCAGCCAAGACAGGTTCTGATCGGCCGCGCACGACATCAGGAAGCGTCCTGTCCCGGATGCTCACCAGCAAGTCCGTCGCGGGTTTTTCGAACGCGAACTGCAATCGGCCACGACCGGCTTTGAACAGCAGCTCGTTCTTCCCCTTCACGAGACGCACGGGGATCTCGACGTTGCCCAGCTGGTAGGGATCTCCCACTCGCGGCTCGCCGTTGACGTACACGTGCCGGGGCCCCACCAAGCGCAGCAACACGACTTGATCGGTCGTCGATTCGATGCGCGCAAGCGCGTAGCCACCGCGCAACGCCGGGTCCGTGTACCACCCGTCGTCACCGAGCGACAGCGGTCTCCAGCTGACGGACTTGTTTCCTGGCAGTGCCACGACCGTGCCCGCGGTCGGAGTCTGCCAGTTGCCACGGGCCAACGTATGCTCGATCTCATCGGTGAAGATCGCACTACGCCCACCGCGCCCAACACGCTCGACAACGAGCACTTCTACGACGTGGACGCCAACCGCTGGTTCTTGCGCCGTAGCTGCGGGGCTCAGCGACAGCGTCAAAAGGGCGATCAGGATCCAGACGAGATTCTGTTGCCGCTTCGCCATCGCTATCCCTCCTCGGCCAAGGAAAAACCGCGCGCAACGAGCCCCTCCCGGACGTCGGCGCGCGCTAGCAACTCCACGAAGCGGCGCACTGCAGGACGCTGTCGCCGCACGTCTGGAATCGCAAAATCGAAACACTCGTGGCACAACGGCTGAAACGACAACCCAGAAGGCGCCGCCACGTTGCGAATGGCGACCCCCCAGTCGGCACGCCCTTGGGCCACAGCAGCAGCCACAGCGTTGTGACTCCGTACCTCGAAGGGATAACCCGGAGGACGAGCGTCTCCAAGCAATTCCTCAATGACGACACGAGTCCCGCTCCCACGATTGCGATTCACCATACGATCTACTTTGGGGTCCACGTCGGTCGTACGCGACACGATCCCTTGTTGCCGCAGGTAGCCGCGGACCAACGAAACGCCACTCTCTACGAACGGAGTGTTGTAGCTACCGTCCGCATCACAGAGGTGCACTCCGGCAATGTCACACTCACCGCGCGCCGCAGCCAGGAACCCACCTTGGCTTCCGAGGCTGATGACCCGACTCGACAATCCTTCGTCGCGCAGGCAAGCCAGCAGATAGTCGAGACCGGTGCATTGACTCCCCATGACGACCAAATCTGGGGGTTCGAGGTCATGACCAAGCCGTGTGACCGCCACAGTGTCGCCGCTCTCGAGGTACTCGACCTGACGGTCGATCGTGATGAAACCGTCCGCCTGTGAGAATGTCGTCACGCTCCCAGAGCCCTTGCCGATCGGGTAGGCGATCAACCCCTCGTCGCTAGCCAGTAGCGATATCAATGCGAACTCGGTGCGGCCCCGTTCACTATTCACTCGTGTGGGCAACCGCGCCTCGACGGTTGGCGCACTGGCACGTGGCTGCCCACCGAGTCGCCGCAGCACTGGCGCCACGAACTCGTGAAACGTGAAGATGCAGCTGGTCGGGAACCCGGGTAGGACGGCGATCGGCTTGCCGTCGCACACGGCGAGGCACAGCGGCTTGCCGGGCTTCACGGCCACGCCGTGGCAAAGTACCTCAACGCCGTCGATGGTCCGCAGCGTCGCAACACCGTAGTCCCCTTGCCCCTTCGACGTCCCTCCTGAGAACAACACTGCGTCGGCGTCCAACGCTTCTTTGATTGCTTGTTCGAGCGCTGACGGATCGTCGCCGACAATTCCCAGCTCGACGGGTTCGCAGCCGATCTCTCGCAGAGTGTCGGCAAGGATGCGCAGGTTGGAGTCGTAGACCTCGCCGGGCTCAATCACAGCACCTGGGGCCACGATCTCACCTCCGGTCGAGAACAGCGCAACTCGCGGTCGCCTGTGTACATCGACCTGGTCAGCGCCGATCGCAGCCAAGACGCCGGTCTCCCGGGCAGTGAGGCGACTGCCACGACGCAACACCATCTCTCCACGCGCCATGTCGCTGCCGGCGAAGCTCACGCCACTACCAGGTGTGAGCGCGCGCTGGACAAGGATCGCGCGCGATCCCGCCCCCTCCTCGGTGTCCTCGATCTTGATGATGGCGTCGGCTCCGCGCGGCAAGACCGACCCTGTCGCAATCGTCGTTGCCTGTCCCGTCGCAACCTCGTGCTGGGGAAGTTCGCCAGGCGCGAGGGACTCGCCCGTCACCGAGAACACAACGGGAGCTGATTCCGTGGCGCCATAGGTATCGGCAGCACGCACGGCGAAACCGTCGAGGTTGGCGCGATCGAAGCCAGGCACGTCGACACCCGCAAACACGTCGGTTGCGAGAACGCGACCAAAGGCTGCGGACAGAGGTACCGTCTCGGCCTCGACCGGAGCGCTGACGATGCCGGCAAGCAGCTCTCGCGCCCGCTCCGCGCTCACGACGTCAAGAAACTGCTTCGCCATAGAGATGCACCGTAACGGTTGCGCCCGCCTCGATTCCCTCCGCGTCGCGCGGCACGATCACGACCCCATCGGCCCGGACGGTCGAGGACAGGATCGAGGCGCCACTCACCAAGAGCGGCTCCACGGCACCATCTTTGACGATGACGCGCGCGTAGTCGACCCGTCCTCCCTCGGAGTTGATCTTTCGGGCCAGCGGCAAGCTGCGTCGCACGTAGGGCCACGGACGGGAGCGACCGCCGAGGAAGCGTACGGTGGGCCCAGCAAAGAAGTCATACGCGCAGAGGCACGAGACTGGGTTTCCAGGCAACAGAAACACCGGTCGCTCGTCGAAGAAGCCAACACCCGTGGGGGACGAAGGACGCATCGCTATCCCGTGCACAGGTAGCTCCCCCAGCTCGCGCACGACCGCTGGCACATGATCCTCAGCCCCAACGGACGAACCACCGCAAACGATGATGCCGTCGCCATCGACTTGGCTGAGGACCTCGCGCAGTGCGCGGGCGTCGTCAGGGATCCGCTCATACAGCTGCGCCGTGGCGCCATCTCGACGGAGCAGCGCCGCGACCATCACGCCGTTCGTGTCCACGATCCGATGGTCTTGTGGCCGTTCGCCGGGCGCAAGCAGTTCATTACCGGTCGTCACGACCGCGAAACGTGGCTGGCGCACGACGCGCACGTTGGCGATTCCCGCGGCCAACGCAACTGCTACATCCTGTGGTCGCAGCAAGCGCAACTCTGGCAGCAGCTCTGCGCTAGCAGCCACATCCTCACCGCGGCGTGAGACGTTGCGCTCGGGAGCGACAGCCGCCGTCACTTCGACCGCGCCTGCTTGCCCTTCACTCAACTCTTCGAGGAGGCGTGAGTCCTCGACCTTCAGGACTGCATCGGCACCGGCTGGTAGAGGAGCCCCGGTCATGATGCGCACGGCCGTACCCGACGCCACCGTGCCGGCGAAAGCCCTCCCTGGGAGGGCCTGACCGATGACACGCAGCCGCACTGGAGTGAAGGGTTCGGCCCCGAACGTGTCTTCGCCGCGCACGGCATAGCCGTCCATTGCAGACCGATCAAACGGCGGAAGATCGATCGGCGAGACCACTGCTCCCGCGAGCACTCGACCCGCTGCGTGCTGCGTCGCCAGATCTTCGGACGGTAGCTGCGTCGTCACACGCGATTCGAGCAGCGCTTCGACATCGGCTACGTCACTGCGTCGCGCAAAACCGCGCATTCGGGGGTCGGCGTTCATACGTTGCCACCCAAGGCCCGTCTACTCGCTCTGGACCTGATCGGGGAAGTTGCGAAGGATCGACATCAGCGGGCCCAGCGCCACCTGCCCGAGTCCGCAGATGCTCGTCTGGACCATTGTCTCGTTCAGCTCTTCGAGCAATTGATCGGCACCGGCAGGAAGATCTTTGCGCCCCTGGAGCAACTCGACGGCCTTCTCGCTACCGACACGGCACGGGACACACTTGCCACACGATTCGTTGCGAAAGAACGTCGTCACGTTGACACCGACGTCGAGCAAGTCGTTCCCTTCGGCCACAAAGACTGCCGCACCGGAACCCAGCATCGAGCCTGCGTCTGCCAGAGTCTTGAAGTCGATCTCGACGTCGAGACTGCTGGCGGGCAGGAAGTTGCTGGACGCGCCACCGGGAGCGATGGCCGCTAGCGACTTGCCGTCTGCCATACCGCCCGCCATCTCTAGCAGCTCTCGCAACGTCGACCCCATCGCGATCAGATAGACGTCCGGTCGTGCCACGTCACCGCTGACGCTGATGAACTTGTGCCCACTGAAGTCTCCCTTGCCAAGGCCATCCCACCACTCGACACCTCGCGCAACGATGCCAGCCGCATGCGCATAGGTTTCGACGTTGTTGATCAACGTCGGTTGCCCCCACAGCCCCTGATTTCCGGGGAACGGTGGCTTGTTCCGCGGCTCACCCCGTTGATCCTCCATGCACTCTAGCAGCGCCGTCTCCTCGCCCAGGATGTATCCCCCGGGTGAAACGAAGACGTCGAGGTCGAACGAGAAGCCGCTGTCGAAGATGTTCTTGCCCAGCGCCCCGACAGAGTAGGCGCGATCAATGGCCTGCTGGAGCGCGTGCCTCTCGGCCTCGTACTCGTGCCGTATGAAGACCCAACCACGCTCGCTACCGACCGTCATCGCACCGAGCACCATCCCCTCGATGACCAGGTGCGGTAGATCGTGCAGAATCGCGCGATCCTTGAACGTGCCCGGCTCGCTTTCGTCCGCGTTGCAGATCACGTACTTCGGAGTCGCTGGCTCTTTGCCGACCAGCTCCCACTTCAGTCCTGTCGGGAAGCCAGCGCCACCCAAACCGCGGAGGTTGCAGTCCTTCAGTCGCTGTACGGCTCGCGCCGGATCCCAAGCCGCCACGAGCTGACGCAGATTTCCGTAGTGCTCGTCGGCGGACTCGTACAGGTCCGCGTCCCAGCGCCGTTGCGGCACGTCCAGACCGCCGCCACCCTGGAGAGCTGCCTTGACGGCCGCATCGTCATCGAGTGCCACCGGATCGTGGCCGACGAATCCCGCCGGCGCATGCTCGCAGCGACCGATACACGAAACTTCTTCGATCTGAACGTCGGGGTCATCGGCGTATTGAGCTTGCAGCGCTGCAAGTCGCTGCCTGCCACCGGCAAGCATGCAGGACAAATCGCGGCAGACCGCAATCACATGCTTCTTTGGTTCAGCACGGCGAAAGTGCGTGTAAAACGTCGACAGGCTCTCGATCCGATGCAGAGGCACCTGAATACGCTCTGCGAGCGCTCGGAGCTCTGGTTCCGGGAGCCAACCTTCGCGCTCCTGAAGGAGCGTCAACTCGTGCAGGATGAATGCCGGTTTCATTGGCCTAGTACTGGCCTTTCCGTGGGTGAGCCCTGCTGCGGACGTCTGCTGCTGAATTCAACTGGGGGGAGTGTAACGCAATCGCCAGGGTTCGGGAACACGCAACGGCGTCCTAGGAGCCGACATACTTCGCATAGAACGCCTTGGCTGCGGTCGGCTCGTCGGTGCCTTTCACGACTGCCCGGCCGTCGGCGAACAGCGTCGCCTCGAGCTCCCCTTGCCGAAAGCAGAGTAGATACTGATTCTGGCGCACCGGCCCAAGAGCCGACAGACGTTGCTCCAGCTCAGCAAGATCGAGACGGGTCCCGAGCGGCGGCGTGATCTGCACGGCGTTGCGCCCGCAGAGCACAGTCGTCGTGCCCGCCTCGAGTTCAGACTCGAGGTAGCGAAAGTCGCGTTGGCCACAAGCCCGACAAGATGGATCTCGTGGCACACGCAGGGCCCGAAACTCATTGGTCCAAAGGTCGATCGTCGTCAGGCCGCGATGCACGGCGGAGAGATCATCGACAAGGATCTTCAACACTTCGGCGCTCTGCAGCGCTGCGACAACTCCGACAGCTGGGCCGATCACGCCTGCCGTGTCGCATGTGGCCGTGCTACCAGGCGCCGGCAGGTCCGGAACCACGCAGCTGAAGCATGGTGTCTCCCCCGGCAGCACGGCCAACACCATGCCATGCGATGAGACACAGCCACCGTAGACCCAGGGGATCCCCTCGCGCACGCAGGCGTCATTGAGTAGGAAGCGCGTAACGAAATTGTCGGTACCATCGACGACGACATCGGCGCCTTCGATCAGCTCGAGCACGTTCGCAGGAGTTACGTCGACGACCTGCGCTTCGACCGTGACGTCAGAATTCGCCGCGAGCAGTCGATCGGCGGCAGCTGCGGCCTTGGGCATACGCTGACGGGCATCCTCTTCATCGAAGAGCACCTGCCGCTGTAGGTTGTCGAACTCGACGAAGTCGCGATCACAGACGCGGACGAAACCGACTCCGGCGCGGACGAGATGCTGCGCGATGTGGGTTCCCAGAGCACCACAACCGATCAGGGTCACGCGCGCGGCGCCAAGGCGCTCTTGCCCCATGTCCCCGATCGGTTGAAACAGTCTCTGCCGCGAGTATCGATCCGTGTCCATGGCACGGATCGTAGCCGGAACGATACGCTGGACACAGCGAATCCCTCGCGATCGTCGGAGATCGCGCGCGGCTACTTGCTGCGCGTGTACGTAAACGTCAGTACCTTGTTGTCCATCCCCGCCATCGCCAGATCATAGACGTCGACGACAAACTTGTTCGCGTCGATGATGCGGTACGACGAGCGTGCGTTCTTCGCGATCTCTCCGGTCCCCGGCTCGTCGAGCTGGAAGTAAAGATCGATGATCGAGCCGTCGCGTGAGATGGCGCCGGTCGAAGTCGTCAACGATGTGTCCAGCGAGCTGAAGCGCGCTGACATGTACTTCTTACGGTGGTTGTCGTACCCGAGAATGCTGACGTACTCTGCTGGGCGTCCCATCATCGTGCCGACCGAGCGGCCCTGGAGCCAGCGTCCCTCGAGCAGCCACGTGTACTCAGCAGTGCCCTTCGTGGCCGGCATCGGCGGCGCACCCGGCATCGAGATCTGCGTTTCGGTGTCCCACTTGCCCAAGAAGTACTCGAGGCGCTTGTGGAACTTGCCCAGCTTGCCGACGGCGAAGTAGGCTTCCATCATCTTTTGCATGTCGATCTTCGACATGTCAATCGGCGAGTAATCTTCACCGGTAGCCGACGCATCACCACCCGCGGGCTTCGTTGGACTGTCCTGCGAACTTGCGGTGCCCAACAAGATACCGGCCGCCAATACGGCCCCCAGCAGTACGACCAATTTGAAGTTCATCGAATCCAACCCTTCGTCGTTCTCAGAGATTCGTCATGATTGCAGCGCAGCGGGTCGTCGCAGCATTCCGCTGCCCAATCGGCGTGTTTCGTTGCGCTCGTTGCGCGCCTCATTGCGCGCTTCCTGTTCTGCCATTTTCTGGTAGACGGCAGCGCGCACGCTCCAACAGCTCACAAAGTCCTGAGGTACGTCTACCGCAGGCACAGCAGTTCTCTTGACCAGCTCTGCAGAGCTGACTCTCGATTCTTGAGTCTTCAACGGGAGCGCCGCCGCGGTCACTTGATGGCGAGTTCCCATCGGGAACACGAAGACGACCACAGCCACTGCCACGGCAGCGACCACAACACGTCGCTTTGCGCCCCATGCGGCACCTCGCTGCAGTTGCTCCAGGCGCAGCAACAGAGTGCTACGACCGGCCCAAAAGCCAACGTTTCCCCAGCGCGGCGTCAGGCGCTGACCCAGCACCAAATGCTGCGCACTGCGCAACAAGGTCTGTTGGTAAGCGCCGGCGTCGTTCTGTAGTGCGCGGACCACAGTTGCGTCGCAGCAGACTTCGCGCAGCGCGGCAGTGCGAAGCCGCACCAGCCGCAACAGCGGCTGCAGCCAGTACAGAACCGACAAAGTGTCTCCGAGGGCCGCGAACCAGAGGTCTCCACGTCGAACGTGTGCAAACTCATGCAGCAGCACATGGAACAAATCGTCGTCGCTGAGGACCGCCAACAGGTCGCTGGGTACTACGACTGTAGGGCGAAACACTCCGACGACAGCGGGCCCCGCGGCCGTCTCACTGACGAGCACCGGGGGCATACGGCGCAGCCTCAATTGCCGCGCCGCTCGTTGTGCCAACAGCTGGACCCTCGTTGGTGCGATCTCACTGTCAGCCAGAAAGCCGTGTTTCACGCGGAGCCACTGCCCCACTCGGATGCAGATACCGCAGGCCACGCCACCTCCCCACACCAGGAACAGCACGACTTGCCACGTCGCGCCTGACGCTTGCGCCAACCCAGGCGCAAGCGTGGTGCTCGCTTCAGTAGCCGCTGGCACGGCGATCGCTTGCACCGGCAACAACCACGACGCCGCACTCACCGACGTCGCAAGCGAGGGCGGCACGAGCAGCTTCACGAAGACCAGGCCCCACAGAACCAGTCGCAACTGCGGCCACAGGCGGTCGCGAAAGACCGTGTCGATCACTCCGATGGCTAGGATCAAGATCGCCACCTGCAGCAGCATCGGCCCCATCCACAACCACCAAGAGTTTGCGACTTCCTGCACCCAAGCCATCATTTGTCGCCGCTTTCCGCAATCAGCTTCTCCAGCGTCTTACGATCTGCCGGTGACAGGTCGCGGTCACTGACCAAGAACTGCACCAACGGCGCGAAGCTGCCTCCAAAAGCGCGTTCCAACAGTCCCTTCACAGCGGACCGGCGCGCCTCTTCCCGCGAAATCAGCGGCTCGTACATGCTGGTGTTTGCGCGTTTGCGGACCGATAGCGCCCCCTTTTCAGCCAGGCGAGCCAGCATCGTTTTCACCGTCGTGTAGGCCCAGGTGGTTTCGTCCCCGAGATGTTCGAGGACATCGCGGGCGCTACTGGGGGCTTCGGCCCAGATCGCATTCATGACTTTCCACTCGGCTTCGCTCAGCTGCATCGGCTCTCTCTCAACTACAACTGTCGCATGTTTTACTACAGCTGTAGCAGGGGTACAAGGGCTCACTGCAGATCGGCGCAAGATGCTCTTGGGTCACCGCTTCCGACGAGTGAAAGCGATGCCTAGCAGGGCGAGACGGGGAGTTTCTGGCTGCTACAATGACGGCACGTTGGTTGGGGAACTCCAAACGCTGATAGAACGACCGGGAGAGATGGGTATGGGAACTTCGACGCAATCGTTACGCCTCCAGGGGCGGCACGCGCTCGCGGCAACGCTGCTGGTCACCGCCGCCTTGTTCGCACCTGCGTGCCGTACCGCGAGCCCGGAAAACACACTGGAAGACACGATCGTCGGGGAAGCCGACGTGCAACCCGGTGACACGTCGCAGCCACCTTGCTGCGAACTTCACGATGGCGTCGCCGTCTCGCGGTTGCAGGATCCCCCGCCGTGCGAGCCCCGCCCCCTCGACTTGCTCACCCTGTCGCGGAGCGAAGATCCTGCGACCATCGAGATCGCGTTGTTCCCGAGCCGCGCCACGGACGGTGCGACCGCAGTCGAATCTCGACTGAAGGTGCTGACGCCCTCCGCACTGTTGTTCGACGGCGGCAGCGACGAGATCAGCTACACATTGCTTGCAACCAAGAGTACCGAGCTCCTACGGCTGCGCACCGGTGACGGCCGTGCGCTCGCACCCGACGCAGAAATCGCCGTCCAGATCACCCTGTTCGGCGACGACGGCACGCCGACCTACGTCGGCGATGAAGTACTCGCACCCGAAACGGCGCCGACCACAGACAGCGCACTCCGACGCGTGCCGGTGCTGTTCGAGCTTGCCGACGGCCGGACGATCGTTGAGTACATGACTGTCGCAGAGGCAGCGCGCCGGCAACTCACCCCAGTCGACGGTGCACGCGTCGGGAACGGGGCGGGCCAATGAGAACTCCACAGGGAACTCCAAAGACTCTACTTGCGCTGTCGCTGTTCCTCCTCAGCTGGACGACTCTCGCTCATGCGGACTGGACCGCGTCCGGGACGTTCTCGTACACCGATCGCCTGTACGACACTTCTGGCTGGACCGGCACACAGGTGCTACCGATCCGCTACGCCGACGTCCAAATCTACGACCTGACGACGTTTGCGGTACTTGGCGCTGGCTCGACGACTCCTGCTGGGACGTTTAGCATCAACGTCGTCGATACCGCCACCAGAGACGTAGGCATTCGTGTCCTCGCCAGCACCAACGAAAACAGCACCTTCAACTTCATCGTTGCCGACGACGCCAACGGCATGGCGGTGTACAGCTACCACGATGCTGGCACCGATGTCTTCGCACATGCACCGACGGTCGATGTGAACTTCGGATCGATCGTCGCGCCACCTGCTATTGGTGACGTCGCGACAACCGAATGGGCATCGCAGATCTTCAACGCTTTCGATATGTGCGCGATCACCGCCGAGTGGATCGCCGTCCTCAATGGTCCGACACCGGCGCCACTGTTGACCATCGGCTGGAACCCCACCAACGGGCGCGGGGGCTCGTCGTACTCGGGGGGTGCCAACCGCATGAACCTCGCCGATGACGATGGCTACGACGATCCCAACATCCTGCACGAAGTCGGTCACTACGTCGAAGACGAGTACGGACGCTCCCGCAACACCGGCGGTAGCCATACCGTCAGCGACGATGACCAAGATCCACGGCTCGCGTGGAGTGAGGGGTTCGCGACCTACGTCAGTGCGGCCGTACTGGATCAGTGGAATCTACCCCGCCCCGATGTCTACTCCGACCGCAACAGCTTCGGTACGACGGGTGGGTTTGCTTACGGGTTCGAGGGCAACCAGTCTGGTGGCGCGACGCAAGAACGAGCTGTTTCCGCCGTCCTTCACGATCTGATCGACTCGGCATCGACTCCAGACTCGTCGATTGGCACCGACGACGATACGCTCGTCGACCGCGGCGACGACGTATGGGCCGTGCTCCAGGAAATGCGCGCACTGCAGACGCCGGCCACGAACCTCGAAGACTTCTGGGACCTATGGTTCGAGCTGGGCTTCGGGAACTTGCCGGCAATGCAGACGATCTTCGGCAACCATCGCATCGACTTCTTTCCTGACGCCCAAGAAAACAACGATACGCCAGAGAACGCCACCGTCCTCGGTGGCGGCTACGTCGAGAACTCGTTCTACCGCAACGGCCCCGACGCCGGCGGCGATGAAGACTGGTTCGTCTTTGCGGCTACCGCTGGGGCCCACTACGACATTGAGGTCAACGGTGCCGGCAACTCGATCTTCGGGCGTCCAGACCCCGAGCTGTTCCTGATCGATCTCGATACCGGCAGCCTCGTAGCCTACAACCACGACCCCTACGACAGCATTCTAAACACGCAGTCGAACTCCGGCGCGCAGCAGATGTCTGAGACCGCGCCACGCATCTACTGGAAGGCGCCACAGTCGAAGAACTACTACTTGATGTTGCGGCACTCTTCCGCCGAGCTAAACATCATGCGCTACGGTACGTACCAAGTTCGGGCGGCCTCCGTTTCGCCAATCTCTCCGACCTTGACCAGCGTCGCCGCAGCCCCGATGCGCCCCGGGCAAACCTACCATGCGCTGCTGCGCGGTGAGGACTTCATCACCACGGCAACGGTCAGCACCAGCACCCCCAACATTAGCGTGGTCGAAACACGCTGGATCGCACCCGAAGCGATGTTCGTCCGTTTCGCAGTTGCCGCGGGCACACCTGCTAGTAGCTACGACGTCACGGTCACGCAGGATGGAGGCGTGGACACGCTGACAGCTGCCCTCGTCGTCGAAACGACTGCCGCCGCTGCCGTCGTCATCAACGAGGTCGATCTCGGGGGTACCGACCGTGTCGAGCTGCACAATCTCGGCACCGTCGCTGCAGACTTGACCGGCTGGGAACTGTCCGGTCGTTCGACCGGCTCCACGCCGAACACGTTTGTGTTCCCGGCCTTCTCACTTCCAGCCGGCGGACGTGTCGTCGTTTCTGACGGCGGCGGCACGGATACCGCAACCGAACTCTACGACCAAGGAGCCACCTTCAACTGGCCGTGGTCCAACGGCTCGACCGGTGACGTGAGCCTCGTCGACGCAGCGGGTCGCAACATCGACTACATTCGCTTCGTACTTCGCTTCGTCCATACTCATCAGGCACCGCTCGGTAGCGGCGCTCTCTGGATGCAGCCCGAGGTTCGCTCCCCGCCGAGTGGTTTCACGCTAGCCCGCAACGAGTCGTTCACGCTGTACCGCTCGACAGTAGGCCTGGCATGGTCAATGCCAACAATGCCCAATGGCGCTAGCGGGCGCGAAAACCTGCTGGATCGTTTCGAAGACAACGACACACCGCGAAGAGCGCGCGTGCCCCGGATTGGGTTCTCGACGCCGAACCTCAGCATTAGCCCGCGCCCTTCGGGGTCCGATGAAGACTGGTTCGGCGTGCCGTTGGCCGCCGGGAAAGCTGCCGTCGTGAAAATCGTGTTCAACCATGCAGCGGGTAATCTCAACCTGCAGTCGTATGCGCCCGGTGAAGAGAACACGCCCCTGGAATCAGCAACCTCGACGAACAACGATGAGGTGTTGGCAATCAGCACTCTCGACAGCAGTGCAATCGGCGGCGGGCTGTACCGCTTCCGGGTCTTCGGTGCCGGTGGCGCGACGAATGACTACGCACTAGAAGTTCATGTGGGTGACGCTGGTCCCGACTGTGATGGCGACGGAATCTCCGACGCGCTCGCTATCGCGTCCGGCCTGGCCGTGGATGCCAATCTGGATGGCGCGCCAGACAACTGCGGCCCGCAGATCACTGCGATCTCACCGAACTCCGGCCCCGCCGCTGGAGGCACTGCGGTTGTGCTGACAGGGACCGCATTTCAACCAGGCTCGGTTCCGCTGCTGGGTGGCGCCCCGCTCTTGAACTACCAGTACGTGAACGGCACGCAGGTCCTCGGCGTCACACCTCCAGGCTCTGCCGGCATCGTCGATGTCACCGTGACAACACCGGCAGGTACGGGCTTTCTGTCGCCCGGCTTCTTGTACGCCGATACGACTCTCAGAAGCGAATCGACGACCGCACCCATTGGGGCAACGACGATACCCATGTCGGTCACTGCAGACACTGACGTCGCGGTCACGGGCTATCAGTTCGCCGTCGACTTCGACAGTACGCAGCTGCAGGTGTTCAACGTCGGTGTGGCCGGCACCGCCGCAGCAGGCGCAAGTTTCGTCGTCCCCTACACGAACAACGGCGCCGAGCCAGCAGGAGGTGCCTGGGGTATCCAAGTCATCATGGACAATACCCCTCCGCTCGACGATGTGCTGGCACCCGGCAGCGCGCAAACACTCGCCGTCGCCGAGGCCAACGTACTCGGGACGGCTAGCGGCACGATGGTCCCACTGACTTTTGTCGATCAAGTCGGCATCTTCTCGTTGCCACCGACGTTCACCCACTCGTCCGGTTTCCAGTTCACCCCGGCCCTCGAGGTTGGCACGTTCACGGTCGGTGGCGAGCTGTTTCGCCGGGGAGACTGTAACGTCGATGGCACCCGTAATGTCGCCGACGCGGTCTTCCTGCTGACGTTCCTCTTTGGCGGCGGTTCGCCGATGCCGTGCGACGACGCATGCGACAACAACGATGACGGCACCCTCAACATCGCCGACGCGGTCACGCTGCTCGGGTCCTTGTTCAGTGGCTCAGGTCCGTTGCCGCTGCCGAACGATTGTGGAATCGATCCGACCACCAGTGACTCGTTGGCCTGCCCGGGTATGTCAGGGTGCCCCTAGCCCATACCCGCCGCAGCTAACAAACTGCTGGGGATCGGTGGCAGCCGATCGGCGCAACCTCGGACTTGGAATTCGCGGCTGCGAACCTACAATGCGATCCATCGCCTATGTCGGCTCTCGACGAGGTCGTCGGAGGGAGCATGTGTCCGTGCCGCAAAGCTGCCGCGAAAAACTGCGCGCTCAAGATCGGAGGCTCACGATCCGACTGCACCGTCTTGCTCTGCACCGTCTTGTTCTGCACCGTCTTGCTTTGGGCCGTTATGCTTTGGTCTGTGTCTTTGTATCGCTGCTGTTGCCGTTCGTCGGCTGCAGCAGTCCACGCGCGATCTTTCTGGCGCCGCCGCAAGATCTGGACTTCCGCAAGGACGGCGGGCCCCTCTTCACAGGGCGCGTCGGCATCGTCCCGTTCGCAGACGATCGCTCTCTACCATTCCACGCCCAAAGCGGGGCAGACGACAAAGCGCACTTTCGCCGCTCAGCGGTCGTCGCTCTGCAAGAATCGCTGCTGCATACGTTCCAGGCCAACGAAGCTTGTGACGAGACCGTTATTCTGCACGGCGAACAGCCGATGTTCGAGCCTCATCCCGAACGCCTGAAGCAACTCTCCGAGCGCTACCCCGACGTCGACTTCGTGCTGTCGGCGTCCGTTCAACATCTAAACATCAGCTCGCAGCATCTGGGCACCAGCAACGTGCAGGTTGGCAACGTCGTCTACAACGACCTCGCCTACTACGGCCACCGCTGCCGCATCCGCGTGCAGATGGAGATCTACTCCCTGCGCTACAACCAACTGGTGTGGGGCGACATCGTCGAGGGACTGGGACTCGACCTCGAATACAAGAATGCAGCCGACGCGATCGTCAACACGGCGTACACGCGCTTCTGCCAGGCGTTTCATGCATCACTCATGAACTCCGCGACTGTCTGTCGGGAGAAAGATGGTGAGCTCGACTTCGACCTCCCCGACCAGAACGACTTGATTCAATCGTCGGTGCAGGTCGCCGGCGCACGCCAGGTCGCGCTGAGCCAGGACCTCGCCTACGTACACAAAGAGGGGCAGCTGTACCTGCAGAATGTCGCGCAGAAACGGTGGCAGGCGCAGGTCGACAAGATTCGCTTCAACCAGGGGCTGGCTGCAGTCTTGAACGCCACGCTGTTGACCCTCGGCGCGCAAAAGGGCCTGAACCCAGCCGAGATCCCGCAAATCGATCTGCGCCAATTCGACGCCCAACTACGCAGGCTCGGGGCGAACACGGGATCGACGTTGATCAGCATCGACGTCAATACACTGGTCGACCAGCTGGTCAATCATCGACCAGTCGTCCCGACTCCCAGCCAAGGCAAGATTGACTTCGGCGGCAGTCAGTTTCAAATCCATGACTCACAGCGTTACCTGTACCTGTCGCAAGTGCCGGAAGTCACAACGAGTCGCCTCATGTGGGCCGGCGAACAGATCTACGACGCGTACCTGAAAGAGTATGGGCATCGAAACAACTTGGCAGCGAAGCTGGCCGACCCAGCGAACAAGCCGATCGTCGTAATTCACAAGTCACGTGCGGCGTACCAGCGCTGGTGTGATCAGAACCAATTGGGGGGCATGCGCAGGGCGGGCGCGTTCTGGACGTTCAACAACGAGCGACTACGCCCTGTGTTCCAGCAGGCGGGACTCGGTCAGTACAAAGCTTTCATTTGCATGTATTGGCACGGCAACCTCGACACCACCGGTGATCCCGTACCAGCGATCTACGCGATGTGGAAGACCTTCCCGCACGAGCTTGGGCACCATGTCCACTTCTTGATGTTGGACGGCAGGGTTCCGGGTTTTCAAAGCGACGGTTTCACGACGTTTCATGAGTATCCGATCGACTTTGCCGGCCAAATTCGCTTTGGACAGTACGCCAACCCGAGCAACGACCGCTGGCTCCGGAAGTTCAAAAGGGATGGGGTACTCCCGCTCGAAGAAATCTGCGGCCTCGACTACAACAATATCTCCAAAGGCGGAACCGGCACCCAGGGGTACAACAGTGTCTGGTTGTACTACCAATACCTGCGACGCAACCTGCCTCAAAAGCTCCTGGAGTATGAACAGCGCCTGAGCAAGATGGAGTACACAAAGGATTTCGATCGCGATACGAGGAACCTGTTTCAAGAGGTGTTCGGGCTCCACACGGATCAAGCGCTGGCTGCATTCGGAGACCAGGCGGAGGCATGGACGCGTACGCAGAACATCACAGAAGAACAGCTCCGCCGCGCACAGAAGGCGTACGAAGCCGTTTCGAGGATGGCACCCACGTCCTACAACTACCGCCTTCGCCCGCTCAAGCACCAGCCGCTGTAGGAAACCAACATGCGAAGACGAAGTATCCACAAGTTCCTGCCGTTGGTGCTCGCACTCTCAGTGTTCGTCGGCTGCGGCGGCATGCCGCTGACATCGCGCCTCTCGCCGCCGCCCCTACCCGACAGCGTCGGCAATCAGGTCTATTACCGCAGTGAGAACAAAGAGCTGAAAGTGCAAGTCGGCAACTTCCTCAGCAACGAACTGTCGAAACGCTACTTCCTGGGAGAGCTGCGCACCAAGGGAATCATGGGCGTCTACATGCGGATCGAGAACCGCTCCCCCACGCGAATCCTCGTCTCGAACGCCGACTGCCACCTCTATGGCAAAGTTGGCGAAAGCTTCGTCGAGATTCCGCAGCTACCACTCGCCGACGTCGCAGAGCCGTTCCTGACGACTCGTTGGCCGGTCTATGCGATCAACATTCCGTTCGGGATCATCTTCATTCCAGTCTTCTTCAGCGGCTTCGGCATGCTGGCAGACGCCAATCGAACACTGCGCGACTTCGACCTGCGCGATTCGGTGATCTACGAGAATCTGATCGGCGTCGAATGGAACAAACGAGCCATGGGTCCCGGGGCCATCGAGAAGGGAGTGCTCTTCTTCGACTGGGAGGCCGCCGCCGAGTATCGCGATGAACTCTACTTAGCCATCGACATGCGCGACCTCGTCAACGACTGGCACACCGTCGTTCCGATCAAGGTGAAGGTCGTCTACGACGAGGGCTGGTTCAGCACGACGTACCACTGACGTCGGTAGCGTCAGACTACCGGTGGACGCCGAAAAGTCTCCCGCCGCTGCGGTAGTAGCTGCGCATTGGGTAGAGCGACGGCGCATCGTGTTCGAGAAAAACTGCGTGCGTGCGCCCGTCACGGCGCACCGTGATCTCGAATCTACGGCTGAAGATCATGGCGATAAACATCTCGTAGGCACGCTCGACGCCAGTGAAGCGCTCCCCGCCATAGCCAAGAATCACGTCGCCGTTGTGCAAACCTGCAGCCACGGTTGGACCAAGGTAGAGGATGGCATTGATCGGTTTCGCGACAAATGTCGTGTTCAGATCACCGACCACTTGCAGCTCCATGACACTCTCATCGTCGGAAACCAGATATCGTCCCGCGGGTACCAGCTCGAAGATCGCCGGCTCTCCAGCGGCATAGTCGTCGAGCGACCAAGTGCAGCCCGTGTCGACGCTCATCAACGTGGAGTGCTCACCCAGCCCGGCAACTGTCACTGTGAACGTGGCTCCCGGTGAAAGCGTCAACTGCTCGGTCTGCTCCGCCACGAGGAGTCTCTGTCGAGAAACTTCGTGGTCGTCATGGCTGAGGACGACGTCGTAGTTCCCCGGCGGACCATGCCAGCTGTACGTGCCATCTTGGCTCGAGTCGCATTGCTGGCCGTCGTCGATGTAGGCTCCACGTTCCACGATGTGCACGTCATACCGGTAGTCGTAGTCGCCCGGTACCGTCACCAGCACATGACAATCACGACCGACGTCGGTGACAATCTCCTGGCTCGAGGCGTCCAGGGTCAACGTCGGTGCAGCATTGCGCTCGACCTCAAGAATCAGATTGCGACCGCGCGCAACTCGAGCTAGCCCTGCGCTCCCGATCGCGGGCAGAAAGAGCGCCCGACCGTCGCTGAGTTGCACCGTGTCCCCAGCGACTTCCCGGCGATTGCTCGGTGCTCCCCCTCTCTCCTCGACGGCAAACAGACGACAGCTCTCACAGCTTTCGTAGCGACCGCCCTTTGCGCGCAGGGTAACAACCACTCCAGAAGTGAGGGGTGGATCAATCGTGAAATCGACCTGCGTCACATCAGCAGTAACATGGACGGATTGAGTAGCCACCACGGGCCCTTCATCCCCCATCGCTATGCCAATGACATAGAGGCCGGGCACCAACCCCACGAGGCTTGCCCCCTCCCAAAGCTGCAATCCGGCGCTCTGCCCGAGCGCCTTGAGGTGCAACTCCGCGGCCGTGCCCGGCGGCATTGAATCGGCTGTGGCCCAATAGACGTGCACATAGCCCTGGGACATGCCCCGCAACTCGACGCTGACTCGTACCTCACTCGAGGCTTCGAGCTGCAGTCGGACGGGTCCCGACCCGTTCAGCATGTGCCGTGGTGATGAGAACCGCTCTTCGACCTGAGCCGTGACCCACGCCGCCTCAGACGGTAGAGACAACGCGGGGCTATCGGATCGCCACTGTAGCTGCGTTTCGTTACTGAGAAAGAGAGTCGCTCGATCCGCTTGGGTCCCATCCGGGAATCGCACGTCCAACACTCGCTCGGCTCTCGGAGACCCCACCAAGCGGACGTAGTCGCCGGCTCTGGCTTGCTGTTCTTCGCCGCCCCAGCTGAACTCGTACCCGCGGCGGCTCGCGGTGAGCTCCCATTTGCGATGGTCCGCTACTGGAATGCGGAAGGAGCCGTTCGCTTGGGTGCGCACGGCACGCAAATCATCGAGAAACTCAGAAAGTGGTAACGCCAGCATGTCGAAATGTAGCGATCGCTGAACACGGGCAGGTTGAGCAGAAACACTGACACCTGGGATTGGCGTCCCTTGGCGATCCACGACCACGCCGAGGATTTCTCCTACGGCGCTCGCGCGATCGACGCGCGGCTCTGGCGATTGGCTGCGCGGCTGCGCTTTCTCAGAGGCCCCAACAGCGGCAGGATCGGCAGCCAGGCCGTCGTCAGTGACGATCGATGCTGGCGTCGCAGCGGGTGGTTCGGCGGGGGCTCGGAGAGTTGCCTCACTCCAATAGCCGACCAATAGACCGACAACAACGCCAGCGACGAGGGTCCCAAGGCCCCGAATCATGGCGACTCCCCATTCGTCAACGTCAGCGTCCCACCCGCTTCCATGTCGTCAGCAACGCCTGTGTAGGCCAGCTCGATCTGCTGCCCCTCCCGTTGAACTATCAGCGCAAGTGGCACCGAGAAGTTCGAGGTCAAGTACCCGACGAAGTGATACCAACGATCATCAACGACCAGATCGTTCACAGATACGATCAGGTCACCGTGCATCAGCCCTGCCGCGGCCAGCCCCCCCTGCGCATCTTCGATCGCAACCGTGATTCCGATGACATCCGCCTTGGGCGCGAAGTCGACCCAGAGGTCTTGGTCCAGCGTAACGGTCATGCGTTGCGATTGGCCCAAGACCGCTCCGTGCAGCGATACGGTGTATTCGCCCGGAAGCAGCCACGGAAAAGTCAGTAGGCCATCTGCAGCAACCCTCCCCGACTCGTAGCTCTCGCCACTGACCGAGCAATGCTGTCCGACATGTTTCGGTGCGAAGCGCAGAGTCAACTGGTAGAGCGGGAGCAGGGGAGGCAACGGCACACGATTGTCTCCGGGCCGCAAGGTCACGGTCTTCGTGCTCAGCTGTTCTTCGTGGTCGAAGCTAAACGATTCGCTGGCTGCGCCAAGATACACACTCAAGATCTGCTCCCCGGCCGACAGACCTGGGAAGACGACTTGGCGCCGATCGGCAACGCGCAGAGACGAACCATCTTCGCCGGTCTCGAACTTCAATCGGAGGCGATTGCGGAGCGCTGCCGGGACCGTCGACGGAATCTCGACAATGGCTACGGCCGGCTCTCCAAACTCGATCTCGAGCCGCTGCCCGTGTAACCCGTCGATATCGAGGGACTTCTTGCCGAGCCAAGGACTCCACACGTCGAGGCGAGCCTTCTCGACATCCGCTGCGCCATCGAAGCGCACTCGAGACACGCCGCCGCCGAGCGACTCTGCTTCGCCGTAGCTGAGCTCGTCGAAGTCCTCGAACAACACGAACTCACAGTCGCGTACTTCGGGCTCTCCCCCGACGCTCACAGCAACGATCAGATGCACCGGCTCGCTCGGCGGAAGTTCCATTTCGACATGCGTGGTCCCATCAGCAACGGAACACTCTGCGGCGACATCCCCGCCGGCAGAACTCGCCAGGAGGCGGTACTCTCCCGGAATCAGATTGTCGAAACGAAACTTGTAGACTGGCGCAGTGGCCCTCGTCCACTCCTCCTGATCCTCGATCGGCTTTCCGCTCTCGAGGCGTTGGCAGACAACAGTGATGTCTTGCTCATGCGTATCGGTGACCAGCAGCTTGCCGACGATCTGTGCGCGTTGGCGCAATTCCAGCTGCACGATTGCGACCTCCGCGGTCGCCTCGTTGGGCAGTTCCACGAGATCGCTCTCCCACTGGGAGGCAGAGAACTTCAGGAAGCGAAAACGCTCTGGAATCGCGACCATTGGGTGCGCCGGCGTCCAGTCATGCCAACTCCCGAGGTGCGGCCACCCGTCCCACACAGAGGTACGCACGAAACCGGACTGAATGGAGCCCGCCTGGTCCCCGACGAGCTCGACCTGCACCAGCCGGGCACGGTTTCCCCACACATCGTGCGTCTCTTCGTCCGGGGTCAGCGGCCATTCTGCCAGAAAAACCCAACCGGAGGCTTCTGCCGCAACGTCGTAGTCGATGTCGTCGCGGAGACCTTCGAGCACGAAACGCCCTTCGGCGTCGGACTCGGTTTCGACGGCCAACGCGCGGCGATAGTGATAGACCGCCGCCATCCCCGAAACGACATCGTTGGCAAAAGTCGACGGCACAGCACGCGACGACGTGATGGTGGGTGCCGCAAGAATGCGCACCCCTTCGATCGGATCGCCGTCCCCGCTCGCCACCCGACCGGCTACCGTGCGGGCGCCGCGTTGAAACGAAGGGAGCGAAACGAGCGCAGCGACGGCGCCTGTATCGGCCAGTCCTGTATCGGCCAGTCCTGTATCGGCCAGTCCTGTATCGGCCAGTCCTGTATCGGCCAGTCCTGTATCGGCCAGTCCTGTATCGGCCAGTCCGGCGGTAGTCGGCGCCGGCGTTGACTCCGGTGAGCCCAACACCTGGCCCATTACGGCGTCGACTGCGGCGGGGGCTGCAGGAGCAGGATCGGTCAGAACTCCGTCAGGGCCCACTGGCACAGTCGCGGTAGAGTTCTGCTGTGGCTCTGGAGCCGCAGCAAAGCCCCACCACAACGTGAGACCCAGCACGACACCGAGTACGAAGAAGCTAGCCCCAAAGAATCTCGACACGCCGCTACCCGCGGTGTTTCGGGAGGGCCCGGACCTGCTCGCGGGACATCAGCTTCCACAGCTGTGTCGCCGTTTCTGCATCGAAGTCGATCGTCAGCTCTTCGTTGCCGCGCAAGATCGTCATCGCGATGGGTTTGCCTTGGCGCATCGGCATGAACAAGATCTGCAGCGCTGTCGTATCTGCGAACTCTTTCCCGTTGGCTCCGATGATCAAGTCGCCATCTCGCAGCGAGCCCGGAATCACGACATCGGGGTCAGCCGATACTTCCAGCGCATTGATCGCAACCGGCGAGAAACCCAACGTTCGATCCGCGGCAATCTCGACTTCCATCAGTCCCTGATCGTTCAACGCCACATAGGAACCCGCAGGTACCCCTTCGAAGACGGCTTCTGATCCGCTCACAGATGCCATCAGCCGGCGCCGTCCGCCATCGCCGTACAGCACTAAGAAGGGGTCTCCGATGTCACGGAACACCACGCGGTGAAACGATGGGAGTTCCAGGCGGTGAACACCACTTCCTGCGGGAACGGTCACGGGCTCGCGGTGGATCGCATTCCCCTTGATCGTTGCGACCAGCTCGTAGTCGCCAGATTCAGCCGTCGCAATGAACGCGCTTTCCCCATCGACACGTTCGATGTGGGCGCCACTGCGTTCGGCAGACGCCAGCTGCAGTCGCAGCGTCGGCGGCAGGCTGCTCGACGACACGACTTGGATCTGCAGCGTTCCACGCGGTGCATAGCGCACAACAACCTCGCGGGATTCGACCGAGACAATTCGATTGCCGTACTCACCGTTCCACAGCTGCAACTGCATCTCATGCTTGCCGTCGAACGCTGACGTCAG
The DNA here is from genome assembly GCA_039028735.1 of Planctomycetota bacterium. Taxonomy (GTDB): domain Bacteria; phylum Planctomycetota; class UBA8108; order UBA1146; family JAJFFE01; genus JBCCHQ01. Next base: position 3,253 of record JBCCHQ010000025.1, on the reverse strand, counting down.
ATCCGTGGCCGTCACCAATCGCGTCCAGCCGTCACCCAAATGGATCGCTTTCACATCGAGGGTCTCCCAATCCTCCACTTTCGACAGCGACCAATGCTGACGCGGCAAGATCTCCCCCGTAGGCGCATAGGCCGCGACCAACAAGCCGTCATCGCTCGTAGGTGCAGGGAGCTGCAACTCGACGGTTTCCTCGTCTTGCACAACTTCTACGCTCGTCGCCACGTCGATACGACCCGCCAACAGCCCGACACCCACCCAGTAGTAGCCGGGTGTGAGATCGCTGTAGTAGGCTGACGAGCCAGGGTCGCCCTCACGTTTGAGTCCCAACGCCAACAACTCATCGATGACAGGTTCCTGCCCCGGTTCACTGGCAAGGACGTAAACCATGACCTCGTCGAGCTCGGTTCCAGGTGGCGCCTGCGGCGTGACTGCAAGGCTGAGCACCGGCAACACTGTCAACTTCATCGGGGTCCGCGAGGATCCGCGCGGTACCGGCGTGACACCGGACTCTGGTCCGTCCTCGAGCACAGCCTTCAGTACAGCGGTATGCGGAGGAATCAACACTGTCGGGGATTCGGCTTTCCACGGATAACGCCCGTACTTCCCGTCCTCGAGAGTAGCGCTGGCGACCTGAGTCCCGTCGGCACGCCGGACGTCGACGGCCAGTCGACGCCGCTGCGATGCAACAATCACGACTTCTTGCCCTGGGTAGGCTGTCTGTCGCTGGGCGCCGTCAACAGTCACTTTCAGCGCATAGCCGGACGTCGCACTTGCGGCCTCAATGCGATAGGCGTTGCGCGGCAGCGACGCGCAACGAAAACGCCCCTGCGCATCCGTGACCACCGAGGTCGTAATGTCATGGTGGTAGCGGTGGCGCGAGACCCGCCGGCGGATGTACTCCTCGAGCGAATTCTCTTCGATGACGATGGCCGCACCACCAGGAGCGACTCCGGTTGCCTGCAATCGAATCTCTAGTCCTCCGACTGGGCGGCCGTTCTCATCGAAGGCGACCCCCCACAGATCCCCCATAGCAGGACCGACGTCGGGTTGCGGCAATGCTGCCAAGGCCTGGGTCAGCGACGCCGCAGCCGGCCCCGAGGCAGGCACTGCAGCATCGGCATCGATCCAATCGATGCTGCGCTCTTGCAGGTCATCGAAGTCATCGTGTGCAACCAGCTCGAGGTCGGGAGTTCCTTCGTCGACGCTCCGGAGGAACTCTGACGCGCCGAATCCAACCAGCAGCCCCACGAGCAGCATGATGACCACGGTACCGCGCATCGGGCCTCCTATCGCTCTAGCTCTTGCGGTTGGAACGGCACGGTCAGGTCGCGATAGACATCGACTACCATCTGCTGCAAGCCCCTGGCCCCCCACGTCGCCACGCGAAAGCGCCCCCCCGGTAGCCACGGGACCAGCACTTCACCGTTGCGGTTCAACGGCACCTGTATCTCCCAATGAGTGGCCACGCCGCTGGCATCGGCCTGTTGGATCGTCACCTGTTTCTGCGCTTGCTTGTCGCTGAACGACAGTCGCAGGGTATGCAATTGCGGGCAGCGGTACACAACCTGATTCTCCCCAGACACGACGTTGATGACCTGCGAGCCGAGCGGCCGCGCCTCGTACTGATCCACGTACCAGTAGACCAGCTCCGCTTCCCCTGGCACCAGCGGACCAAATCGCAGGAGGTCGCGGTTGCCCAACACGTCTTTTTGCCACGACACCGACCAGCTCGTCGTCAACTTGCTGCGGTGCCGCAGGCGGCGATCATCGAAACCAGCCAGCTCGACCGTCACGTAGGCTGGCGCCTCGAACAAGACATCGACGGCCGCACCAACCCCGGTGATCGGGACCTCCCGCTCACCGTGGCGCGGCGTTCGGACCGTCAACGAGATCTCTTCCTGCGAGTGGCTCGAAGAGCGGTCAGCGTCGGTCCCAACCAGCTGTACCCAATACGTGCCATCGGCGTCCTGGTAGCCCGGCGCGGTACCGACGCGGGTGTTGTCTTCGAAGCGCACGGTTCTGCGAAACGTCACCTGGTCGATCGTACGTGCCTGGTGATCCAAAACGCGCACGAAAGCGAATCGCTCGCGTTCGAGCGGCGGCACCGTGAGGTCGACCTCGCGAATCTCGGTTCCGACATCGATCGGCACCCGTTGCACTTCAGAGTTGCTCACCTGCAACGCCAAGTGATAGTGGCCGGGTGGTACGTCTCGAAATGCGAAGGAATGACTGCCCGGAAGGATCGAGGCGCGTCGCGTCGAGACTGCCGGGCGCCCCTGGGCCGGTCGAGACGTTGCGCCCTGTGGCTCGAGCGTCACCTGACTCCCCTCCAATCGGACGGGATCTCCGTCGGGGAAGTGCACAGTGCCACGCACCCGCGTGCCAGCCGACAACGTGAACTGCAGAGTTGCGGGCTCTCCTTGTTCCAGCATCAGATCGACAACATCGCTCTGCGCGCCGCCGTAGAACTGCGCCACCGCCAGCGTTGGTACGTGCACCGTTGGCGTCTCGGGAGTCCAACGCACGCCGGGCACCCAACCGGACAGACGGCCGTTCTCGAAGTTTCGCGCCGCAAAGACCGAACCTCCTCGAGCAACCAGGTCCGGAGGTCCCGAGACCTGCACGGTCACGGGTGCAGTCGGGACGCCTGAGATCACACGGTCGTCCCCGGCTTTGACGGTGCGGATGTCAGAAGCATGGAACATCCAGTGCTCCTTCTTGCCGGTCAGCCGATAACTGCCGTCCTCGCGAATGCCGGAGATCTCGAAGCGACCATCGGCGCCGGTCACCGCGCGCGAGATCATCGCCAAGTCGTAATGATACTGATCGATCTCTTGTCGCACGTACTGCTCGAGAGTGGTCTTCATGATGGGTGCCGGTTCGGGACCTGGAGTCGCGCCCCAAATCACGGCGGTCACCTCGACGTCGGGTATCGGCCGCCCGGTCACGTCTTCGACGACGCCGGTCAATACCCCGTCCCCCTGTTCATAGGTACGGGGTGTGAACGCCGCCAGTACTGTTGCGAGGTCGACGTCCGCAGCGGGCTCCACCTCTGCACTGACGGGCGTGACTGCTGACGGGGAATCGGTCCCGATGGCGGGCTCGATTGCAGCGGTGCGTGGGCCTGGATCGTGCTCGACTTCGACGGCAGGCTCGGGCGCCTCGGGGTGCTGGACAGTCGGGTTCGTGTCGTGACGCAGTGCGGAAAGCAACAAGCCGATGCCGGCGCCGATTGTCAATACGACAAACCACG
>JBCCHQ010000024.1:0-48854 GCA_039028735.1 Planctomycetota bacterium | reverse complement strand
CGGAGCAGTTGCCGACGTTGGGAATCGTCGTCCACCTCACCGACTTCAGCGAGGGTAGTGGCGAGCCGCTCGGTAGCCGCGAGCCGGTCCTCCGGTGCCGCCACAGGGTTCGCGAGTCCGATCAGTAGCACGGCAGAGGTGAGTATCAACATGTCATTGTCCTTTGCAGCCAGAGGGGGCAGCCACATCAGCCGCCGGCGACGAACGATTCGCTAGCGCATGAGCGTCGGATTCGTCCTGGATCGTGTTCCACCCGCCGGTGGCCAACTACCCAGAGGACCTCGCTAGGCTGTCAGAGCGGGCTCGGATCGCGAACGCGCCGACGTGCTCTCCGTGGGAGCCGGCGGGGCCTTGCCCGAGAGCAACACCGCAATTCCCGCTAGTCCTGACGCCAGCGAGCCACTCAGGACCCCGATGCGAATCTCGGCTGCTCGCGTCGGATCGCTGAATGCCAGGGAGCCGATGAACAGGCTCATCGTGAAACCGATTCCCGCCAGCAGCGAGGCACCGTACACGTGGCGCCAGTTGGTTCCGGCGGGACGTTCGGCCCAACCCAACTGCACGGGGACCCATGTAAAGGTGAAGACACCGATCTGCTTGCCGATGAACAACCCTAAAGCGATTCCTAGCGGCAGGGGGGCAAGAAGGTCACTCCACTGCATCCCGCCCAACGCGACTCCGGCGTTGGCGAGCGCAAAAAGTGGCATGACGAGGAACAGGACCCAAGGTTTGAGAGCATGCTCCATTTGATGCAACGGAGACGCTGCTTCCGACTTCGCGATGGGGATCGACAGCGCGAGCACGACACCGGCGAGGGTGGCATGGACACCAGACTTGAGAACGCAGACCCAAAGGAAGGCGCCAACCAGCAGGTATGGTACGAAGCTCTTCACTTGGGCGCGGTTCAATGCAAACAGCAAGGTTGAACACACCAACGCGAGTCCCACAGACACATAGGAGAGGTCTTCCGTGTAGAAGAACGCGATGATCAGAACGGCACAAAGGTCGTCAATGATCGCGACCGCAAGTAGGAAAACTTTCAGCGCTACCGGAGCTCGCGCTCCCAGTAGTGCGAGGATGCCGACCGCGAACGCGATGTCTGTGGCGGCGGGGATCGCCCACCCGCGCATGGTTTCCGCACCACTGTTGAGGAGTGCGAAGATCATGCACGGGATCACGATGCCGCCGATAGCGGCCATTGCGGGCAGTAGTGCTTGCCGAGGATTCGAGAGTCGCCCGCCGCGAATCTCGCGCTTGATTTCCAGCCCAACGAGCAGGAAGAAGATCGCCATCAGTCCGTCGTTGATCCACAGTAAGATGGGCTTTGCGAGGCTCAACGTACCGAGCCGAATCTCGAAAGGCACTTCGAGCAGCTGGTCGTAGAGTCCTTGCAGCGACGAGTTGTCTAGAACGGGCGCCAGAATGGCCGCAGCAATCAGGAGCAAGCCACTCCAGGACTCCATCGTGAGGCGATTCCACCAAGACCTTGGCTGCTCGCTAGGATGACTCATGGGGCCTTTCGTCCTCGGGCCGTTGCGGGTGGTCTGGATGGTTTACGCGTGCTCGTCAGTCGCAGTTTCATATAGATGGATAGATACTTTCGCTGCTTCAAATAGCTCTTGTCTATGATTCTGGAGCGGGTACCGGAAAGGGGGCACTGGGGGGTAGCCTAGCCGTGTAACGACTTCAGGGGTGCGTCTTGTTGGCCGATAAGGTACGGGAGGGGGCGTTTCGATGGCGTTCGACGAATACTACGGCGACCGGAAGGGGACCATTCACCTGGACTGGTACGCCGTCGACGCAGCCGGCAATCGCATTGATTACGGCCACATGACGGATCAAGGAGCGCACGATCATTGGGCGCTGCCTCGCCGCGTTCGTGAGATCCTCGCCTGCCGTGCCTGGCAGGAGGCCCCAGGCTTGGCATCCGCGATGCCGCGCCCCGAAAAGAACCTGCTGTCGTACTTGGCGCTCGCCGCGACGCCTGAGGCGAAGTCGGTCGCGGAGTTGGGTTCATCCTTGTATGAGCTCTACGACGGGCTGCGCGCCGCCCGCGCCATGCTGTGCGACGTGCCGCAGCTGCCGCTAGAGCAGATGACGTACTACGGGATCGAGATCTCAGAGCTGTTGCGCGACACAGCGTCAGCGCTCCATCCAGGCATCGACTTGATTCAGTATCCCAGCGCCACTCAGCTCGACCACGGGGTTGATTTCCTCTACGACCGGATGGTCACGAGCTTCGCTTTCGAGACCGCGTCTGAGTGCGCACGCTTCATCAATCAATCGCGGACAGGGCTGTTGAACTTGTTCTTGTCGCTAGGGGATACCTTTCGCTCATCTTGGGGTGGCAAGGCCCTGACGTACTTCTCGCTAGCGGAGCTGATCGAGGAACTCGAGCAACCTCTCTTCTATCTCTTCGGAGATCGTGCGCCCGGTAACGACCACTCTCGAGGCAATGCTTGCGTCGAAGCGTTCTTCCTCTCTGGAACGGCAGAGACTGCAGCGCGATTCGGGGAGATCGCGAGCGAGGATGCTGGAGCGCAGGAGTATTTTGCAGCCAAGAAGATCCAGTTGACACCAGCCGCCGCTCTGCTTGTGTCTGCGTGATTTCTCGAAGGGACTTCTCGTGAGTGAGATCACTGCCGACACTACTGCTGCGCAGCTCTGTGCCCACGGGCGACAGTTGCTGGGCAAAGGGCGTAGGCAAGAAGCGCTTGTTGCGATCCAGCAGGCGGTCTGTGTGGAACCAACGAACGTAGACGCGCTGACCGCGCTGGCTGAAGTGCTCACTGACCAAGGCAGTTTGCTCGAAGCGGAGGCGTGCCTGCTCGCAGCTCTGCAGCAGGATCCAAGCTCTTGGAGGTTGCGCCTGGATCTGGGGCAGCTGGCGCTCTCACTCGGCAAGTTGAACCTCGCTCAGCACAACCTGCAGTCGGCGCTCGAATCGTCTCCCAACAATCCCCAGGCGCTCGGAGAACTGGGAAGGCTTGCCGCGATCCGCGGCGACGCTGAAACGGCTCATGGCTTCTACCGGAGAGCTCTCTCTTGCGAACCTGGAGTCGAGTCCGAGGTCACGCTGTACCACCTGCTCGCGACGCTAGGACATGAAGAGGATGCCGCGATCGGCCTCACCGCGCTTCTGGATCGCCAGGGGGCTGCAAGCCCGACTGCTGCTCGAGCGCTTGCCCATCTCGTGATGCAGCAGCGCAACCAGACGAACGGGAGTCACCTGGAGGCGCTACAGCAGCAGCGTCGGCAAGCGTCCCAACCGGAAGCCGTCGCGCGCCTCGAGTACGCAGCGACCGCGCTTGCCGATGCGCAGGGGCATCATTCTGCAGCCGCAACGTCTGCGCGCAGTGCGAATGCAGCGATGCGCAAGCACCAGCAAGAGCTTGGCCGCTCGTATGAGCGCAAGAAGCATGAAGAGCACATCTCCGAGCTACGTCGAGCCTTTGATCGTGATCACTTTCACCGAGTGGCCCATTGGGGTGACGACAGCGAGCGGCCGATCTTCATTGTTGGCATGCCCCGCAGCGGTACGACACTTGTCGAGCAGATCCTCGCTAGCCATCCACACCTGTTTGGCGGCGGAGAGCTCGAGTTGGCTCGGCTCTCGTTCAGCACGATCCCTTACCGGCTCGCTAGCAAGAGCCACTCGCACTCGCTCGTGAGTGCGCTGACTGAGCGGATCGTCCGTGACTGCTCGCGTGAGTATCTGGAGCGCCTTGCCGAGTATGCCCCCGGCGCTGCATGTGTCGTCGACAAGCAGCCCGAGAATTACCTCTACCTCGGCTGGATCGCGACGCTGTTCCCACGAGCGAAGATCATCTACTGCACGCGAGATCCACGAGACGTCACGGTATCGACATGGCTCACGCGCCTCGTCAACGTCGACTGGAGCTGTGACCTCGACGATATCCGCCATCGCATCCAGCAGCAGGAAAAGCTGCGCGATCACTGGCGTCGTGTCCTGCCCAACGAGGTTCTCGAGGTATCGTACGAGCAGCTGGTCCACAACTGCGACGAGTGGACTCGCAGGCTGATCGACTTCTGTGGAGTCCCTTGGGATCAGCGATGCCTCCACGCCCATCAGACACAACGTTGGGTCAGCTCCGCGAGTTCGGCGGCGGTGCGGGCGCCGGTACACCCACGGTCGGTGGGGCGGTGGAAGAAGTATTCTGCGATCCTACAGTAACAGCGATCTGAACGTGGAAGAGCCCCGCGTGCCAGTGCGCCCGCTCGGGCCCTGCGCTCGTTCTTGCGCGTGTACTCGGTAGCCGTTTCCGCACGTCGAGGACGGTGAGCTTGATGGTTCCGAGGCTCTACGTTCACTAGGGCGCCACCGTGCGGTAAGCTGCAGTCGCGTAGATCGGTGAGCAGGACTCGTGCGCGGTCGTCGCCCCACTCCTGGTTACTTCAGCGCAGGCGGATCGCGTCTAGTGTTTGTTGCGAGAGTAGAGCCATGTTGCACCCCGCGAGTGAAGCTTCGGCGAGTAAGAGAGGCACCCGCCTGCGCGCGGCCACGTTGCTCGTGTTTGCAAGCCTTCTGTTCGGGATCTCGATGCTTGCCGTCGTGCGAGTGCCGCTTGGTTTTCTGTGGTTGCCCACACTGGCCGTCAGCGTTTGGGGACACTTCCTGGGACTGTTGGCGGTCGCTGGAGCCGTCGTGCTCGTCGCACGACGGCGCACTCGCAGGGCACTCAGCGGTCGGCTTGCCGCCGCACTGTGCACAACTGCTGGTTGCCTGAGCTTTGTTCCCGCGGCGCAGCTGGTTCCCGGAGCCCTTGACCTCGAAGAACGCATTACTGCTGCGTTCGGTTCAGAGGCGTCCGCACTCAATGCGGCGGTACGGCAGGCACCGGTCGTGGTCACTGAGGTCTTTGGCGTGGAATCGCCACCGGTCCTCCAGGAATCAGTCGTGTATCACGAATCGGGCGCGGCAAGTCTGCGTCTGGAGCTTTTACCGCGAGCCTGACGCAGATCAGCCACGTCCGCTCATTGTCGTGATCCACGGCGGATCGTGGGAGTCCGGGGATCGGACCGAGTTTCCTGATCTGAACCCGTACCTTGCCGCCCGCGCCTACGTGGTAGCAGCCATCGACTACCGGCTGGCTCCAGCCCATTGCTTCCCGGCTCCGATCGACGATGTCGATCGCGCGCTTTCGTTCCTGCGTGCGCGGGCGGGGGAGTATGGGATCGATCGCGATCGCATCGTCTTGCTCGGACGTTCCGCGGGGGGGCAGATCGCGTTGACGGCAGCGTATCGTGCGGCCAGCCCCGGCATTCGCGGCGTCGTCGGTTTCTATGCGCCGACGGACATGGTGTGGAGCTGGGAGCACTCGCTCGACACGACGTTCATCGACGGCAGGCGAGTCGTCGAGTCCTACATGGGAGGCAGCCCCGACAATCTGCCGGGTCGCTATCGCGATGCGTCACCGCTTGCGCTGGCCAACGAGACCTCCCCAGCGACGCTGCTCTTTCATGGTGGTCGTGACACTTTGGTTTCACCACAACAGTCTCAGCGTTTGGCGACGCGTCTGGCAGAGCTGGGCGTGCCTCATCTGCTGGTCGCGATCCCTGGCGCGACTCATGCTTTCGATGTCGGCTTCTCTGGTCCGATGGGGCAGGTGAGTACCTACGCCATCGAACGTTTTCTCGCCGCTGTGGTCGCGCCTTAGTTTAGCGCCGCAAGAGGTGGCATGGCGGGCTACCACCGAAGAATGCTGTCGCCTAGTTCTGCTTCTCGAGATGCTTGGCAGCGGTTCTTCCGACGCGCTGGAGCAGAGACCCCGTGGACCAGCCGCGGAACCAGCGCGGCTTCATCGTGCCAGTCACGGTGAACGATCCTGCCTCGCCGCAATCGAACCAAACGGTCGCACTGGCCCATGACTTGCGGCTGCGCCACAGAAACCGCATCCACCGGGTGCCGGGGTCGAGAGCCGTTACCGTCGCGCGGATGGTCTGGCCATCTTCTGCGATGATCTCGTAGTCGGAAGCGTACTCTTCGAACGAAGCTGTCAGGGCCGCACTCCAGCTATCGAAGTGTCTCTCCATTTTCGCGGCCTTGCTGCGGGACGCGGTGTCGAGGACCGCAGGCGCCAGAGTAGCACCCGAGAAAGAGAACTGCGTGCCCGGCGAGATGTTCAGTTTCGAGTTCACGATCTTGGTCTTGTACACACAGGCCGGCAACGTCAAGCAGGCGAACGCACAGAGCGCGACCAGGAGCAAGCGTCGTGTCACGGACTACCACCTTTCGAGGCTTGGAAACAGCACAGCTACTGACAGGTAGTGTCTACGTCGTAGCGATTGGCTGCATCAGTTGCAAGAGCCAGCGCTACGCTGACGATGCCTCTCTCGCTAGAGGACCGAGAAGTGTCGGAGGTGATGCCAACGAGAAGCCTACGGGCACAAAGTCGCGCTTGCGCAGGTCAAAGCTGCTGGCGTGTCGCCGTAGTAGCAGCCCCCCAGAGTCGACGAGGCTGGGCTGCTGAGAAACAACGCGTGGAGTTTGGCCACGGGGTCAGAGACGTCCAACTGGCCATCGCCGTTAGCGTCGCAAGCTCGCTCGCAGGGTACAGTGCCGCCGCCGCCGAAGACTTGCTGCAATGAAACAACGACGTCTGCGATGTTGAACAGACCATCGCTGTCGCAGTCGCCTCGGAGATACGTAAAGAGGCCCGGCGCGATGGTTAGGGTCTGGTTCGCCAGTGTCTCATCGTACAGTGATACGACACCATTGGACCACTCGACTCTGACATCGGCGTAGGTCGCGGCCCCAAGGCCAAAGTGTGCTGATAGCTCACTCTGGCTCAAATAGTTGCAGCCACCATCGAGTGAGCGCAGTTGCTCCAAGTTGCCAGTCGTGACGCGCACGCGACTGCCAAAGCCGTTCGGAGCAAGTGTAGTCCCTGTCGTGTCGAGGAAGATTCGCAGCCAATGTTTGTCCGGACCGGTGTGATCACAACGGTACAGGCGGACAGGGTCGTTGTTGCCAAAGATGATCACGTCTTGGTCACCGTCGTTGTCATAGTCGAACCCGGCAATGCCACGTCCCTGCAGCGAATGAGCGGCGATGCCGGTGTTCGCTGAGACATCGGCGAAGTGGCCGGTGCCGTCGTTCCTGAACGCGTAGCTGCTCTCGTTCGTGAAAATCACGTCCGGCCAACCGTTCGTTTCGATCAGATCTACGGCCCCGTCGTGGTCGAAGTCGACTGAGAGTACACCCCAACCCCAACCTCCATCGTTGACTCCAGAGGGGAGCGAGCTCTCGACGTACAGGTGTGCTGCCTCTTGCAGGTAGAGCATGTTGCCAGTGCCCGGCACAGTCGGGCCTTGGGAAACTTCGGAATGGACCGACGTCACATACCAGTCCAGCAGCCCATCTCCGTTGTAGTCGGCTACGGTTTGTCCCATGCCGTTGGCGTCGATGCCGGTCCCAGAACTCAGCGTACTATCGATGAACGAACCGAAGCCGGTGTTGCGATAGTAACGGCTGGTCGCGAAGTCGGCGGCGAGCAGCAATTCTGGATAGAAGTCGCCGTCCATGTCGACGAAACGCGGCGAGAAAGTGCGAGAGTTGACGACACCCATTGCGGTGACCGTGACGTCGAGAAACGTGCCGTTTCCCTCGTTGCGGAAGAGTCGGTTGCCATCCGACGGGTACCAGGCTCCGACGAACAGGTCCAAATCTCCGTCTAGGTCGTAGTCGCCGAATGCCGCGCCCCAACCGTCGGGGACCACTGTGCTCGTTGCGTGCACGCCGGCTGTGGCGGCCACTTCGACGAAGTGGGTGCCACCCACGTTGTGGTACAAACGGTGCGATCCAAGGGCCACACCGATTCCGAGGCTGGTGACGTAGGCGTCCAGCCAGCCGTCATTGTTGTAATCACCGACAGCGATGCCGATACCAAAGTGAGCGACATTGACGCCCCAAGCTGCTGCGGACTCGACGAACGTGCCGTTGCCGGCGTTGATGAAAAGCTTGTCGCCGGTCCAGCCGCCAATGAGAAAGATGTCTTGGAAGCCATCGTTGTTGAAGTCCGCGACGGCCCCGCCCCCGGGTATCTCTTCACCGGGCATGAAGTACTCACCGTAGACTCCGGATGCAGCGGTGACATCGACGAACGTCACGCCTTGTGCCGCAACCTGCGCACACGGAAGGAGCAGTACGAACGAACTAACGAGCAGCGCCCTGTTCACGGAACCTCCTCAGTCAGAGGTCATCGAGTTGTCGTGATGCTTCGAGCCCTCGAAGCTACGGCGATCGTAGCACACCCGGGCACTTCCGTGGAATGAGAAGTTGTCGCAGTACCGCTGGGGGCGTCAGGCGTGCGTCTGCGCACACGTTTGCGTTCGCTGCCTCGCTCAAGATCGTCTGTGGCCGCCGTGAAGAGCTGGAAGGTCTCGCGTTGGCCTCGGGGGCTGCTAGAAGTACGCTTCGAACTGCACGTTGGCACCGCCGAAGCGCAGGTCGTCCAACCGGAACGTCGGGTTGATCGTCAATACCGCAGGCCGTTCGAAGCGTACTTCGATCGGCACCGCAAGCTTGCCGCGGAAGCTTGCGTCGTTGTCACTTTCAGCGGGATTGCCAGGAAAGCCATAGCGGCTGTTGGCGAACTGCCCGTAGAGGCCTGGCCACAGTGTGACGGACTCACGAACTCTCCAGACGACTCCCAGGTGAGCCATCGTCTCGCGCAGCGTGATGGAACCATTGACGAGCGGTGCCTGTGGCCGGCGATCTCGCTCTTCGAAGCGGAAGTAGCGCAGGCCGATCCAACCGTCGACGTTTGCGTGGAGAGGTTTGTGCAGCTCTGCGTTCAACTCCCAGTGCTTGCGCTGCAGGCTGCGATCGTTCAGGTCGGTGGCTGTAGCGCCGGGGAAGGGGTTCCAGGTACGGCCGCTGGTTTCGCCGGCGGCGTCGGCGTGCAGCCACCACGTGCCGCCGACCGGCATGCGTAGGCGAGTTCCTGCTGAGTAGCGGTCATAAGCGAAGTCGAGACTATCTTTCGGCCGCTCGAGGCGGGTGTGGGGGTTGGCATTGAACCAGATGTCGTACTCGACACCTGAGTCGTGCAGCCATCCGAACTCTGCGAAAGCAGTGTAGGGCGCTTGCGAGTAGCGGTCGACGTCTCCCTTGGAATTCACCACCGTGTCTGGGAGGACCAACGCCAGCCTGAGGTGATGTTGTTCTCCGGTCCACGCGGTTTCAAGGTGAGTGTCGATGTCACCCTTGTTCCCGACGATGTCGGCAAGGAGTGTAACCGACCAAGAGTCGCGAAGGCGCAGCCCGACGCCGGTCAGCGTGCGGTCGTAGCGCCCGTCGAAGTCTTCGCTAACGCGGTGGCGAAAGTCGAAGAACAAGGACGAATCGAGTTCGAGTCGTTTGCGCAGCTCTTGCTCGACGTACAGTTCGTCGCTGCGCACGCTGCCGCCCGTACCTCTGTATCCTTGTCGATGCCGACTCCACGACCAGTCGGACGCCGGTCGATAGCGATAGCTGAAACGATGGAGGAAGCTCAGCTCGTTGTACTGGAAGTCACGACCGGCGACTTCATCGTCGCGTCGAAACGGCTCTGGATCCTGAGCGTTGGCCAGGCCTGGCCACACAGTCAGAGCTAGTAAGGCCGCGATCGTGAAAGGTATGAGTGAACTGCTAGCTGCAGCGGTGCGGTCTTGCGTTTGCATGTTGTTGTCCTCGAAGTTCGCTCCTGTGAACACACTTCGCTCCGGACCCCACGTAGATGGTACTCCTCGGTGAGCCAAGCCCCAAGCAAGAACCGTGCAGCCGTCTTCGTTTGAGCCGTCTGCCAAATTGCAGTAAGCCTGCGCCTTCTAGAGCCGTAGGCCCCGAGAAGCTGCAGACACCGAAACCGCTCGCAATCGACCGTTGAGCATGGATGATTGTGAGTTCGCGTATCGCCTGTGGGCTCAGGACCCTATCTCGAAGGCTTCAGCGGAAGCCCAGTCTGCAGTAGCGATGTGTACTTATGGCGGAGGGAGCTACGGATATGATCGGTTGGGCTACGAGAACCACGATGCTATTGCTTGCGGTGCTGGCCGTCGGCGCGCCGCACCTCGTCTGGTCGCAGTCGGCAAACGATGATTGTTTCGACGCGTTGGTCGTGACTGCGGGCAGTTATGTCGGCGACACGAGTGGCAACAACCCGGACGGCAGTGCGAACTGTAGCGTCGCTACGGGTGGTTCGGTCTGGTATGAGATCACCGTTCCAGAGAATACGCTGCAAGTCAGTACGTGTGGCAGCGCGATCGGTACCGACGTGTCCGTTCACACCTCGTGTCCTGGTACTACGACCAACCAGATTGCCTGTGGCACATTTGGTTGCGGGGCGAGCGCCGTGGTGACGACACCGGTAGTTCCGGGCACCACCTACTACGTGCGCGTCGCTGCAGATTCGGCGGATGGGGCGATCGTAGTTGCCATCGATAGCTACAACACGAGCTTTTCGAGTGGGCCTGATGTCGTCTATAGCGACTGTACGGCGGTCTCGAAGTTCGGTCCGGTTGGCGGGATCCACGCGTACTCGCTAGGAAGTCACACCTGTAACCTTGGCGATCAGGAGTTGCAGTGGGGGACCAGTGGCCCGCTCTTGGCCATGAATGCCTATCGCCTCGAGAGTGGACGTCTCGAGCAGATCGGTATGTCGTTCGTGAAGAACGCGACGCTGGCTCTCGCGGGGTCCGGTTGCGGGCTGCCTTGCAATGGCTTTTACTTCGGTCTCGGGCCGGGCTGTCAGGACGTCTATGGCTCGGGCTTCAATGGATCGCACTCGGTGCTCGGACCCCGATCGGATGTGAATCCCTTCACAGGGTCTTACCCAGGTCCCTCGGGACCGACAGGGACTCTCGATAGGCGCCTGCAGATTGCAACTGCTGATCTCACTGCCAATGGACCGTACTTCGTCGAAGGGGTCTACGTGGCGGCCGATGACGCAGCGGCCGGGAACGCGCTGAACAACGCTTCTTACAAAAACGTGACGGTATCGGGTTCTTTCGACCTGAACGTATCAGGGGCGATGTCGACCGGTGATCCAGCCATCTACGCTTGGCGTGATCACGGGCTCGGGGTCGGCATGCCAGATCCGGCAGTGGCGATTGAGATTGTCGACGTACCTAGCGAAGGACGCTTCTTCGTCGGTCACAAAGCGACCGATCTCGGCGCGGGCCAATGGCGCTACGACTATGCGATCTTCAACCTGAACTCGCATCGCTCGGCGGACCTCTTCTCGGTGCCTGTGCCCCCGGGGATCAGCATCGCGGCGATCGGTTTTCACGACGTCGACTACCACAGTGGCGAACCCTACGACACGACCGATTGGATCGACACCACCGGTGGTGGTGCGGTGACCTGGGCGTCACCGCAAACGTTTGCCGACAACCCCGATACCAACGCACTGCGGTGGGGAACCATGTACAACTTCTGGTTCGAGTCCTCGAGCCCGCCGGTGACCGGCAGCGCAGTGTTGGGGTTGTTTCGGCCCGGGACGCCGTCCAGCTTGACGGTGCCGGTGGTCGTGCCAGCCGGTATTGTCGCTGCGGACTTTGTGCGCGCTGACTGCGACGCCAGCGGGTCCACGGACCTCGTCGATGCGACTGCCTTTCTGGCGTACTTGTTCAATGGCGGTGCGACACCTCCGTGTCTCGATGCCTGCGACGCCAACAACGACGGCAGCATCGACATCAGCGATCCCATTGCGATTCTTGGAGCCGTGTTCCTGGGTATGCTGCCGCCGCCACCCTATCCCAGCTGCGGTCCAGACAGCAGCGTGGATGCGCTGTCTTGTCTGGCGTTTGCACCGTGCCCTTAGGCCGTGCGACGCTAAGTAACAAGTGTGCCAAAGGTTGTCTGTCCAGGACACGCGCAGGTCTGGGCCGGGAGCCCGCGCCGAGAGCGATCTACCGGAACTCGCTCGGCTGTGGGTCCGCTACCTGGTAGCCTCAGACCCGTGGGTGTATGTCTCGGAGGAAGGAAGGTCTGTCGATGTATCGATGTTTCTTGGTTTTGAGTTGCCTGGTTCTTTGCAATGGCTGGCACGCGAACGCCGCTGAGTTTCAGAAGAGCTGCCTGTTGAGCGGCCTGCAGGAAGTTCCAGCGACGCCTTCGTCGGCGTTTGGATGCGGGCGCTTCATTGTCGATACGACTGCGAACACTGTGACCTATCGGATTTCATACGCTGGCCTCCTCGGAGCCGAGACCGTTGCCCATATTCACGGTCCAGCACCGGTGGGCACCAATGGGGGCGTTGCTCACGCCCTTCCCGCGGGCAGTCCGAAGATGGGGGTTTGGAACTATCCCGAGGCGCAAGAAGCAGACATTCTTGCGGGCTCGTTCTACGTCAACATTCACTCGGCGGCGTTTCCTGGTGGCGAGATTCGCGGGCAGATCGTCGACGCGAATTGCCGTATCGACGCGGCCCAAGAGGTGCCGCCGTCGGGTGCGACCGGTGCGCTGGGCTGGGGAGTGTTCAACATCGACGTCTGCACGAACACCGTCACGTATCACATCGCGACGACCGGTTTGAGCAGTGCCGAGACGGCCGCGCACATTCATGGGCTGGCTCCGCACGGTTCGAACGCTGGCGTGCTGCATGCGCTGCCTGCGGGACCTGTCAAGACGGGTACTTGGAGCTACGCCGAGTCGCTGGAAGCGTTCATTCTGGACGGCTGCAGCTATGTGAACATCCACACGGTGAACAACCCAGCCGGGGAGATCCGCGGGCAGATTGCGACGCTGATTTGTCCGCTCGATGGTGGCCAAGAAGTGCCCCCCAACCCCAGCGCAGGCGCAGGCTGTGCGATCCTGACGGTGGAGCCGATCATCGACCGATTGAGCTACGACATTCTGACTCTAGGACTGGGCGGGGTCGAGACGGCTGCTCACATTCATGGCTTTGCGCCGGTGGGAGCGAACGCTGGCGTGCAGCTACCGCTGCCGGCCGGCCCTCGGAAACTGGGCCTCTGGACATACGGCCCAGTGAACGCCGCGGATGTTCTGGGTGGCCTCACGTACGTCAATATTCATACGAGCGCCGTCGCTAGCGGCGAGATTCGAGGCCAGCTGTTGTTTCGACCCGTGGATGCTGACTGCAATACCAACGGCATTCCGGACTACTGCGAACCGGACTGCAACGGCAACGGTATGCCCGACGACTGCGACGTCGCGATGGGGATTGCGTTGGATTGTAACAACAACATGGTTCCAGACGCGTGCGACATCGCGATGGGCACGAGTCTTGATGTGGACATGAATGGCGTACCAGACGAATGCGCGCCTGCCGCGCCAATGTTCAAGCGAGGCGATTGCAATACCGATGACGTGAAGAATATTGCAGACGCGATCTTCGCGTTGAACTTCTTGTTCCCGACAATGCCGCCGCCGACGCCGCTGCCCTGTGAAGAAGCATGCGACGCCAACGATGATGACAGCATCAACATCGCGGACGCCGTGCAGATGCTCAACATACTGTTCCCAACGGGGCCGCCACCGGCATGGCCGGCGCCGGACGCATGTGGTGTCGACCCGACCCCCGGCGCGTTGGGCTGCGGCGCCTACAACGACCCAACGGGAGCTCCCTGGTGCCCCTAGTCTGTTGCGCGTCTTGAAATGACTCGAAGCGGCGGTGCAGTTGATTCTGCGCCGCCGCTTCTTGTTTGTGCTGGGACCGCTACGGCGCCGAGTTGTCTGCGTCGCCGCGATCGCGATGCTTGCGTGCTTGCCGGCGTTGGGCCAGCTGTCGCATGTCTGTCACCGGGTCGGTTTCGTCGGTGATCTCGGCCCCGAGCAGCGACTCGATGGCGTCTTCGAGCGTGACGATGCCCTCGGTACCACCGTACTCGTCCACGACGAGGAAGACGTGCTCGGTCGAGTCAATGAAGAGGTCGAGCAACTGCGCCACGGACGTGGTTTCGGGCACGCCGTTGAGCGGCCGTGCGATCTCGGCGACCGTGCGTGCTCCCTCGTTGCGCGCGACACCCTCCAAGATATCGTGGCGCAGCACAAAGCTACCCATGCTGTCCTTGTCATCGGTGTAGATCGGGATGCGGGAGAACCGCAGCTTCTCCCGCGCAGCCTCCTCGAGCGTCGTTGTGCTCGACAGTGCATAGACGACAGTGCGCGGCGTCAGAATGTCGCTGGTTCGAACTTCGTGCAATCGTAGCAGGTTGCGAACGACGCGGCTTTCGCGCGCGAGGATCGTACCTTCCTTCTGGCCCACCCGAGCCAGGATCTCCAGCTCTGCGCGAGTGACGGTTGGTTCCGTCCCTTTCGGCTTCAGAATGTCCGTCAAGAACTGGCAAGCCCAAACGATTGGGTACAGCGTCCAAACCAAGATCGAGATCGAGATCGCAGACGACGAGAGGAGTCCGCGCCAGTAGACGGCGCCGATCGTCTTCGGAATGATCTCCGAGACGATCAGAATCAACAGCGTCAGCACCGCTCCAATGACGCCAATCCACTCACTGCCGAAGATCGCCGCAGCCTCGGCTCCGGCGCCAGTAGCTCCGACCGTGTGCGCGATCGTGTTCAGGGTCAAGATTGCTGAGATCGAACGGTCGATGTTTTGGTGTTCCTTGTGGCGCCGCATGCGCTCCGCCGCGCGGCTCCCCTTTTGGATCGCTAGCTCGAGGTAGGAGGAAGTCGTCGATAGCAGCACGGCTTCGAGCACGGAACAGACGAACGATACCCCGAGGGCAATGCTGACAAAGAAGATTAGGCCAAACATTGACCCATCGCCGGACGTCGCCGGCACCGCTGCGCTGGCGATGAAGATGGAGGACAACAAGAGTACCCGCTCTCTAGGGAATCGTGGCTTAGCAAGACGGCCTTGCCGATGACAAGTGGCAATAGACTAGTTCGCGCGTCCCAGATTACCAATGCCGTTCTGGAGAGAGCGCCAAGCGGCTGACCACCGAAGGGATTCACGATTTTCTAGATTCGCGCTGGTCAGGTGGTCCGGGAATGGGCCCTCAGGGACGAGCTCTGGGCCCGGCAACCGAGCCTATCGTTGAGATCGCGGAAATCAGAGGCTACTCTGAGGGCCTCGGATGTTTGGGCAACAAGCACAACACAACGACCCAGAACGACACCCCGCTGCCCGCCAGTGAGCGGGGGAGAACAGGAGTCTGGCTATGCTACTTCGTCACTTCACGGCTTCCGTATCGCTCTCTTGTCTGGTTGGCGTCCTGCTGACTTGTAGCGTGGCTCGCAGCCAGGTGCCTGTTACCTCTACTTGGGATGGTACGACGGGGGGGTGGGCGGAGACGGCGCGCTGGGACCTGCTGGGCGGCGCTGATCCGTATCCGGACAACAACGCTTCGTTCACCTATGACGTATCGCTGCCGGCCGCGGCTGGAGCCTACGTCGTCACCGTGGGCGTGCCGAGCGTGACAGCGACGAGCCTAAGTGTGGACGGCGACGCAAGCCTGCTGTTGACGTCCACTGACTTCAACCCGGGTTCGTTGACGAACGCAGGGTTGATCGAAGTGCACAGTGACGATCTCTTCCTGTCTCAGAACGTCACGAACGACGGTACGATCACATTCGACCTCGATACGGGTTCCGAAGATGTTGAGATCACGTCGAGTCTGACCTTGGGCGGCACGGGTTCGTTGCTGTTTCCACAGGTTGGAAGTCTCGTGCATACGCTTCGCGTCAACAGCGGACAAACGCTGACGAATGCGGCCTCCCACACCATCGCGGGTGGCGACGGCTTCATTACCCTCAGCAGTTCTTCCTTCATCAACGACGGAACCGTGCGCGCCAACTTGAGCGGGCGATCGCTACAGCTCAGCGGCGGCACGTTCAACGTGCATACCAACAACGGTACGATGACGGCAGAGTCGGGTGGCAGTCTCGAGATCGTCCGCTCCTTCACGAACAACGGTACGCTTTCGTGCGACTCCACGTCGCAGATCCGCTACTTCGCAGCTTCTAACAGCGGCTCGGCAACTATCGGTGGCACGATGAACATCGATGGTCTGTTCGAGAAGACGAGCTCTGCAACGGTGACGCTGGATGCCACGGCCGGTTCAGGGACCGGCGAGTATCTGCAGCTGTCCGGGAACACTACATTCGCAACGGGAACCACCGTGGAGTTCGGTCGCGTCAACGTGCTGGGTACTGGTCTGACGGTACAGAACGGCGGACTGATCACGGTCTCAGAGCTGTTTACTCACTCGCTGACTACCGAGACAAGTCACAACTTCAACGCCACGGGCGGGGTCCGCATCACTGGTGCAACGGCAGCAGGGCCAACGGACTTCGGTGACTTCGCTGCGCTCGAGATCGCCGGTTTCGACGAAGGCAACATCCCTGCGGGATTCACCAACAATTTTCACCTGCCGCGGTTGGTGATTGCGCCAGGGGCCAAGGTGAACCTGTTCGATGTTGTCAACAACGGCAATCGCAATGGACCTAGCGGGGTTGCCGAGGCTCTCTACGTAGATGTCCTCGAGTTCGAGGACGCGACGGGGCTGGTCAACTTGAACGGTCACAACCTGTACTTCGGGTCGATCGTCGGTAGCCCGACCCAACTGGTCGATTCGGGTGGTGGATCCGGCAAGGCGGTTGTGTCCGCCTGGACATGCACGACTGCAAACTGGTCGCAAACGGCATGTTGGGATGTGCTCGCAGCAGGTGATTTGTACCCAGACAACACGTTCACCGAAGCCTACGAGGTAGACCTGCCGCTCGCCGGCGGTGCGTACACGGTTGCTGTCGACGTCAATGACGTGACGCTGGCTACGCTGGACGTTTCCGCGGACACGACGCTGCTGGCAGACTCGCTGAACTTCGACCCGGGCTTGTTGACGAACGACGGTGAAGTCGTTGTCGCCGTGGATGACTTGTTCCTCCGGCAGTCCATCGTCAACGATGGAGTGATACGGTTCGACTTGGATGCGAGTTCCGAAGACATCGAAATCGACGGCAACGTAACGTTGAATGGTAGCGGATCGATTCAGTTTCCGTTCGTAGGCAGCCAAGTACACGCCATTCGCGTTGGCTCGGGATACACGTTGACCAACAGTGCGACCCACACGATCGAGGGAGGCGATGGATTCCTGACGTTGACGGGCGGCTCGTTCATTAACGATGGAGTGTTTCGCGCCAATTTGGCGGGTCGTACGCTGCAGCTGTCTGGCAATCAGTTCAACGTTCACACGAACAACGGCCAGATGAGTGCCGAGAACGGCGCCACGATCGACATCATTCGCTCGTTCACGAACAACGGGACGTTGAGCTGCGATTCCACGTCGACGATTCGGTACTTGGCGGCGGCGAACTCGGGCACCGCGTCTCTTGGCGGAGTGCTGAACATCGACGGGCTGTTCGAGAAGACCAGCACCGCGTCACTGACGTTTGCTGGCGCTTCTGGCGTGAGTCTTGGTGAGTATCGGCAGAACTCTGGGTCCGCGACTTTCGCTACCGGCACGACTGCGGAGTTCGACCGGATCAACATCATAGGCACCAACCTGACTGTGCAGAACGGTGCGCTAGTAACGGCCACGAGTCTCTTCACGCATAGCCTCACCACCGAGTCCAGCCACAATTTCAACGCAACGGGCGGCTTGCGAATGACTGGCGGTACCGCAGCGGGGCCCACGGACTTCGGTAGCTTCGCGGCGCTCGAGATCGCCGGTTTGGACGAAGGAGACGTCCCCGCAGGCTTCTCTAGCAACTTCCAGTTGCCGCGACTGTTGATCGGGCCGGGGGCCAAGGTGAACTTGTTCGACGTCATCAACAATGGCAACCGAAATGGCTCCAACGGCGTTGCCGAAGCGCTGTACGTCGAGACGCTGGAGTTCGAGGACGCCTCTGGGCTGATCAACCTCAATGGCTACAACCTCTACTTCAACAACCTGATCGGTAACGCTGCTCAGCTCGTCGACTCTGGTGGCGGTTCGGGCAAAGGTGTTTTCTCGACCTGGACCTGCGCCAGCGATCTCTGGTCGCAGACGACATGTTGGAGCCTGCTGGCGCCGGGGGACTCGTACCCTGACAACACCTTTACGCTTGCCTATCAGGCTTTCTTGCCGGCAACGGGGTCCAGCTACGTCGTGACGATGGATGTCCCGGTCAACCTGTCGGCGCTCGATGTTTCTGCCGATGCACAAGTCGTACTGACTTCGATTGACTTCGATCCGGGCGCGTTGATGAACGCCGGGACGATCACGGTTTCGAGCGACGATTTGTTCCTACGCCAATCGGCGACCAACGACGGTGTGATTACCTACGATCTCGATACCGGCTCTGAAGATGTCGAGACCCAGGGCGATGTGACGTTGGGCGGGACTGGTTCTTTGGTGTTTCCACCGGTGGGGAGTGTCGTGCATGGACTCCGCGCGTCCAGCAGCAGCACGCTGACGAATGGTCCCAATCACACGATCGAGGGCGGCGATGGCTTCATCACGATGGGCGGGGGTCCGTTCGTGAACGAGGGCACGGTGCGTGCCAACCTCTCCGGGCGCCGGTTGCAGTTCAGCGGCTCAGTCTTCAACCCTTACACGAACAACGGCCTGATGGTGGCCGAGAACGGCGGCATTCTGGAGATCATTCGTTCGTTCACGAACGTAGGCACCATCAGTTGTGATCCAGGTTCGATCGTTCGCTACGCGTCTTCGTCCAACGGCGGGTCGGCGAACTTCGGTGGCGTGATCGACGTCGACGGTCTGTTCGAGAAGACGAGCACGGCTAGTCTCACATTTGCTGGCCCCACTGGGTCCGGCGTTGGCGAGTATCGGCAGACGTCAGGGACGACGACATTCGCGACCGGAACCTCGTTCGAGCTCGGTACCGTCGATATCCAGTCCGGGTCGCTGATCGTCCAGAACGGTGCTGACATCACAGTAAGCGATCGTTTCAGTCACTCGTTGACGTCGGAAAGTAGCCACAACTTCAACTCGACGGGTGGCGTCAAGGTTACTGGTGGCGTGGGTGGGAACCCTTGCGATGCGCTGACGCTGGCAACCCTGGAAGTGTCGGGGTCGGACCAGGGTGACGTCCCGGCTGGTTTCACGAACAACTTCCAGCTACCGCGCTTGGTCATTGCCGCCGGCGCAAAGTTGATCCTCGTGGATGACGTCGACAACGGGAATCGCAATGGGCCGAGTGGCGCCGCCGAGGCCCTCTACGTCGACACGCTGATCTTCGAGGATAGTGCGGGACGCCTGGTGCCAGATGGATTCAATGTCTACTTCAACACCCTCTCTGGCGATGCTTCACAGATCGGAGCGGGAGCCGATTGCAACACCAACTTGATCCCGGACGAGTGCGATATTGCCGATGGGACGAGCCTCGACTGCAACGGCAACGGTGTGCCCGACGAGTGTGATCTCATCGCGGGTACGAGTCTCGATTGCAATGCGAACCAGGTCCCGGACGAATGCGACATCACGAGCGGCTTCTCGCTCGATTGTCAGCCCAACGGTGTTCCCGATGAATGCGACTTGGCTGTGGGGACGAGCCTGGATCTAAACACCAACAACACTCCCGACGAATGCGAGAACGACTGCAACCTCAACGCGATTCCTGATGATCAGGACATCGCCACGGGTTTCAGCGAAGACTGCAACTCGAACGGCTTCCCGGATGAGTGCGAGACCATGTTCGACGCCTTCACGTGGACGGGACCCGATGGGGGTCTGTTCAACGACCCGAACAACTGGACCCCTATTGGCGTTCCTGGGGGCGAGGCCACTCTGAGCAACGCAGGCGCGACCGAGAATCGCAGCGTGCTTCGTGGTTCCGGGGCCGTGCCGCTGTGCCTGCTGACGATCGAGGGCACTGGTGTTGGCGAGCAGGTGCTCGAGGTCGCGGCTGGCGTCGATTTGCGGTCGACGGGCGGCACGTCGGTTTTGGCCGGTGCACGCCTGGAACTACAGGGTGGCACGCTAGGCGGTGGCGCCGTGTCGGTGCAGGGAACTTTGGTCGGTGACGGTGAGGTGACGGCTGCGCTGTCGAACAGCGGCACAGTGTCGACGCCTCGCTTCGGCGAGTTCTCGGTCACAGGAGCCAGCTTCGACAACACCAGTGGCGGGACCCTGGTGGCGAGTTTCGGCTCCGACGTCTTGATTCAAACGGGTACCGTCACGCAACAAGGCGCGGTTCGCGTCGACGCAGCGGCAGCGCTTTTCGTTGACGCAAGCTTCGTCAATGGCGGCAGCGCGACACTGGAGGTGCTCGGAGGGGCGGTTGGGGCCCAAGCGTTCACGAATGAGGCTCTGGCGACGATCTCCGGCTTCGGCACGATACAAGGAGATGTCGACAACCAGGGCGACATTATCGCCGTCGCAGACTTGCAGATTGTCGGCGATCTACTCAACGATGGTAGCTTGACGATCCAAGGCGGCCAGCTGACGGTTACGGGCTCGATCACTTCCAGTGGCACCGCGGCCACGACGGCGGTTGGCGCAGGCGCCAGCACAAGCCAGCACTTCAGCGCGACGCAAGCTGCAACACTGCTGTTTCCGCAGGGACAAGTGGTGGTCGGAGGAGACTTCGATGTGGCCATCGACGATTCCTCGCGCTTCGATCTTACCGGTGGTGAGCTACAGCTTAGTGGCGCCCCTGGGGGAGGCGTGCAGATGCTCGAGTTGGTTGCTGCCGATGTCGGTGCGAGTGTCGTGCTTCCGGATGGTTCCCTGTTCTCGATCGGCACGCTACGGATCGGGCCTCCGGCCACAGCCGTTGCGCTGGTCGATAACCACGACAATACGCCCGGCGCCGGGAAGGAGACGCTTTATGTGAGCGAGCTCATTCTCGAGCCAGGCACGACTCTCGAGCTCAACGGCTGCAACATCTACTATGAAACGATAACCCCGGCAGATCCCTTTGCCGCCGGCAGCGGTGTCGTAGTTACTGACGCCGTCGGCGGAGGCGATTTGATCCCCATTGGCTTCGAAGCGTTCGTGCGCGGGGATTGCAATGCTGACGGTAGCTACAACATTGCGGATCCAGTGCGGCTGTTGACGTTCTTGTTTCCGCAGGCGCCCCCGTCGCTGCCGTTGAGCTGCGATGATGCGTGCGATTGTAATGACGATGAAGGACTCGACATCGGTGACGTCGTCTGCATGCTTTCTGGCCTGTTCGGTGACATTACGGTGCCCCCGGCGGCGCCTCATCCCGCTTGCGGATCCGACCCCGTTGGGTCGGCGCTCGAGTGCGCAGCTTTTGCGCCGTGTCCTTGAGGGCTACGAGGGGTGGCCAAGAGAGGTTGGCGTGGTCGCAATTGGACGTGGTGTTGGGAACCGTAGGCTACTTGGGAGCGTTGCGTTGAGTATCCTCGCTGTTCTTGAAGTTACTCTCGCTGCGTGATTACTCGGAAAGGCTGACCATGCGCAATCAGAGCTGGCAGTTCCTATTGCCGACGCTTCTCCTCGCGTTGGCAATTGCAATCGTTGGTGCCCCGACTCCGGCGTTTGCGGAGGGGCAGGCGCAGGCGGCGGCGGGTAGTCGTATCGCTGACCTGCAGCTTGGCCACGTTTTGTTCGGGCCGACGGAGGCCCCTGCGGAACTTCTCGGAAAAGTCGTCGTGGTAAACATTGGCGGCGGCTGAGTGGGCTGCGTGGCGTTCACGCCATCGTTGGTCGGTCTGGCCAACGAACTCGAGGGAAAGCCGTTCCACCTGATCGCTAGCTACAATCAGCGTGGTACCGCGAAGACTGCGCTTCACGAGGCCTTTGAAAATGGTGTCGATCCGTTGGGCGCGAACGTTACAGCTACACTGCAATCGCGCCACCCTGGAGTCACAGGGATTCGGTATGTGCCGTACTACCTGGTCTTCGACCATCACGGTGACTTGGTCTATCACCACCAAGGAGGGCCGTATCACGGAGGCGACCGCAAGGCGGTGCTCCAGCGGGTCCGCAAAATGCTCACGGCCGTCCCGGCGATCTATGTCGGCAAGGCCGCGTACTCGACTCATGCGGCGTTGGCCCGAAAGATCGAGAGTGGCAAGCAGCTAGGCAAGCAGCTCGAGGCACTGGGCAAGGAGCTGGCTGCAAGTCCAGACGATGCGGAACTCGCGCGCCTGGTTGAGGCAGTCGAGCGTAATGCTGGAAACGCGGTTGCAGCCTTTCAGCGAGAAGTGCCGCGCAATTCAAAGGCCGCGTTGCAGGCGCTCGGCAAGGTAGCCAAGGCTTACGAGGGAACCCCTTGGGGAGCGCAGCTGCTGGCCGCCGCGAAAGCAGCGGCCGATCGCGGTTCGGGCAAGCGTCACGCGACTGCCAGCAAGAAGCTGCAGAGCGCACGTAGCCTCTGGGGCAAACTGCAGGCGTTCAAGGGGAACGGTAGTCAGGTGCGAAACCCCATCGACAAGAACTTCAGAAGCGCGAACGACGCTGCCCTGAAAGAACTCAGGCCGCTGCTGACCGCACTGGCAACAGAGTATCCGGAGCTACCTGCTGGACAGGTCGCAAGTCGCTGGCTACAGCTGCTGAAACAATAGCAGCGACCGCAAGCGAGTACGTCCGAGGCGATCGCACTGTTGCGCGTCAGGAGGGTGCTTCTGAGTCCGCCCTGTTGTTGAGCCGCAGCCAGATTGCTGCCCTGTTCTCGGGGCTGAGCTGTGGCCAATGGCTAATCTCGGCCAATGTTCGTCGGCAGCCACGACATGTGTGTGACTTGGGATCCGCTTCGCAGACCCCGGTGCAAGGCGAGCTCACTTCGCCGGTCGTGCATTGCTGACAAAGGTCATCGGGATCGAGCCCGTGCTCCCTGACCCAGGTGACCAGGTCCAAGTGCTTCGTCTCGGGTAGACGGGTTTGTTCCAGAGGCTCAGCGCTCTGTTGGTCGGGTGCTCTGCCGTTGGGTTGCCTGCAGACGGGACAATGTGCGTGGTGCTGGCGTGGCATGCAATCGTGTCTCATATCGCGTTCGAACTCAGTGATCTCGGTCTTGTTGTCATGACTGCAGGGCTTCTCACGGCGGGAACGCCTGACTCGCGGCCGTCTCCGCGCGCGATGCTACTGCGGGACGCTCTGACTAGCTACTACTCCGTCGACACGGACGGTGCTACGCCACGACAGTCGGTCGCTAGCTCTGAGGCTTTTCGATCGGCCAACCCCGGAGATTCTTCTTCGTGCGATCCAGCCAGTAGAGGGCCTTCTTGTCGCCACTGTGCCGGATCTTCTCCACTATCTGTGCCGGACAGGCAGGATTCATCGCGAACCAGCTCCAGTCCAGTCCGTGCTGCTTGCGCAGTTCCAGCAGCGCTTTGGTCTCCAGGCTCGGGTTTGCCGCCAAGCCGATCCACACAGTATGTGAGGAGTCGTTGCGCAACGTGTCGATGAGCTCCGCCGTCAGCGACGGATTGCGGGCCAACCCGGCACGCACGAAGTCGTTCTTACGGCGCGAGAGGCGTGTCATCTGCTCGATGCCCAAGTGGGGATTGCGCGCCAGCAGGAACCCCACGTCCTGATTGCGGATCGACTCGAGGTCATGACACACGGTCTCGGGAAGGGGGCGCCCCTGGATGATCTTGGTAATGGTCGCCCCGTCGTACCCGGCACGCCGTAACCGTTTCGCTCCGTCTCGCTCCGGCCAACCCGGGCTGTTGACGCATCCCGCTAGCAGCACCACCACGGCCATGAACATCTGCCTTGTCATGAGCGGATTCTCCTGACTATGACGACCTCTTGACGCGCACGGCTCGTTGAACAAGAGCCACCGTCGTGGCAGGAGCAACGTACGTTCCCTTGCGCCCGGCGACTCGAGAAGTCACCTGCTTGCTTCCACTTGGGTGCGGTTAGCAGCACTCCCAAGCCGGCGCCGAATCGCGCCTCGCTGGTGCATAGGATGTCTAGCACCCTACTCCAGATGCAGGCTTGCCCGCTGGGCCCTTAACTTTAGGCGACCATCGCTAGGTGTGCGAAGATCGCCAGCAGGAAGAGCACGTGCGGCACGATCAGAACTAGGATGAACGCGAACTCAGTGCTGCAGCGTTCGACCTCAGCATTCTCCGCGGACTCGTCGTGGTTGTGAGTCATTCGTTTCTCCTTTGGGAAGCGTTTGCCGACGCGTGCCCCGCATCGCCGCTGGGTGTTTGCAGGTTCCCTGCCAAGGAGGTGCAGATTTCCTAAGTTTTGGCGTGCTTAAGCTTATGATTTTTCTGGGGCGGACGAAGGCTAACGACATTTCGTGAATCACGAAACTTCGCGAACGGTTTGACGAGCTGTCGTTACTGAGAGGACCGCGACTGGAGCGCTGGCGGGGTCTACGACATGCTGGCCACGAGCGCCCCAATGCCGGCCGCGATCGGCAGCGTCACCAACCAGGCCAGAAGGATGTTACGGATCATTCCCCAGTGACCTTGCCCCGTCACCGCCCCGATGCCAAACAACGAGCCGCACGAGACGTGAGTCGTCGATACCGGAACGCCCAGTTTCGACGCTCCGACAACCAGCAGTCCCGTGATCATGTTCGCCGTGAAGCCCTGCCCGGGGTTCATCTCGGTGATCTCAGTTGCCATCGTTCGGGCGACGCGTCGCGCCGCCGTCAAGCCGCCGATCGCGATCGCGATCGCGACGCCGATCAGTGCCGAGTTGGGTGCCAGCGCTTCACCGACGAGGAGCAGCGCCGCGATCTTTGGGGTGTCGTTCAATCCGCGGGCGAAGCTGACGACGCCGGCGCTGAGGAAGTGCGCGTAGTCGAGAGTCGGTCCCGCGTCGATCCCGAGGACTTTCCCCTTGTATCGCACCTGGCAAGACGTCCGATCGCTGACGTGGACCGACGGCGTCGCAATCGCTGGATCCACGGCCACACTCGCGGCTCCGCTCGCAGCTAGCGTCGGCAGCGCGACGGTGGTTTCCTCGATACAAACGCACGTCTCGCGTTCCACCTTGAAGGTCCGTCGCAAGTAGCGGGCGACTGGATACAGCAGGAACGCTGCGACGAGTGCCATGATCGGACTGGTCAACAGCGGCAAGAGAAAGCCGCGGCCCAGCTTTGCAGTGTCGATACCGTCGGGAGAGGAGACCAGCCCCGCACCGATCAACCCACCGACCAGTGCGTGAGTCGTGGAGATGGGCCAACCGAAGCGGGTGGCGGTGAGGACTGTTGCGCCAGCGGCGAGGCCGACAGACATCGTGAAGGCCGGCATCCCGGCGAGTTCCGCCGACACCAGTCCCTTGCCCGAGAAAGCAGCGAGGAGGCCTTGGGCGACGAACAGCGCCGTGCACGAGCCGAGCAGCGTCGTAATCGTGGCCCAAGTCAGGGCGCGGCGATACGTGGTCGTAGCGCTGCCGGCCAGCGTTGCTACGCCTTTGAAGTTGTCATTTGCGCCGTTGGCATAGGCCAGAAGGAAGCCCGCCACGACCGTCAATAGAATCTCCAAGCAACCTCCCTGTCCGGAACCTACTTTCGCCGCAACGTCTGGAGATGTCCAAGAGTTCCGAGGCTCATGGCGTTTCCGGTGAATTCGGCTAGGAAATGGAGGTATGGATCCCGCCGGGAATCGGCCAACGCCGCGGTTGCGGGATGGACTCCCGCAGTGATGGCAGGATGGATCGACGACCGTCTAACCAAACACGCAACCGCGAGGCCCAGCCAGCGGCTGAGCCTCGCGGTGTGATCCCTTCGAACAACTCCTAGGGGCAGGGATCCAACCCACAGGAAAGCGCGTCGGGCGTCGGATCGGTGCCACAGGTCGACGGACCCGGAGCCGGCGGGGCGGGGGATCCGCTGACGAAAAGATACGACAGCAGATTCACCGCATCGGAAAGGTCGAGACCACCGTTGTCGTCGATGTCCGCTGCGTCAGGGCAGGGGATAGGGGGCGAGTTCGTGACGAACAGCTCGAGCAAGATCGCGATGCCGTCCGTGATGTTCACGCCGCCATCGCGATTCACATCGCCGCGGCGAAAGTTCTCTACCAAACTGGCGCCGTTGATCATCGAGTCGACGGAGTCTTGGGTCCAGTTCAACCCGACGATGTCTAGGATGCCGTCGGCGTCCAGGTCGGCCATCTGTAGCTGACTCCACTCCCCAACCATTGGCCAGTTCTGCGGGGCAGCAAATGTTCCGTTGCCGATGCCAGCGAAGGTTACCAGCGCTTGCGAGCTAGGAATCGCGACGTCCTGGATACCATCCTGATCGAAGTCCGACACGATCACATCCACCCAGTTGCTGTTTCCGATCGGGTTCGGCGGAATCGCCGGTAGCTGCAGCGTGCCCGACACCGAGAAACCACCTGCGACCTGCAACATGATCGTGGCGTGATCGGCGACCCAGTTAGTCACCAACATGTCCATCATGCCGTCGCCATTGAGGTCACCGAAGTCAACGCGCTTGGGATCGTTGCCTGCCGGGTAGGACACCGCAGCGTTGAACCCGCCTTGGCCGTTGCCATAGAAGATCGCAACGACGTCCATCAACGGGCAGGGAACAATGAGATCGGCGTTGCCGTCGCCGTTCAGATCGTCGGACGCGACCTGCACGACGCCTTGGTCGGAAGTAGGCAAGCTGACCGTGTTCGGAGTCGTGAAGCTACCCACGCCGTTGCCGATCAGCACGTTCATCTGTCCCAATACGCCATTGATCGTGACCACATCTTCGATGTTGTCATTGTTGAAGTCGGCACAGGTGATGCCGCTGATCAGGTTGCCGAACGTGTATGCGGTGGGGGCGCTGAAGTTGCCGCCGCCCAAGTTGTAGATGAAATTCAGGTCACCGGGCACCAGTCCTGCAAAAGTCATCGAGCTGGTCCCAACGATGATGTCTGCGTCCCCGTCGGAATCGAGGTCGGCAGCCGCGATGTTGGAAGGCGCCGTACCGGTGAGTGTGATCGCTGGGCCAGCGGCGAATGTTCCGTCCCCTTGCGAGATCAAGATCTGCACGCCGAAGCCCGCTGCGTTGACGGCAGCCGCTACGTCTTTGAGGCCATCCCCGTCGAAGTCGGCCATCGTGATCGCGCCTACTCCAGGGACGCTGCTGCCCCCACCCCAGCTAAACGTTGGGCTGGCAAACGCCACCGATCGCAACCCAGACGGCTGCACGAATATCAACAAAGCCAACGTCGAAAGAGTGACCACCGTCGAACCCACAGACTTGACCATCGTCTTGCCTTTCACCTACTCCTACTCCGACTGTCGAAGAAACGGCCATCAAATGTACTCGTAAGTACCTAAGAGATGCCACCAACGACTGTGACGTTCCCGCCTTTCCCGGTTTGGTGAGCTCCCGCGTTCGCTCTCGCCGTAGGCTCGCGGGCCAGATCATCGAGAGGGGCCCAGGAACCGAGGAGTGTCGCTTCCAGTCTCGCATGAGCCGTTGTGGCGAAGGGCGGACGCAGTTGCCGGACGTCGCTTGCGCCTCGGCTCGACTGAGTTAACTCCGAAAACTGAAGTTTGGGGTCGAAGTTAGCTCGAGCTCACGCCAGAGTAGAAGTCAATTGGGTCCGTCGTGACGCTGGAGGTCACGAGGACGGCAAGCGCCAACTCAAGAGTCGATGATCGGGCTACGCACGCGGCACCCGACCGGTTTGGTAGGCCGGAGGCAACTTTGTATTGTTATCAGCCCTCTAGTGAAGTTGTTGCAAGGGCTACGTGCATGGGCGTACGGCGCCGGGCTCAGTGCATAGTCTTTGCGGCATCGTTCGTTGCGTGTTTCGCGTTCGTCTCTCCTACGGCCGAGTGCCGCTCGGCTGGTCCCGCTCAAGTTGCAGTAGCCGCTGGTACCTTTGACGGAACCTTGGTCGATGCGCCGGTGACCCATACGCTGACTGTTTCCACTTCTGGCACGCATCGAATCGAGTGCGTGGCCCATCTGTTCGACGTTGCCATCGCGGTTCGTGACGAAAGCGGTCGTATCGTCGCTAGCGGCGACAATGACTGGCTAGGGCAGCACGCCCGCGTCGTTTACGAACTGACCGCCGACAGCACGTACCAGGTAGAGGTCCGCAGCGTGGACGGCAACGCCGGATCGTACCAGCTCCGTTGGACCCTGGGCCCGGCTGCCAAGCTGTCTCGCCCAGAGCAGTTCGAGCTGGCAGCCGTCGACGCGCGGAGGACGGTCGTGGCGCGAGAGAAGCTGTTGGCAGCCGACGACCTCCGCCTCGCAGACGCCCTGCATCGTCTCGGCTACTACAGCTTTGTCACTCGCGACTATGCTGTCGCGGAGCAGGCATGGAGGCGTGCATTGGAGATCCGCGAGAAGAAGCTCTCTCCCGACGATCTCGAGCTGGCCAAGAGTCTCAACAACTATGGCTTGGTTCACCGCCACCATAAGCGGTTTCGCGAAGCCGCAAGCCTCTTTGAGCGGTCCCTGGCAATTCGTGAGAAGTCGCTCGAGCCAAACGACAAGGCGATCACCCAGAGCCTCAAGAACCTCGCGGGTGTCTACGAGAGCATGCAGAGCTTCTCGCAGGCACAGCCTCTCTTCGGCCGCTTGGTTGCGATCTTCGACCGATCCAAAGGGCCCGATCACAAGGATACGATCAATGCCCTGCGAGCACTTGGCCGGATGCAGATGACTCAGCACCTCCATCGGGAGGCCTTGCCAACCTATCGTCGCCTTCTGGCACATGACAGGAAGCGACTCGGCAAACACCCTCACGTTGTTCAGGCCATGAACAATGTCGCAGCGATATGTGGTTACCTACAAATGGACACAGAAGCACGTGCGGTTCTCGAGGAAGCTCTCGCGATGTGCGAAGAGGTATGCGACCCAAACAACTGGCTGGTTGGCGACACACTCAACAACCTGGGCGCCCGGATCCTCGCAATGGGTGAGCCGGATGTGGCAATCAAGTACTTCCAGCGAGCGTTGATCGTCTTGGAGACGTTCTATGGCCAGAATCACGACAAGGTTGCCGGAGCGTCGAACAATCTGGCCACAGCTTTCCTCGACGTCCGCAGTTGGGAGGACGCCCGCGGGGCTTTGCGACGAGCCATCGCAATCACGGAGAAGCTTCACGGGGCCGACCATTCTGAGGTTGCGACGCCATTACACAATCTCGGCACTCTCGAGCAGAGCCTGGGGAACTACGCGACGGCAAGGGGGCTGTTGGAGCGCGCTCTCTCGATCCGACGGAAGGCGCTGCACGCCAACCATCCGTTCCTCGAGCGAAACTTGATCGTGCTTGCGGAGCTGCAAACAGCCCAGGGCAACTACGATCAGGCCTTACCGTTTCTCGATGAAGCCATCGCGATTGCAGAGCGTACGTCAGGGAGCCACCATCCCAATGTAGCTCGCAGGCTGCAGACAAAGGTCAGCATCTTGAATCACTTGAATCGCCACTCGGAAGCGTTGGCCGCTGCCCGGCGAGGGGTCGCCATTGTCGAAAGCGCGCCAGACCCGAGTCCGAATACCATCATCGCGGCGAGGGCGAGTCTTGCTGAGGCCCTCTTCGTGCAGGGAAAGCTCGACGAAGCGCTGGCAGCGTATCGCCGGCTATTGATCCAGCGTGAGCGAGGCAACGAGGACCTGCAGTTTGCCACACTACTGAGTAACTACGCGGGTGTGTTGATGTCTCAAGGTGAGTTCGCTGCGGCACGGAAACACTTCGTACGATCCCTGGCGATTGGCGAGAAGATTGACGGCCCTCGAAGCCTGTCGGTAGCTGACACCTTGGTGTCGCTCGGGCACCTGGCAGATGCGGAGCGGCGACACAGCGATGCACTTGCGTTGCAGCAGCGAGCTCTCCAGATCCGGGAACAAGCTCTAGGATCGGCTGCTCCCGACGTAGCGCGTGTGCTTCTCGACCTCGCGAAGACCGAACGCCGATTGGGTCGTTTGAAGTTGTCGCGGTCGCACGCTCAGCGCGCTGAGTCGATTTGGAGCGCGGCGTTCGGACCCGAGCATGAACGCACGTTGTGGGCGATGAAGCTGCAGCTCTCCCTCGACCAGGACGAGAAAGCCGACGGTGCCGTGAAGCGAGCTAGGATCCTCTGGCGTCGCCAGAAGCAACGCCTTCTATCTCACCTGGCGGACGCTTCTGAGAGTGACGCATTGCGCTACGCAGCCGAGCTGGAACGGTCTGTGTTTCGGCTCCACTCGACGCTCGGTACAGAGAGCACTGAGCGCACAGAAGAGTGCTATGCGGCTGTCACGACTTGGAAGGGCCTCGTCTCTCGCTTCTTCCAGCAAAGCCGTCAGCGCGTCTTTGCGGCTCTTTCGTCGCAGCAACGAATCGACCTCGTTCGACTGCGAGAGCTGCAATCAGCGCTCTCCAACGCGCTGTCCGAAGAGAACATTCCTGATCCGCAGCTTCACGCCCGGAAGATCCGGCAGCTGCGGCAAGATCGCGATACACTCGGAGCTCGACTGCGCCAAAGCAGCGGGCTAGCGGCTCTGGCGACCGCAGCGCTCAGCCCTCGAGAGATTGCCGCGGCCCTTCCGGATGAATCGGCGTGGGTCGACTTCTTCGAATCGCGAGAATACGTTCCAGGCGTCTTCAAAGATGGCAAGCTGGTGGCAGGGATGTCATGGAGCGAGCCGCAGCTCAGCGCCTGGATCATCACAAAGGCGGAGGGCTTGACGTGCGTCGACTTGGGTGACAGCGCACGGATCCAGCAGGCAGCACAGCGAGTGTTAGCGGCGATCACGAGACAGCGTGGGGCGCCTTCCCGGGGGCTCGACCTCGAGCCATCGGCTACGGGGGAACGCGCAAAGGCCGCGGTGGAGTTGCATACGCTGCTCTGGCAGCCTCTTGCCGGACACGTCGGTGACGCCCAGCGGCTGTTTGTTTGCCCGGACTCGTTCCTCGCAACATTGCCGTTCGAAGTGCTACATGATGGCGACGGGCGTTACCTCATTGAACGCCATGGCTTCGTTTACCTACAAGACTCCGCCAGTTTGTTGCGGCTTGGGGCGAGGCGTGAGCGTCGTGAACCGACGCTGTTGGCTGCAGGAGCGATCGACTACACCAGTCGCGAAGCGTCTGATTCGGCGGGCGAACCGAATCCACCCCAGAACGAGTCGACGGTCATGCGGGGTGGCGATCTGCGGCGCGCTTGGCAACCACTGCCGAACACGCGCCCAGAAGTCGATGGAATCAATGCAGCCCACCGACGTCGCCATGCCAAGGGCTTGCGCAAGACACTGCACGGTAGGGGGGCCACTGAAGAACGCCTGAAGGACCAACTCCCGAAGTATTCTGTGGTCCACCTCGCTACCCATGGGTATTTCCAACCCGAGGCACTACCGTCGGCTTGGGCAGTCGCCCGTGAGCAGAACCCTGGGGTTGCTGGCGGGCGGCGAGACTCCTTGGCGTTCGAGCACCAGCTTGCAACCGGCTACCTCCCTGGGCTGCTCTCTGGCCTTGTTTGCGCTGGCGCCAGCGGGAAGCGGGACGCTGGTCAGGACAATGGCCTGCTAACAGCGGAGGAGGTTGCTTGGCTCGACCTGGGTCAATGTGACCTGGTTGTGCTGTCTGCGTGTGAGACAGCCGTGGGTACGGTGCGCGCCGGCGAAGGGATGATGAGCCTGCGGCGAGCATTTCGACAAGCTGGTGCCCGGGCGGTGGTCAGCTCCCTCTGGAAGGTGCAAGATGACGCCACTCGTGAACTCATGCTCGACTTCTACGATGGACTGTGGAGACGCAACCTAGGCACGCTCGAGGCGCTCCGGGCTGCTCAATTAAGGATGCTGCAGAAGAATCGAGCCCGCGGTGGCAAAGCACTTCCCGAAACGTGGGGTGCATTCGTTCTTTCGGGAGATTGGCGCTAGGCGGCGAGCGATACACCCAATGACGGTTCGAGAACACACGATGTCTTCGCGTCAATGCAGCAGAGTGACAGCTCCGGTGTGCAGGGAATAGATCGCCCCAACGATCTTGATCTCGCCGCGCCGCTCCATTTCCGCGAGGACCTGGCTACTGCTGCGAATGTCGGCGACGGTGAGGCGGACGTTTTGTTCGACGACATCGTTGACGAACGCGAGGTTCTTGCTGTTGCGCTCGGCTGGGGCGTAGCCCTGTACGGCATTGACTGCAGGTTTGATCTTGCCCAGCAGTGCGGTCAGATTGCCCATTTGCACGTCGTCGCAGGCACCCTTCACGGCGCCGCAGGCTTCGTGCCCAAGCACCATGATCAACTTCGATCCAGCGACTTTGGTAGCGAACTCCATAGAGCCAAGCTGATCGACGTTTTCGACGTTACCCGCAACACGGCCGACGAAGATGTCGCCGATTCCCTGGTCGAACACTTGTTCGACAGGCACGCGCGAATCGAGACAGGACAATATCACTGCCTGCGGGTACTGCCCCGAGGTCGATGCCTGGATCCGCGCGACCACGTTTGGGTCAGATAGCGTCCCCGCGACATACCGTGCGTTCCCAGCCATCAGGTTGTGGAGGACCTCGTCGGGCGTAGCAGCCGCCTGCTCGTCCATCGTTGTGGGGAGTCTGGATGGCGCGTGCAGTCCACAACCGCTCGCCGCGACGATGAGAACAAGCGAGAGCTGTGTCGTTATCAGGCGGATACGCATAGTTACCTTCTTTCAAGTCCGGGCTGCATCGCGCGTCAGGCAATGGGGTTGCGCGGGGGTTCGGGCTAGGCGCCGTCGTGGATTCATGATTCGTGTCGTAGCTGGATTGCTAGATCTGGCCAGCCGCGAAAGCGCTGATGGTGCGCACCTTGGCGGCGGCAGGGAGCTCGCGACCAAGGGCCCGTAACAGAGGCTTAGAGCTCGTTGAAGAATCGTAGAGGGGGGCGACCGGCCAACAAGCCAGATCGGCAAACTGCCCGGCCCCCGGGGAGGGCCACTGGCGGGCAGGGGCGGATCCACGAAAGGCCGGGCATGGCACAAGTCAAAGCAAGGAAGATAACGCCCAGTCCGGGCCGTTGGACCACGGTCTGGGCGACACTGGTGCAATAGGCTCTTGCACAAGGGGAAACGGCTGCCGCAGCGGACACCAAAACCGACGAATCTCGAAGAATTAGGAGAAAACGCCCGGCCGGCGCACTTGAAAGCCCGCCTGCACGCCGAACCGGGCTGGCTCCCGCCGCGAGGCGAGAGATTCCGAGACGACCCCCGCCCCGAGGGCACGCGGTGGGTTGAGGACTGGCACAAGTTGCGGCCGGTAACCCGGCTGTTGGTAGGAGGTGAGTGACTGAGGCCGCCGGACTAGAATTCTGTCAATGGGCACCCAGCTGGTGGGGCCGCTTGTCGCGGCGAGGTCCAGTGACCGGGTTCGGTCGCGCGGCCGCGGTAATGCGGGATTCGAAACTAATCTCCGGACTCAACGGTCCGTATTGCCCAAAGAAACACCTTCATCGACTGGGGCCCATTGCGCGTGACCGTGCCACCGTACGGCAAGTAAGGCGAGGTAGGATATGGCGATCTATGCGTACCGACGAGGTGCATCGGTGCACGTTCGCAACGAGTGCGGAGACCATTGGTATCTCAATCAGTATGGCAGCTTCACGCGGGTCTCTCGGAGCGGTGCGAAACTTCACGGAAGGCCGGCGGTCCCCCGCGGTTTTGTTACGAAGGCGTGGGTCCTACAGCGCTCAGTGCGACATAGGCTCATGAATGCGGTTACTGCCGAGGGTAGCTGGGCTTGGTACTTTGGGCGTGGCGAAAGAAAAGGAGCTGACGCGCCCTACGCTGTCGAGCACAGGTACGTGCCGCGCCGGAAGCGCCTTGAGACACTCTTGGGGCATCGCGCCGATGATTACGCCCGGCAGTCCGAGCACGGTTGGGCAACACGCGGACATTCGTCGATCTCGTATGAGTGGTGTCACTTGATCGCCCATGGGTTGGGCGGATCGGACAACAAGAAAAACGTGGTCGCAGCAACTGCGTACTGCAATACGGAGCAGCTCATCCTGGAGTGCGTTCTCTATGAGTATCGGCAAGAGGGTCTGTCGGTAGATGTGCAGGCAAAGCTAGCCAAGGGTACGGAGCACCTCGGTGAGTGCATCAACTACTCAGTGAACTACAAGGGCTCGACGGTCTACAGTCGGCTGCTGGATTGCCGTCGGGCTACGAATGTGACTTACAACGACTTCGCCGTGGTCAGTGCAGACATGCGAGAGAAGATCAACGCAAAGCTGAAGCCTCAAGTGCCAGTGGACGGCACAATGCGAGCCCTAGGAAACAGCGAAGAAGACGGAACAGAGGACAGTGCGTACGAGTTTTGGTGCTAGGCGCCGCTCTGTGAATGCCTTTCACTGTTGGCTTGGCCAGATCTTTGAGGACGCTCACGACAAAGGAGTTTGCTAGGCTCAGTCACCTACTTCGTGACGGCTTGGTGCCCGACTCAGGCAGCGGAAGGAGGCTCAAACGACTCCTTGTTGAAACTTCGTCTACTCCGGCCTCTGCGAGCAAATCTCTCAAGATGCGGTTCTCGCGTTCCAGGCCTTTCCAACGCCTTCTAGCAATCGAGCTGAGACCTACGAATTTTGCTCGCCAGCGGTACAGGGTTTGAGTGCTAACGGCGAAAATGGCAGAAACTTCTGACATAGGGATGCCATTCTCGATTGCACGCACTGCGAGTTCTCTTTGTTGTTTGTTGTACCGCGACTTCCTCGCCACTGGCTGAGCCTCCTATCTCGGACAGCACACTGTCGGCGCGGGCTACTTTGTACCCACCATCCCTTGATGCGTATTCCCTTGCCAACGAGCTCAGCGGTATTCCTAAGTTTTTGGCTGGTGCGCGAGGCGGTCTTCACCTGGACGAGCCGTACGCATCTGGGGCAGAGGCCGACTGAGCGACCACGATGGTTGTGGCTCGTGATCGCCAATGACACTGTCTCTCACGGGACCCTTCCTCGTGATGCCTAGAGTGATTATGAGAGCTTTCTCGCTATCGCTGTAGCGCGGTAACACGCTAGGTCAAATCTCTCTTTGACTTACCAAAAAAGTACGGCGCCTTCATAGAAGGAGGTGGGATGGCACGTCTAGAGTTGTCGTCAAAGGACGGGCGTGTTCCACACGTTAGGTTCTTCTTCAATGAGCGACTGAGATGAGCCGTTTCGTTCATCACTTTGACAGTCGCGGATCGCGGAGTCTTGGACCTTGAGTGGCTCGCTCGAGAAGGGAGGGACCGGAGGCTATTTCGAGTCTTGACTGGCTACATCGACAGTCGCACGTAGCCGTCGCCTTTTATGAGTTTCTTGCGCCGGCCTTGAGCCGTGCTAGAGGAGGCCAAATGTATCGCTCGGTTGCTCAGGTAGTGTTTGTGGTGAGTTTATGTCTGGCGGGAGTGTCCTACTCCCAGCCGGTTGCTGACTTCGTGAGTCTCGTCGATGTGGACGGCGATGGTAGCGTTACGCCCGGTGACACTGCTTTCGTAGGAATGTGGCTTGAACGCGGGGGTCAGTTGTCGGAGCTGCTT
The DNA here is from genome assembly GCA_039028735.1 of Planctomycetota bacterium. Taxonomy (GTDB): domain Bacteria; phylum Planctomycetota; class UBA8108; order UBA1146; family JAJFFE01; genus JBCCHQ01. Next base: position 13,563 of record JBCCHQ010000024.1, on the reverse strand, counting down.
CGCGAAGCGCGGTCATCGGGAGGGATTCTCGATGCGAGTGAGTTCTTCCAGAGCGCAGCAGCTGAGGTGCCAAACGCTGCACCGGGACCATCACCCCTAGCGGCCGCTGCACAGCCGGCTACAACGGCGGCTCAGAGTGCGGCACCAGTCGGCGCCATGGCAGCAAGCGCCGCGCAAGGGAGTGGCTCCGCGGCCGCGACCGGTACAGGCCCTTGCGCTACCAGCTACCTGGACACGCTGCCAGTGTCCGGAACTATCGTGAATGTTGGACCTGGCCACACGTTCTTGGAGATCCAGGCTGCAATTCTGGCGTCGGTGGCGACGAACCCCTCTACCCACACCGTGATTGCCGTGCATCCTCGGCCAAATCCAGCGATGAATCCATACGCTCCGCTTTCCTTTGACCCGTCAGGATATCGTGGTGGTCTCACCATCTACAGTGTGGCTGGCCCCTCCAGCACATACATCTCCGGAAACGGTGGCCCAGCCGTGGCCATCACCGGGACGGGCGCCTTTACACCCAGCAGCGACGTCAAGCTTGGGCTCGCTGTTTCGTGTGATCCTACTGGCTGGCATGGTTTCACAATCACGAACGGTAACTCGGCTCCGAATGGTGGCGGTGTCTTCGTCAACAACAACAACAACACGGGTATCCACATTCGTGGAAACATCATCACGGGTAATGTCGCAAGCCAAGACGGAGGAGGTATCTACGTCGAGGAGGCCCGCAACGTCCAAATCGTCGCGAACGAAGTGTCGTTCAACGTGCTCGACAGTCCGACGATGACTACTCGCGGAGCAGGTATCGCCTTGTTGCCTGGACTCTTCAAAGAGATCTCGACGTTCGAGACAATCGTAGTGTGCAACGATATTCACGACAACGCCTTCGACGATCAGGTGGCTTGGGAGGGGCTGCGCATCGGAGGTGGCTTGTATAGCGTTCCGGAAGCCAATCACACACTTGTCATGTGCGCAAACGATGTCTACCGCAACAACGGCATGCAAGGCGCCGGTGTCGCTGTTGAATTGTTTGGTCGGAAGATTGAAAAGATTCGATACTTCGCCAACGCACACATCGACAGCAACCACATCTTCGAAAACGACGCTTTTCAGCCAGTTGACGAGTACTGCAATAGTGCTGGCAACTCCTATCAAGGCGGCGGGCTGTTCGTTGATACGCCCGACTCGCTGGCGTTCTCACTGCGGGTCTACAACAACGTCGTAGAGCGAAACGACATCACTTTCGTGCACCCTACCAACTGCTCGACCGGCCCTGTACAATGGCCTGCACCGTCAGAGGCGGGCGGTGGCGCTTTCATTCGTGTCAACATGCCTACCGTTGCCGCTGCTTTCGTCGAGATTGTCGGCAACGCGCTGAACAACAACTCGGCGTTCGATCTTGGGGGAGGAGCTTACATCGCTGCTCATGACTTGGACTCTACTATCCCACCCGGCCCGAGCAATGAGCCGGAGGCACTTGTGCATTTGAATACATTCTCGGCAAACACTCTGAGTGGCATGTCTCCCTTGGGTGTCGGTGTGTTTTTCCCCGGCAACGCCGGTGAGGGAGCAGCGTTTGACGCCTCAACGAGCTGTGTGTTCACGAACGTCCCCAATGGTCCAAGCGAGTTGGCGATGGGAGCTACTGATCCACAGACGACGAGTAGCTTTCGCTATACTCAGATGCCCCCCGGTGCACCCTTCTCAACCCTGTTCAATAACAACACCCAGGCGCCACTGCTCAATCCGAACGACTGGCATATTGGTCACCGCGACTCGCCATCGATCGGCACCGGTGACCCTGGACTTCTTCTCGCTGTATCTGAGGATGCGGATGGCGACCCCCGTGTTGTGGATGTTGTCGCTTCAGGATTGCCCCTGAATCCTCCCGCTAGTAACGCCTTGGACCGTGGCGCAGACGAGTACGTGCCTGGTTTCCGTCGGGGCGACGCCAATGGCGACGGGGCCACAAACATTGCCGATGTGGTTGCCATTCTGAACCAGGTCTTTGGCCAGGCGTACCAGAATGTAGCGGACGCAAGTGACACGAATGATGATGGCAGCATCAACGTTGCCGACGGTGTCTACTTGTATACGTATCTCTTTAACGGCGGGACGCCGCCACCCGCGCCATTCGGGATCTGCGGAGTAGATCCCACACCTGACTCGTTGCCTGTTCTGCCGGCGGGTGGTCAGATCGTGTATGGACCACTTAGTTGTAACTAGGTCCGCTAGTCGATTGGAGTCACAAAATGCGCGTCTGCCTGATGATCACATTCGTTCTCTGGAGCGGGATGTCAGCGACTGCTGGCATTCTGCTCTGGCAGACGCCATTCGCTCCAGCTCAGCAGAGCCCATCCATGGTCTCGGCTGATATTGCCGGCGACAGTCGACACGAGATCATCGTGGGCTGCTTCAGCGGGATTCATGTCTTTTCGGCATCGGGTGCACTGCTTCCGGGCTGGCCGACGACAGCCCCTCCGCCGCAACCACAGAACGGCGTCTCAGGGCCTGTCATTCCACCGCGAATCGGTGATATCAACGGCGACGGGCAGCGAGAGTTCGTATACATTGAAGCAACGCATCGTCGCATCGTAGCGATGGATTTCAGCGGTGCCTGTCTCCCAGGGTTCCCACGCGCGTTTCCGACAACCGTGTGGGGCACCAATCCGTTGGAGATATATTATCTGGTCTTGGCAGATAGCAATGGCAATGGTGCAGACGAGATTTTCGTTCTCAGCGGAAGCTCGATCATGCGTGTTTTCGGCATTGATGGACTCGGACAGCTCCTGCCGTCGTGGCCGGTGGCGTTGCAACCTCCCCCAGCACCAGCAGGTTTCGGTCCTTGGAACGATCAGTTTCCCGCTGGACTGAGCGCAGCCGACATTGATGGCGATGGTCTACAGGAAGTCTTCTGCTCATACAGGATGTATGCCAGTGGCTCTCGCTTTGGAGTTGTTTGGGGAATCGCCAGTGATGGGACCATTCTCCCGGGCTGGCCTCAATTGCCGTCGGATGGTGGCGGCGCGGGGGCGTTGATATTTACAGACGTCGAGGGAGACTTACAACCCGATTTGCTAATGACCGGAGACGAGAAGCTGCAGCATTTTCATGTTGATGGCACTTGGTTTCCCCACAACGTCACCTATAGTTACAATCAAGCCGGCGGTGAGCACATGGCCGGCAACTTCGGTGGCGTGTTCCGCGCAATCATCGAGGCGGGGGAGATTGCCCTCATCGCCGTGAATTCTCCAGGAATGCCTGCGCCAGCAGCAACGTTACGAACTAGTCTGCTGGATGAGTTTTCGACCTACATAGGGGGCAGTGTTGGTGACGTTGATGGCGACGGACTGCAAGATCTCGCTATATGGTCAATCAATTCCAACGCAAGTAATGGGCTGTATCTGCATCTTCTCGATCACAATCTGAATCAGAAGCCCGGATGGCCGAAGCTGTTTACGCCGAACATCTCTTCTACGTATGCCCAGTGGGCAACTCTAATGGTGGATCTCGATGGTGATGGTGATTCCGAGATAGTGCACAGTTATGGCGATCAACTCTACGCGTGGGACCAACCACCGATAGGCTCGAATCCGGCCCCGCCTCTTTGGCCGATGGAGACTCACGGTGTTGCAGCGACTTGGAATCAGTGGCAGCTCCTCGCTGACTATACAGAGTTTCTGCGTGGTGATTCTGACGGTGACAACGCGGTCAACTTGTTTGATGCAGTCGTCTCTCTCGAGTATCTCTTCCTCGGAGGTAGCGTTTCTTGCCTGGAGGCGTTGGATGTCGATGCTAGCCAGAGCGTGAACGTCCAGGATCCAGTGCTCTTGTTGTCCTACCTGTTTCTGAGTGGTCCACCACCACAACAACCCCACCCGGGCTGCGAGTTGGTCGTCGTGTCTGCCTCTGGTCCCGGTTGCGCCCAGGGGAGTTGCCCCTAATCCGACAACTTCTAGGCTGCCCGGGCGATTTCAGCGCGTGCGGTAGCAGGTTGCTGGCCGTTTCAGAACGACAACCGCAAGCTCAAGAGAAGCGCATCCGAGAGGCGGCGATCCTCGCCGCGGCCGTCGAACTCGAGTTCGCGAGAGAACGCGTACCCGAGCTGCAGTTGAGCGGAGAATCCTCCGGGTGCCGGGGGGCCCACGTCTGGCGGGTGCGGCTTCATTTCCCAGCCAATCACCGCGCGCCAGTCAGAGTACTTCAGCCGTTCGTCGGCGCCGTTTGGGCGCTCGACACCCCAAGTGTTGCCACCGAGTTCGAGGCCGACGAAGCCCCAGTGCTGGCCGTGACTCGTTTGCGCCACGAGGGTCGTGACGCGCGGACGCGGCATGACGAGATCGACGCGTAGGTCTGGGGAAGGCTGCCAAGTCACGCCGACTGCGGGCAGCACAGGGATACCGCGCTGCGGGAGGGCGACCAAGCCCAAGACCCATTGGAGCTCCGGATTGCGCTGGTAGATCGCGAGCGCACTTCCCCGAAACTGCCATGCGTCGCTCGTGAGGTTGTCGCCGTCCGTGGCCAGGGTCACTCCGGCTTGTAGTCGCAACGTCCAGACATCGTCGATGGGGCGCAGCCACGCGAGGCTCGTCGAATAGGCGTAGAGCTCCGACGGGAGCTCGGCGTGTGACGAAGCCAGATCTGTGTACCCAAAGCCGAACGTGATGGCTGGCGGTGGGGGGCCAAACCATGGGTACAGTGGCAGCTTCGCCTGCGCTTCGACGGTATGCAGCTCGACGCCACTTGCGCGTGACAACCACTCATTACCGAGTTCGATGCGCGGACGGAAGCTGCGAAGGCTGCCACGGGGACGCGTTTCCGGATGGTCACTCGTAGCGGCGAGCGGCGCACGAGAAGAACCCTCCTCGCGGCGCGTTTCTTGCCCGGCGGCAGGGGACAGGAACAGCAGCAATGAAGCGAGCGTAACGAGCGGTATCCCATTTCGCGTCATAAAGGGGAGGTCCCATCTGGCCGTTGGAGGTGGTGGTTTCTCAACGAGCTACCGCGCGCTAGAACTGAACTGGAGCAAGCAATCGTGAGTGGGATTCGTTACTGAGGTGCGAGCGGTTTCGGGATCGTCCGCCAACCATTTCGATGACTCGCCAAGTCGTGATGCAGGAGCAGTTTGCCCAGCCGCGGCAAGAGCCGCGATATCTTGCAATCACTGCCAACCTGAATCTCTGGCCGCCCTCGTGACGAAGCCTCCAGAGGCGCATACGCGAAAGGGAACAGATGTTTGGCTTCTTCAAGAACAGTTCGATTCGGAGACTCGAAAGCGCGTATCAGAAGCTACAGCGCGAAGCCCGCGACTTGCAGCGCAAGGGTGACATCCAAGGCTGCGCTGCGGTCACGGCGCGTGCTGAGGAGATTGCGCGTCAACTGGATGCACTGGAGAAGTGACTTAGGGGCTAGGGCTCCCTTGCCGAGAATCGTTCTGGCCCGGCTGCTAGCGACCGGTTGCCGCGTTGACACTGCTTGTTTGCCATGTCCCCAGTTCGGCTCTCAGTTCCAGATAGAAGGCCGAGATGAAGAACTGGCTGTTGGTGTGGGCGTGCGCGTCCGCTGTCGTTGGTGCGACTGGATGCTCCGTCGTCGGGATCCGCCTCTACGAACAGCCTGAATACGAAGTTCTGGCAGAGGACGGCGCTGTCGAGATTCGGCAGTACGAGACCTTGGTACTCGTCGAAACCGATGAGAACGGGTCGATCTCCGACACGGAGGAATCCGCCTTTTGGCGTCTGTTTCGCTACATCTCCGGCGCCAACGACGGGGCACGAAGCGTGGCCATGACGGCGCCGGTCGTCCAGGAACCGCAGCCGCAGAAGATCGAGATGACGGCCCCGGTGCTGCAATCAGCGACGGACGCCGGTTGGCGGATGGCGTTCGTTCTTCCCAGCGAGTACACAATCGAAACGGCACCGCAGCCGACGGATCCAGGCGTGCGATTGCGAGAAGTACGCGGCGCGCGCGTGGCAGCGATCCGATACAGCGGCTTTCGCACGGACGCCAAGTACGCAAGCAACACGGAGCGGCTCAGAGATTGGCTCGCGCAGAACCAGATCGAAGAGAGATCTCAGCCTCGATATGCCGGCTACGATCCGCCGTTCACGCTCTGGTTCTTGCGCCGCAATGAAATCCTGATCGACGTCGAGTAGAGGGGGTCAGTTGCGGGTTGCTGTCGTGGGAGCCGGTATCTCTGGGCTGACGTGTGCGAATCTGCTCACGCAGCAGGGGATCGACGCGACGGTCTTCGAAAAGTCTCGCGGTAGCAGTGGCCGTGCGTCGACAAGGCGTCTCGACGATGTCGCGTTCGATCATGGCGCTCAATACTTCACGGTTCGCGACCACGCGTTCCAGGCAACTGTCGATCGCTGGCTCGCCGCTGGGGTGGTTGCCGAGTGGGACGGGCGGATCGTCTCCGTCGAGAATGGCGTGCATACGGCGGTAGGGCCACGCCAACGCTACGTTGGTGTCCCCGGGATGAGTTCGATCGGGCGCCACCTGGCTCGGGGGTTGGATGTCCGGCTGTCGCAACCCATCCAAGAGCTCGCACGTGCCGGCCGCAAGTGGGTGATCATCGGTGCAGACGGTCGCCGCCACACTGACTTCGACCGTGTGGTATTGTCAGCTCCGGCCCCGCAAACGCGCGTTCTTGCCGATGGTGTTGCACCCGACATTGCAGCGCACGCTGCGCGGGTCGACTTTGCGCCCTGCTGGGCTGTGTTTGCGTCTTTCGAACAGCCGCTGCCCGTCGCGTTCGACGGCGCTTTCTGTCAGCGCTCAGCGCTCTCCTGGATCGCCCGCAACTCGTCGAAACCTGGCCGCGCGGGCAACGAGACTTGGGTCCTGCACGGTTCGCCTGATTGGTCACGAGAGCATTTCGACGACGATACAGCGACGGTGACGGCACAGTTGTCCACTGCCTTTGCCGCGACTGTTGGTGAGAACTTGCCGGCTCCGGCGACCATCCACGCGCATCGCTGGGCGTACGCGTTGCCGCCAGAACCGCTTCCGGAGCGTGCCCTCCTGGATCGAGCAGCCGGCATTGCGGCCTGTGGCGACTGGTGCGGTGGGCCTCGGGTCGAGGGGGCGTACTTGAGTGGACTTGCGGCCGCGCGGCTTTTCACCGAAGAGTGACCCGCCTGTTGAACCCAGCCTCTCGAGTTTCCGTGTGTTCGGTCGACAACCGACAGCATGCGTAGCTAGACTCGGGGCGTCAGTTGGATGCCGCAATAGAATAGGTCAAAGCGATGGACCCATTTCTCGCACCTCTACGGCTTGCTACAGATCACTTCGTGCTGCGCTGCTATCAACCCGGAGACGGGGCAGCTCTCCGCGAGGCCGTTTCTTCCAGCTACGAGCACTTGAAGACCTACATGCATTGGGCAACTCCCGATCAAACCGAAGAAGAAGCGGAGCTGACAGTTCGGCAGCTGGGGGGGAAGTACCTCACGGGTGAAGACTACACGATGGGGATCTGGGCGCCGGACGAATCACAGCTGTGGGGTGGCACCGGGTTTCATCTACGCGATGGGCCTCGTGTGTGGCGCAATGCAGAGATCGGCATGTGGATCCGCGCCGATCGATCGAATGCAGGCCTGGGCACGCAGGTGCTCACAGCGCTACTGCGCTGGGGTTTCGAGGAATGGCCTTGGCAGCGAGTGTCGTGGGGTTGCGATCCCAAGAACTTGGCCAGTGCGCGCGTTGCCGAGAAGGCGGGCCTTACACGCGAAGGTCTGCTGCGCTCGCAACAGCAAACCGTCGCTGGGGAACGACGCGATACAGTGCTGTTTGCGTGCGCCCGCCCCGGCAGCTAGGCGAGCCTAGCATTCGTCAGTTGCCTGCCCGGACGCGCCGCCAAACCGGCTTGTGGGAGATGATGGTGACGGGCGCGTCGATGATAGGTGGCGGCAGATCTCTTGCGACGGACGCATCCAGCAGCCAGGCGCCGCTGGTCGATGCCAGTTGAAAGTCCGACGTTCCGTTGACGACGAGCGTGCTGATCGCATCGATATTGGCGATGCTATCCATGATCAGGTTGCCCTCCACAAAGATCGATCCACGTAGCGTAAGATTGCCGATGTTTGTGAGTTCTAGGTCGCCCAAGACGTAGAGCAGGCCTTTCTCGGTACCGCTATCGAGCGTTACGTCGGCGTCCTTGCCATTGATGACCAGAGATCCAGTGGTCAGGATGGTTCCTGTCAGGTTGACCGACTCGTCGAGGAATAGGTCCCCATCAACGTACAACTGATCGCTGTGTGTTCCCGTAATGTGGTCCCCAGCGGCTGCAGTTTGCGTTCGAGTGTATTGAGTTGGATCGATGTCGACTGCCGTGAGGTCGGCGAGAAAGCGGGAGGAGCCGGAGCCCGTGAGGCTGAGTCCGTTGCCGTAGAGGAGATCCTCGTCCCACGTGAGCGTCCCCAAGTCACCGTTGACATCGCCGAAGATGTAGAACGGAGTCGAGTAACCCCGATCCGTCTCGGGAGTTGCGATACGCGACTCACAGGTCATTGTGACTCGCCCCACCGTCGCGACAGCCTGCAAGTCATAGCCTCCAGCCGCAGCTTTCACGGTGTAGGAGTACGAGCCCAGCCCGAGACCAATGTTGGTCTCAGGTGCGAAGCTGCCTGACACCAAGCGTGCATACGCCAGGTCAGCCGCGCTCTCGGCGAGCGCCTCAGCCTGCAAACGCTCGACGTCGACGAAAGAACATTCGAGCTCGAAATCAGTCGCCGACAGGTAGGCGAGACCGAACGCCATCGTCATCGTCATCATCATCATCGCCAGGACCAGCACAGCGCCGCGCTGGCGTTGGTGCGACTTCTGTATGCGACAGGTTCTGAAGATGTTTGGTGCCGTCATGCCTTGGCTACTGTCGTGGGGTGGCCTTGCCGACGAAAGACTCCGTGGGTCCGGTACCTTGGCCCGAAAGGTCGACGGTTAGACTGAACTCGACCAATGGGTTCCAGACTCGCAGATTGTCGTACGTGGCGCGCGAGTTGCGTAGCCCGCCGCAGTAGATCGGCAGGTTGTCGAGGTCGGCCAAGCTCACCTTGCCAACCGTTACTCGTCCCGTACCTTGGTCCATCCAGAACGAGATTTCTCCGTCCAAGATTCGGAAACCGATGTCGTACTCTTTTCCGAGCCTCAGTTCGTGTGCAATTGTCGGCTTCGGGCCAACGTCACTGCTGAACGTGTAGCGAGACACGTAAGCAGTGCCTGAATTGAAAGTCAGGGCTACTCCTTTGTTGGCGCTCCCGTAGGCGAGCGGCCAATAGCGCTTGTTCGCGACCATGGGCACCCAAGTGATCTCTGCCGATAGATTCTTCGCCGGCAGGGGAGGGGCCACTTCGACGAGCTTGTAGCCAGGTGAGCAAAGGACATCGAGGTGCTCCTCGGTAGGCTCAAAGGCGTCCACTAGGTCCGGGTCAACTTGGCCTAGCTCCCACACTTCATAGCGCGCCTTGGTTTCGGGATCGACAGAACGATTGTTTCCCTCCGGCAGTACTGCGTCGTAGTTCGAGGCCAGGAACTCGTCCTTGATCTCGAGGTAGGTGGACGCAAAGCTCTGTACACCCACCAAGAGCGTCTCGACCGCTCCGGCATCGATCTGCTTCGTCAGTTGGTTGGAACTGAGCACGTAGACGACGCTCTCGGTGTCGTCGTCTTCATCGATCAGGTACCGCGTCGTGAGTGCCAAGACCCCGGATCCGGACTTGTCGATCGTCTCGCTCCTCTGGATCGCGAGTTCGATCTCCTCGATGACTTTGTGGACGTCTTGCCGCGAGTCTGACTGCTCCAACGAGTAGCTCGCTTGGGAGATCATCTGGTAGTGGGACAACCCGAAAGCCAGAAAAAGTGTGGCAGTCAGCGCAACAGTGACCACCAGCTCGAAAAAGCTGAAGCCGGCACAGCGGGTATTCATTCGATTTCCTCACACCGGATGATGGTGACAGTGATCTGTGGAGCTTGACCCGTCGAACTCATCCACGAAACGCTGGTGTCGACACGAGCGACCCCTGGCTCGAGAGTGGTGACCACGGTGCTGATCAAGTAGTCGGAGTCGGCTTCGGTGGCGGTCGAAGGTGTCGACTTTAGTTCCGCAAAGGGCCGCGCACGTAGCGCTTCCAGTTCGTTGCGAAGGTGCTGCTGCGCTCCCAGGTAAGCGTTCTTCTGCGCGACTGCGACACTTTGTACCCTGAACAACCCGATCCCAGCGACCATTCCGGTCCCTAGAATCACGACGGCCGCCATGCTCTCGAGCAATGAGATCCCGCGCTGGCGTTCTCGTGTCACGTTTTCCACGGTAGACTCGGCCTCCGATAGCGTGAAACACCCCGATGAAGGCTACCATCTCGGCCCTAGCTGGACGAACTTACGCAAGATCGTGTTACGACGCGTCTGGCATAGGTTCAACGAAGTCTCGGCACTGATTGTCATTCATGGGAATCTACCGGGTCGGCGGGCCGCGTCACCTCCAGCTATGCAACGACTTAGGACGCAGGCCGGTTTCTCGCGTGGCACGCCACGCGGATCCGTGTTACACGGGGGCATACATTCCAGTCCATACGACGTCCGATCTTAGATCGATCCAAGCTCTTGGATCTTCGAGACGGCAGCTTGCGACCCCGAACGATCTTGTCGGGAGATGTTCGCCAAGCTGCAGCGACGCGTTGGCAGTGCGCGGGTGAGGGGAGAACCGTTGGGGAACCGACTCAAAGACGAACTCAATGATGATGAGGCCTATGACCTGGACGGATTGGCCACGCAGATCTGGGAGGACTTCGATCAGGCGGTACCGCTTCCACGCGTCCATGAAGTCACCCGGGAGCTCGCGGAGCGCTTTGCCGATGCGACGGTCCTGAACTTCGTTCCGGTGATCATCCGGAGCCGCGCTCGCGAGCAGCTGAGTCGAGCGTACAGTACGCGCTGGCGTTCTGAGTCTCGCTAGCCGCAGCCAACGACTGCCAGCACCGCCTCGCTGGAGCTGCGTTTCCTCGGCGATCCCGTATGAGGTCACCGAAGCGTGGCGCCCATCAGCGTTACGTCGAGGCGCACGGGTACGATCTTCTCTGCGCCGCAATCCAAGCACGCAGGTCCTGCAAGCGTACCCCCGTGCCGCCACTTTGTGGCGTTCTCGGCTTGGCGAAGAACTTCGCAGCTCGCCGCCGTCTGTTTGTCGGGTCCTAAGCGCTGCTCCGGTCTCTCGTAGGCGGCTGCTGACTCTGTTAGGATGTGCGATTGCGCCAATGGCGCGGTGCCACAGCGGCGGGCTGTCGGCGCCTCGTGAACGGCTTCGAGTCGCACTACCCTAGCAAGAGGACGACATGTCGACCGATACACTGGAGAAGCTCCCGCGCGCATACCCGCGCAACTTCGTACCCAAAGACCTGGTCGTGCGCACTTTCGATGACGTCCGCCCGTTGTTCGAGCAGTTGCAAGCTACCGACCTGGAGACGCTGCCGGCTCTCGAAACGTGGATGCTGAACCGCTCAGAACTCGAAGCGGTGATCGACGAAGTCTCGTCTCGCATCTACATCCGGACGACTGTGGACACCACCGACGCGGACGCCAAGAAATCGTTCTTGGAGTGGGTCGAGAAGTTCGAGCCGCAGCTCAAGCCGATCCAGCACGAACTCAACGTGAAGTTTCGTGATTGCAGCGCTCGCTCGCAGCTCGACGCCGCTGTGTATGGCGTGTACGAACGCAATGTGCTGACCGCGCTCGACCTGTTCGACGACAAGAACGTGCCCCTGGAGACCGAGCTAGCGAAACTGACGAACCGCTATGAGGAGATTCAAGGTGCGCTCGAGATCGACTTCGACGGTCAGAAGCGAACACCACAACAAATGTCCAAGTACCAGCTGGAGACCGATCGCGACGTCCGCGAAGCCTCTTGGCGGGCGCTCAGTGAAACGCGACTCGCGGACGGTCCGCAGCTCGACGAGCTCTTCGACCAGCAGGTGCGCTTGCGCGAGCAAGTGGCGGACAACGCAGGGTTGGACAACTTCCGTGACTTTCAGTTTCGGACCTTTCGACGTTTCGACTACACGCCCCAAGATTGCGACAAGTTTGCCGACGCTGTCGAGAAAGTAGCGCTGCCGGCAGTGGACCGTATCGTCGCCCGCCGTCGCGAGCGCATGAAGCTCGATGTACTGCGACCGTGGGACACAAAAGTAGACCCGCTCGGACGTGCAGCCCTGGAGCCGTTCACGGAAGTCACCGACCTCATCTCTGGATGCAGTCGCATCTTTCACAAGGTCGATTGCGATCTCGGGGGACAGTTCGATCAGATGCGAGACCTTGGACTGCTCGACCTCGACAACCGTCCAGGCAAGGCTCCAGGGGGTTACCAAAGCACCTTGAGCGAGGCGCGTCTTCCTTTCATCTTCATGAACGCGGTCGGCGTCGACCTGGACCTTCGAACCCTCCTGCACGAGGGTGGGCATGCCTTTCACACGTATGCAAGCGCCAATCAGCCGCTGATCGACTACCGCCACGCACCGATGGAATTCTGTGAAGTGGCGAGCATGAGCATGGAGTTGCTCGCCCTGCCGCACATCGACGAGTTCTATCAAGGCGAGGATCTCGCGCGTGCTCGCCGCGAGTTCATCGAAGGTGTGATTGAGTACTTCCCGTGGTTTGCGATCGTCGATCAGTTCCAGCATTGGGTCTACTCGACGCGGGGTAGCACGATCGCGCAACGCGAGGAGAAGTGGCTAGAGCTCAATCAACGCTACAGCACAGGTGTCGATTGGAGTGGACTGGAGAGCTACCGTCGCAACGCTTGGCAGAGAATCGGACACATGTTCTTCGCGCCGTTCTACTACATCGAATACGCCATCGCGCAGATGGGTGCTCTGCAGGTGTGGCTCAACAGCAAGCGCAACGGGCCCGCGGCTCTCGAGCAGTACCGGACAGCGTTGAGCCTCGGCGGCAGCAAGCCACTCCCAGAGCTGTTCAAGACCGCTGGAGGCCACTTCGATATGGGGGCAGAGACGCTGGCTCCGTTGTTCGATGCGTTGGAGGCAGAACTCGCAGCGCTGGACTGATCGTCGCACCAATCGCTTTGCACGGATTGCAGGCCGCGCGAGCCCCGCGTTGGGCTCGCTGATCGGTCTGACTTCTAGACCAACTTCTTCGCGGCCCGGATCGCCTCGATGCGCTGCTGGGCGAGCTCGACGAGGTGGGCAAGGATGTCGGGCAGAAGCCGCAGCGCTGCAACTTGGTCTTCCCGCGAACAGCGAGCGAGAGGCTGCTGATCCTGGATGCGGAGCCGCTGAGTGCCCTCCCCCGGGATCACGCCTGCTGTTGGCGTCACTTCGGCTTCTCGCAGTTGCAGGTGCCAGGAATCTGCGGCCGGGCTTCGCGATCCCCGGAGTGGCGCGAAGCCCAGCTGCAGCTCCAACCGTGGCGCAACGGGACTCGAGCTGACACTCATCTCGCGGGACCAGATCGGTTGCTCGGACAACCAAGCTTCGATCCCGAGATTCATACTCCGCAATCGCTCTTCCACATCGCGAATAACAGTACCGATCGATTCGGTTTCTTGGTGGAGTGCTG
>JBCCHQ010000023.1:0-49810 GCA_039028735.1 Planctomycetota bacterium | reverse complement strand
CGTGCCCTTGTTGAGCACGGCCTGTTGTTTGTCCGGAGGAGAGTTGTTCGTCCACCGTTTCAAACGATCAGATCGGCCATCGTTTCGTGAGAGCACAGTGCTCTGTCACCGTTCAACGAGGATCGAAGTATGGTGTCAAAGAGTACACTCCAACACCTGCCCCGAAGGCCGCGCATGCCCACTCAAGCACAGGGGAATGGACCACCGGGGACACCATCTCCAGCAAGTCACACCATACGCCAATGTGAGGAATGCCTCCGGAATCGAAGCGAGTTACAAGTGCAAACATCAGAAGGTTAAGCACTGTTAGAATACCGCCATGGACTCTGGCGGCGCGCACAAACTCCGGTTGCCACTGGTATCCAGCTAGGAAGACCGTGCTGCCGATCAGTCGAAACAGAAGAAGCATGATGGGCCAAACCACAATTGTGAAGTCCAGGCTCAACCAGACAATCTCCAGATGCTCGTCGTTGCTCAGTCTCCTCGGGAAGAGCCTCCCATGTAAGTGCAGCGTTGCTAAGACTGAGCACGGGATCATGAATACACATAGCAGCAAGAAGAACGCCCAAGGTGTCGAGAATGCAGGGTCGTCGTCCATGTCGCTGGGATTGGGTTCTTGGTCCACTCGGCCACTCCAGCCCTCAAGGTTTCTCACCGACCCTGAGCCTAGTCGCGGGGCTCGCGCAGCGCAATGAGCTGTTGCAACGAAGAAACGCGAAGCCGATTCGGGACCAGTGAGACATGTTGTTGTGCAAGTGGAGTGCGGGAAATCCACGATTGCCAAGAACATTGATCGCGCCGTCAAATCAGGATCAGGTTTGGTTGTGTCGGTTCCCACCAACGTGAAGGCATTGCAGCGTACAAAACGAATCGTCGAGGGGCGCGAACTTGCATGGCGCAATGTTGCTGTTGTTTCTGCATGGGAGTTTGAAACGCACTTGCCGGGGTTGTTGGAAGTGAGAAAGTTGTGCGTCGTAACCTAGGATCAGTTGTTCGGTGTACCGAACAAAGTTTGGGGCCCCAGGGATTGTCCCATGCTTGCGCAGTTTCGAGTGCTGAAATTCCGAGCGTTGCTTTTGAAGCCAGCAAACGGGCTGTAGCGAATAGGCTTCAATGTGCCAGAATAGCTAGCTAGAAGCGCTATGAAGGCAAATTGCGAGAATCGTGAAAGCAAAAACAGAGCAAAGCAGAGCTTGCAGCTATCCGATAACGCCTCGTATCACTCAGGTATTCTTGCTCCACAGAGCTAGAATCAGCGTTTATTGAGGTTTTCGGGGAGTACGACAAGCGTCTCTCCCAACAAGAGCTCGAGCTCTTCAGCCACCCTCGACGGAACTCGTCAAAGAGGATTTGAAACAGGAAACGGGCATAAGCGGTATGGCCCAGGGTACCCCCTTTGGAGGGTACCCGAACTCCGCTTTTCGAATTGGGAGTGAGAGAAATGGTATGCAGGTTGAAGCGACATCCGAAGCAGCACTAGTGCGGCAGTTGGCCGTGCATACATTTCCGCACGGCTACTTCTACTACGTGACGGGAACGATTGGTGTGAAGAAAGACCCCAGCAACACCGACGAGCACTTCATTAGGAAGTACAAGCTCGCCGACTCGTGGGGTGAGAAACAGCGCTTCCTAAGGAAGCGTGATGGCTTGGCCAATCTTCGCTACTACCGCTTTGAGAGAACCTGGATCCTGTGCTGGACCGACGGCGATCACTGGATCTGGAACTCCAAGAAAGAGGGAGGGGAGGACGGCTACTTTTCCGACATTCGGAACAAGGAAGAGCCGCTGGTGTTTCGCGGGCGATATGAGATGGTACTCGTCTACGGCACCAACGGCAAACCACACACACGGGTTGGGATCCCCAAACGGCAGCTCGATGCTCTCGACGCTTACTTCACCAGCATCGCCACTCGGAGAAGCCAGTCCCAGCTGGAGTACCAGATCCGAAACCTAGTCTATGAGCCATACCGACAGGTGTGGTCAGAGCTCCGCTCGATTCTGTGGAGGGTGAATCGGAAGAGAAAGGCCGCGGGACTCCCCATGATTCCACTCAACACCGTCCGCACTCGAAAGACGAAAGCGAGGGTGTTCGACCCAGACGGAATCGATCACTACAGCGAGGACGTACCCGACGAAGAGTTGACAGAATTCCTCGGGTCGAGGGCTGCTTGAAGGTGCAGCACGGCCAGGCTAGCACTCTGCCAAGCAGTCAATCGTATATTGAAAACAAGTCGTCTTCGTCGGCGCATACAACGACCAGAAGAGTCTCGATCCGCGGCATGGGCATGTAGTACTCAGTCGCAATAGTCGACTCTTCTGTGGTTTCGCCGTATGCGTCGAACCAATCAGTGAGTTTGACTTCTGCTGACGGGGCGACGGGAGCACCTGCCACCATGGACTTCCACTGATTCTGAGCCTGGATCGAGTGCAGCCCCTTCCGCGGATACCAGCCCGCAGAGATAAGAGGGTCGGAGACCTGGCGCCATACAACTTTCCCCTTGCGAAGCATCATGGCGGCGCTTGGAAAGGGTGAAACCTGAACAGCGCGCATCGAGGTGGCAATCAGAGAAGTCTTGAAGTCGTCGGCCATGTCGGCGAGGAACTCTGGACTCAGCTCCTGAGAACCGACCCGAGGATAGATCAGCTTACGCGGCAGCAAGAGTCCAGCCGAAAACGCATCCGCTTCGCGCTCGATCGAGGTGGCAACTGATTGGAACTCAGTGCGGGAACTGTGGGCCTCTCCTCCACCAAGTAGGTACGATCGATGCTCGGGCAGGAAGTAGTGAGCCAGCTCGTGACCGATCGAGAACCTCGTTCGACCAGGATAGCTAGATTCGTACTTCGTGTTGTAGAAGAGGAGAAACAGATTCTGCTTCGGGTGATACTCAAGCCGTCCGTCAAACAGTCTCTTGAAGTTACCCGAGCGGACCTTGAGTATTGGAGCTTCGGCCTCTGCAACCGCCAAGGGATCGACGGGTGCTCTCATCAGGCCCAAGCGTTCAAGCAGCTCCGACGCAAGGCGGTGGGCGCGTACCTCCAACGCCTTTTGTTCAGTGACGTCTAGCTTATTCCGCATCACCGTCGTCCTCATCCAAGGCTTCCTCACGAAGCCTACGAAGTAGCTCTTCCGCTTCGGGGTCGGACTCCCCTTGGTTTCGGTGAAGAGCGAGAAGCTCCTCCGTGTGTTCCGATGATTGCGTCCCTTCAGGGGCATAGCTCGGGTCAAGCGGTGGTCTCCTGTGTCGGGGAGTTGAGTCTGCGAGCACTCCTTCGACAATTCTTGAGATCCGATCTTTAGCCAGGGGCTCCAGAGGAATGTCGCACTCCGAATTTTCGAGATCTTCGTCCGTCTGATTCAGCGGAGGATGACCCTGTACCTCACGCAGCTTCTCGAGCAATCGTTGCCAGCGCTTGTTCTCCGTCACGACTTGTCCTCCTTTCCCCCCAAGCTCAGCCCTTGCTCTTCGAGTGCCTGCATGATGCGCTTCTTTGCCTTGGACCGATGAACGAACACGGAGTTCATCGAGATCCCAAGCTCTGCACTCAGAAGATCCGCAGCCACAGAGCCTCCCGCTGCGATGTCAGCGGTGATTATCTTCTGCTGCAAGGGAGACAGCTTCGTGTCCACGATCGCCTGAATCGCGGCGACTAGCTTCTTCTCCTTTGCCTTCGCCTTGCCCGACTGTGGCTCGCAAACAGTCTCTGGCACGGCTGCCGGATCGTAGTCCTCCGGAACCGTGTCCCAGTCGGGCTCCTTCCGTAGGTAGTCGATTGCCGCGTTGTGGACGACCTTCCGCAACCAACCGCGCAGTGTTCCTTTCGATTCGTCGTAGAGAAGCGGGTCTTTCCAGTACTTCTGTACCGACACCATGAGCACGTCTTCGATCTGGTCCGCGGAGAGCGAACGGCTGCCTCCCCGTCCCAACTTCCACTCGAGATAGGAGTTCAGAGCGTCGCCGTGAACCTCGAGTAGCACCCGAGGACCATCTGGGTCTTCATCGATAAAGAGACCGGCGATGTATGAGTCCGCCGCATCCCGTGTTCGCTCCGGTGGGTCCAATCGCACTCCTGTCTGTGGCCCTGTTCCCCTGTCTCGGGACCGCAGCCCATCCCTTATACGAATCGACCTTAAGGGGCCACCAAAATACCCCTTAAGGTGCTTGCGTATTAGAGATAGGAAGCCCAAGGCGGTCTTGGGCCAGTCTCGCCCGACTTGCGAAAAGGAGCGTTCATGGCGAGTCAACATTGTGGAGGCAGTCGCCGAGGTCGAGGCCCCCGGACGGTTTCTGTGAAGCCGTATCGGCGGTCGAAACCCGGTGCAACCTGCCATGGCCCGGGAAAACCCGGACCGAAGACCGTGCCTGTGAAGGGACACAGGCGGTCAAAGTAGACGAATGGGGCCGGCCTCGCTGAGCGGGGCCGGCTTCCTTTGGACCATGAGAGGATCCGTACGATGAGTATTGAAATCTGCAATCACAGTTTCGAGGGGCCGTACACTGATACGTCTGACCTCAAGGAGCAGGGCGGCGTGTACGTAATTCTAGACAAGCGAAGCAACGCTAAGTGGACGGTCATCGACGTCGGGCAGTCGAGTGGCGTTAAGAGTCGGGTAGACAGCCATGATCGGAAAGACTGCTGGACCCGCAATCAGCGGGGCACGCTGGGTGTGGCAGTCATGTACACGCCCGGTTGGAGCGAGCAACAGCGCGAGGCCCTTGAACGGAAGATCAGGGAAGCGTACACGCCCATGTGTGGCATCCGGTAGTCGAGAGATCAGCTGGACTTGGCGCGGCACGAAGCGACGGCGCTGAGGAAGATCTCGACGTCGAAGGGCGGTACGTATCTGGTCCCACGGGACAGGCAGTGTCGTGACTTGACGCCGATCGAAACTAGCTTCCCCGCAAGTACCGGTTAACGCAGGTCACTGCGAGAGAGCCATCCCCAACGGCAAAACCGCAGCGCTTGGTCGTGCCGGAACGGACATCACCACCAGCCATTATTCCCGGGGTCGTTGTTTCTAGTTCGTGGGGCGCCCGTTCGAGTTGCCAGAGAGGGTGCGCTGCTACCGAGGCTCCGGTTAGAACAAAGCCCCCGTCATCTAGGGCAACCGAGGCGGGTAGCCAATCTGTGTGTGGGCGGGCACCGATGAACACGAAGAGAGCACCGCAGGTCACGTGTTGGGTTTCCCGGGTCTGGGTGTTCGTGACCTCGATCCGATCAACCGCTGTGTCTCCCTCTACGGCGGTCACAACAGAGTCCGTGAGAACCTCGATGTCGGGGTGGTGAAGGATTCTCGTGGACAGATACTCCGACATGCTCTTTCGCACATCGCCCCCTCGAACAACGAGCTTCACCGCTTTGACCGACTTGACGAGGAACATGGCGGCCTGTCCCGCTGAATTGCCGCCGCCTACCACGACACAAGTCGATTTTTCGCACTGGCGCGCCTCAACCGCGGTAGCCGCGTAGTACACCCCAGCTCCGAGGAAGCGTCTGTAGTCGGGAATGTCGAGCTGCCTATAAGTCATCCCGCTCACAACAAGGAGTGATCTTGCGCGGACAACTCCCCCTGTAGACAGGCGCAGTTGATGCTCTTGAGACTGAGTGGTGTGGACGGATTGTACCGACACTGGTGCTATGAACTGGGCGCCGAACTTCAGCGCTTGGAGGTACCCCCGGTTAGCCAACTCGCTCCCACTCAATCCGGAGGGAAAGCCCACGAAGTTCTCGATTCGGGAGCTACTCGCTGCCTGTCCGCCAGGACCCACACTGTCTATCACGAGGGTCTTAACGCCCTCAGATGCGGCGTAGACGGACGCTGATAAGCCAGCAGGTCCGGCGCCGATGACTACCAGGTCGAAGAGCTCGTCGCCAACATCTCGTGTGATTCCGATGCACTCGGCGATCTCGAACAACGTCGGATCGCCGAAAGTCCTCCGGTTGCAACGAACGATCGGAAGAGCAAGGTTGCTGGCGTCCAAACAAGAAAGAAGCTCTTGCCCGTCGTCAGATTTCGCTTCTGTGAAAGTGTGTGGTACGTGGTTCTTGTAAAGGAACTCACGCATTCGAGTTGTCTTCTGTCGGTCTTTCTCGCCAACAAGTTGCACGCCAACAAACTCGGACGTGTCTAACAACTCGCGCCGCGCCTGGAATGTGTCGAGGAGAATCTCGCCAACTTTGTGGCTTATCGCCAGCAGTCTCCGCAGGCTCGCTGGGTCCAATCGGTAGGCCTCCACGGAGCCGACGGCAATCGTCGACGTCACAGCGGAACGCCCAGTCAGCATGTCGACGTCCCCGGTGAAAGTTCCTGGTCCAAGAGTCGCGATCAATGTGTCGCCAGCTTCGCACTCTTCGACAATTCGGACCTCGCCCTGCCGAATAGCAAAGAACGAATAACCGCGCTCCCCGTGGGTGATCAGCGAATCGCCACTCGAGAACTCGACGACCTCTCCGATCGCTTGGATCTCGGCGAGCTGTTCCTCGGTCAAACTTGGAAAGGCGATGCCTGGAGCATCCGGTGCATTCTGGGATTCGTGCGTTGAGTTCATGCTCGAAATCTACAAGCAGCGCTGTCGCTCGTCTAGCCAGCCGCACACGCTCCTCGGGGGTTGAATACGAGTTTAGGATTGTGTCAGGAATTTGCGTCTTTTTGGGGACCTCCCCGTCCATAGATACGAATCGTTCCGTTGAGTGACAGCTACAGGTAACGAGAGGGTCATGATCGAACTGCCTATCATTCGGCACTTGTCCATTCGTGTGACGAAGTCCGTTGTCGCGGTCGCCTTGGTCAGCGTCCTCCTCCCGTCGTGCGCAGTCGGTCCGGACTACTCTGAGCCAGCGCTCGAGGTGCCGGAGCATTTCTCGAGCGAGCTTGGTGGAGGTCTTGTATCCGGTGCAATCGAGCTAAGAGAGTGGTGGCGAACCCTCGGCGACTCGACGCTCGATTCTCTGATTCAAAGGGCACTTCAGAACAACCTGGACCTAGAGGAGTCGCTTAGCCGGATTCAGGAGGCGAGAGCAAGGCGCGGGGTCGCTCGGACGGACTTGCTTCCTCGCTTCGACGCAACGGGCGACTATCAACGCAATCAGTTGAGCAAGGAGACCGCACTAGGGCCGGTTAGCCCTCGGTCCAGTAGTGAGTTCTTCGCAGGAGTTGAGGCCAGTTGGGAACTCGACATATGGGGCCGTAACCGTCGACTCGTCGAGTCAGCCACCGCAGACGTTCAAGCCAGTGTTGAAGAGGCTCGCGCCGTTTTGATTCTGGTGCTGGCCGAGACTGCCCTCAGCTATGTGGAGCTTCGATCTCTCCAGGAGAGGCTTCGCATCGCCCGTAGCAATGTCGACTTGCAACAGCAAACCGTGGAGCTGACCGAGAGCAAATTCGCAGCGAACCTGGTTAGCAAGCTAGACGTAGCGCAGGCAAGGTCGAGCCACGCGCGAGCTCAGTCGACTGTTCCCACTCTCGAGGCCGCAGCCCAAGCGGTACGCAACCGGCTGTCAGTGTTGCTTGGCCTGTATCCAGGCGAACTCGAAGCCGAACTTTCCAACGTGGTCCCAATACCCGTCCCACCGGCTTCGATCGCCGTCGGTGTACCTGCGAACATCGTTCGTCAACGACCTGATATACGTCGAGCAGAGCGTCAACTAGCTGCACAAACGGCGCGGATTGGTGTTGCACGGGGCGATCTCTATCCGCGTCTAACTCTCTCGGGAACACTTGGCTTTGGAGCCGAGAACGCTTCTGACCTGTTCTCGGGGGATGCCTCGTTGTTTGGGCTAGGCCCGTCCGTCGTGTGGAACCTCTTCGACCGTGGGCGCATTCACAGCAACATATCCGCTGAAGAAGCACGCGCAACAACAGCGCTACTAGACTATCGACGCACGGTGCTGCTCGCCGTCGAAGAGATCGAGAACGCTATGGCTAGCTTCTCCAAGGAACAGATAAGCAGAGACTCTCTGGTTGTTGCAGTCGAGGAGGCGCGAGACGCCGTCCGCTTGTCGCGGGACCAGTACCGGCTTGGGCTTGTCAGTTTCCAGAGCGTTATCGACACGCAAACGCAACTGTTCGTCCTGGAAGATCGACTAGCTGCAAAAGAGGCGCTGATCACGACGGAGCTGATTGTCCTATTCACCGCACTCGGAGGTGGCTGGGAGTCGCGGGACGTCACTCTCGAACCTGCAGAATCCACGGATAGGGAACGCCCATGACGCGCCAATTGATTCCGAGCCTCCTGCTCGTCGTGATGCTATCAACAATCAGTTGCAGCTCTCGAGAAGAAGGAGACTCCACCGAAGCGTCGGCGGCCGCTCCGACCGTTGAAGTTGCACTCCCTCTCGTGCGAGACCGAATGACTTGGTTGCCCTTCACGGGGAGGCTAGAGCCGTCGGAATCGGTGAACGTTCAAGCGCGAGTCTCTGGACAGCTACAGACTGTGCACTTTGAAGACGGCGCTGTCGTCGAGAAGGGCCAGCTGTTGTTCGTGATAGACCCGAAGCCGTTCGAAGTATTGGTTGCTAGTGCGGAGGCTGCATGGAACCAAGCCCTTGCGCAAGTAAGTCGAGCCGAGGCACTCCACAAACAATCGAATGCTTCGATCCGACAAGCGGAGGCGGCAAAAGAGCTGGCAGAGAGCCGGCTCGAGAACGCTTGCAAGGCAGTGGCCTCGAACTCAATCGCACAAGAACAGTTCGATATTCGTCGAAGTGAGCTCGCTCAGGCGGCGGCAGCACTCGAGGCCGCAAACGCCAACTCGGCGTCACTAGCCGCAGAAATTGTAACAGCCAACTCAGCGGTGGCTTTAGCCGAGGCAGGCCTCGAGGCACGCAAACTGGACCTGGAGTATACCCGGGTGAAGTCGCCGATCTCAGGACGGCTAAGCCGAAGGCTGGTGACTCCAGGAAACATGATTCGTGGAGGCAGCTCGGGAGGGACGATCCTAACGACCGTCGTCAGAGTCGACCCGATTCATGTCTACGTACAAGCGAGTGAGCGCGACGTTGTGACCTACATGGAGACAACCACTCTCGCTGACAGACAATCGGCAGAGGCTTCACGGCGGCCAATCTATCTCGCTTTGATGGGTCAACAGGGCTACCCCTTTGTGGGACAGTTCGACTTCTCAGACAACCGCCTCGATGTCGAAACAGGCACCATGAGTGCAAGAGGCGTGTTCGACAACAAGGACCTGAGACTCGTTCCGGGTCTGTTCGCCAGGGTTCAGATCTCTTGTGGCTCTGCGCACCCCACACTTCTGATTCCAGACAAAGCGATAGGGTCCGACCAAAGCCTACGATTCGTCATGGTGGTTCGGGAAAACAACACCGTTGCCCGTGCGAACGTGGTTACAGGGGGGCTGGTCGACGGGCTGCGAGTGGTGCAATCCGGGCTTAGCAAGTCCGACAGAGTGGTCATTAGCGGACTGCCGCGTGCAATCCCGGGCAACACTGTAACTCCCACCCTTGTTGACTTCGCGTCACTGATAATCGACGACGGCGTGCCTGACGTGGTCCAACCCATTCCTGAAACAGACTGGATCCGCATTCCCAACGAGAGTCCAAGCACCGAGCAGGAGGAGCAGAGATGAGGCTTGCTCGGTACTTCATCGACCGTCCTCGTTTCGCGGTCATACTGTCGGCGCTAGTCGTCCTGGCGGGTGCACTTGCCTATCCTCTTCTCCCAATCTCTCAGTACCCCGAGATTGCGCCACCAACAATCAAAGTGACGGCCTCGTATCCGGGAGCTGACCCCCTGACGATTGCAGAAACCGTAGCTGCGCCAATCGAACAGGCGATCAACGGCCTCGAGGGCATGCTCTACCTGGAAAGTAGCTCTACGAGCGACGGGTTGATGGCGCTCACCGTGACGTTCGATCTCGGTACGGACATCGACGAGGCACAGGTGCTGGTCCAGAATCGCGTTGCCACCGTAGAGCCACGCCTTCCGGAGTCTGTACGAAGCATTGGAGTGACTACGGAGAAGCAGTCTCCCGGCATCCTGCTGATCGTGCATCTCACGTCGCCCGACGGATCTCGAGATAACCTCTACCTTGCCAACTATGCCTTTCTGCAGATCCGCGACCAGCTAGCTCGCCTGGAGGGTATTGGTGGCGTCGACCTGTTCGGCGGCAGCGAGTACAGCATGCGAATCTGGCTGGACATTGAGCGGTTGGCGTCCTTTGACCTAACGCCAGGAGACGTTGCTGGCGCACTGCGAGATCAAAACACGCAGATCGCAGCTGGGGCACTTGGCAAGCCACCAGTTTCACAGCCCATAGCCTTCGAGGTCCCGGTTTCGAGCAGGGGACGGCTAAAGGACGCTCGAGAGTTCGGCGAGATCATCATCAAGCGAGGAGCGAACGGCTCGCTAGTACGTCTCAGGGATGTCGCACGCATCGAGCTCGGAGCCCAAGAGTACACGATGAAGAGCCGTCTCGATGGACGAGACGCTGTGGCCATTGTGCTGCGCCAACGCCCAGGCTCAAACGCTCTGGCAACTGCGGATCGCGTCATTGAGACTGTGGAGCGACTGGCGAAGCGCTTCCCCGACGGAGTCCAGCACCGGATTGTCTACAACCCGACCAAGTTCGTCGCGAGCTCGATCGACGAGGTGTACAAGACGCTGCTGATTACCGCGATTCTTGTGGCATTGACTGTGTTCGTGTTTCTACAGGGCTGGCGCAGCACCCTGATCCCCGTGATCGCGATCCCGATCTCTCTCGTCGGGACTTTCGCTGTGATGTATTCCGTTGGTGTGTCACTCAACAGTCTATCTCTATTCGGGCTTGTGCTCGCGATAGGGATTGTGGTCGACGACGCCATCGTGGTCGTCGAGAACGTCGACCGGTTGTTGTCGGAAGGCCTAACGCCAAAGCAAGCTGCTAGAAAGGCCATGGACGAGGTCGGATCGGCACTGATTGCAACGACGCTGGTGCTCCTAGCCGTCTTCGTTCCGTCGGCGTTCATTAGTGGCATCACAGGTGAGTTCTTTCGCCAGTTTGCTCTGACTATCTCTGCGGCGACTGCGATTTCGACGTTTGTGTCCTTGACTCTGAGCCCAACGATGGCTGCCGTGCTTCTGCGCGCAAAGGGCGAGAACGAGGGAAGATTCGGGGCTCTCGTCGGGAAGCTCTTTTGGCCGTTCAACAAGCTCCTTGATATGGCCAGCGTGGCCTACACCCGCGTCGTTGCTCGCGCATTGAGGTGGCAAGTCGCCGCCTTGATCGTGTTCGCTCTATTGCTAGGCGGCACGTACAAGCTCTTCCAGGTCGTGCCAACCGGATTCATCCCCGCGCAAGATCAAGGCTATCTGATAGTTGCCGTGCAGCTCCCTCAAGGGTCTTCAATCGAGCGAACCGACGAAACAACCAGAAGGGTGGCAAAGATCGCCGCCGAAACTCCTGGGATCGCCCACGTAAATGTCTTCTCTGGTTTCTCTGGGGCGACCTTCTCGAGCGATTCTAGTGCCGCCACAATCTTCACTCCCTACGAGGACTTTGAAGTGCGCGCGGCAAAGGGCCTCACCTCTGACGTGATCATTAACGACTTGAGGCGACGAACTGCAGGAATCAGCGACGCATATCTGTTCGTCATCTCCCCTCCCTCCGTGCCGGGAATCGGCATCGGAGGAGGTTTCAAAATGCAAGTTCAAGATCGTTCTGGCGAAGGGGTGCAAGCTCTCAATAACGCTGCGTGGAAACTAGTTAGCGCGGCAAATCAAGAACCCGGGCTGACCAGCGCGTACTCCAGCTTCAGCACAACAGCACCACAGATATTCGCCAACATCGACACGACTCGTGCCCGGATGTTGAACGTCCCCATCGGGAGCATCAACGAAGGCCTGCAAGCCTATCTCGGATCACTGTTCGTCAACGAATTCACGTATCTGGGACGACCCGCTCGGGTCACCATTCAGGCTGCGCCGCAGTTTCGCAATGAGGAGTCCGACATACTGAGACTCAGAGCAAGAAGTGACAGCGGAGCCGTCGTCCCTCTAGGCTCATTGGTGACGCTGGAGAAACGCGCCACACCAGCGAGAGTGGTGCGGTACAACCTGTACCCAGCCGCCGATGTTAGCGGGGCGAAGTTGCCTACGATTTCCACAGGGCAGGCACTCGCGGCCATGGAACGCTTGGCGGAAGAGCACCTACCACCGACCATGAGCTACGAATGGACCGACCTCGCGTATCAAGAGCGCACTCAGGGCAACACAGCCATGTTCGTCTTCGCGCTAAGCGTGCTGTTGGCCTTCATGGTACTCGCGGCGCAGTATGAGAGCTGGTTGCTCCCGCTGTCTATTGTGTTGATCGTGCCCCTATGCCTGCTCTTTGGCTTGGGCGGGGTCGTGCTTCGAGGGATGGACAACAACGTGCTCGTCCAGATCGCTTTCGTTTTGCTGGTAGCACTCGCGTGCAAGAACGCCATCCTCATCGTAGAGTTCGCACGAACCAGAGAGAACGAGGGCTTGAGCCCAACTGATGCCGTGATTGAAGCTTGCCGCTTGCGACTACGGCCTATCCTCATGACGGCGGTGTCGTTCATCCTGGGCGTGCTTCCGCTGGCATTTGCTGCGGGAGCGGGGGCGGAAATGCGTCAAGCTATCGGCACAACGGTACTCTTCGGGATGCTGGGCGTGACGCTGTTCGGGTTGTTGATGACGCCTGTCTTCTACAAGGTGCTGCGAAGATCGACAGCCCGTCCAGAGGATTCAGTCTAACTTGTAGTGCCGTTGGTCGCTGGGGCAATCAAGGACCTCCGACGAGAATGCCTCCCATGAGCCAGTCTCGTAGAAAGTTTCGAGCTGGCGGGTGTAGGGAGTGAGATCGGCTCCTTCGGAGGCCAGCCAAGCGTCATCATAGTAGGTATCTTGGTACCGCTCTCCACCGTCGCAGATCATGGATACGACGCTTGCAGGCTCGCCTTGCTCTTTCAGCTCTGCCATTAGCTGGAGTGCTGCATAGACGTTGGTGCCGGTCGACCCGCCGCAGCGGCGCCCCAGGATCCTCTCAAGGAATGGCAGGGTAGCGTAGGCTGCCGCATCGGGGACCTTCATCATTCGATCTACGACGGCGCAGTTAAAGGATGGCTCGACTCGGGGACGTCCAATTCCTTCAACTCGGGAACTCGATTCTGAGACTAGTGTGGCGTCCCCAGTGCGATAGTAGTCAAAGAACACCGAGTTTGAAGGGTCCGCTACGCAAAGCCGCGTAGCGTGCGACTTGTATCGAATGAAACGTCCAATTGTCGAAGCTGTTCCTCCAGTGCCTGCGCTAACCACGATCCAGCTAGGCACCGAAGGAGACTCGCAGCAAATCTGCGAGAAGATCGATTCGGCTATGTTGTTGTTTCCGCGCCAGTCCGTCGCTCGCTCCGCATTTGTGAACTGATCCATGTAGTACCCGCCCGAATCCGCTGCTAGCCTCGCAGCCTCCGAGTAGATGTCTTTGGGCGGAACAAAATGGCACTCGCCACCGAAGAGGGCGATCTTCTCAACCTTCTCAGAGGAGGTTCCTTCGGGGACGACCGCAATGAATCTCAAACCCAGCATCTGGGCGAAGCATGCCTCAGACACCGCGGTGTTGCCCGAAGACGCCTCCACGATAGTTGTACCTTCGCGGATGTACCCGTTACACAACCCGTACAGGAACAGTGATCTCGCCAAGCGGTGCTTCAAACTGCCCGTTGGGTGGGTGGATTCGTCTTTGAGAAAAAGAGACACCGGCGAGGAGTTGGGCAGCCGGACCTCAAGAAGGTGCGTGTCCGACGAACGCTGGTAGTCGGATTCTATCTTGAAGAGCGCGTGCTTGTGCCAGTTGTTCATTTCCTGCCGTCCTTTGGTGGCGAAGGAGATCGTAGTTCTTGCTGCCCATGTAGCACGAGACACGTCAAGGTAGATGCCTCTTACGTGCCTCGTGCTCGGCTACCGCTTTGATCTGTCTACTTCGCGGGTTTCTTGAGTAGCGTCTCGAGGCTATCCACGTCGAACCCGTTGACGTGTCCAACGAACTTGCCGTCAGGTCCATGCACTCGAACGTACGGCACGGCTTCAACTCCGAATTCCTTCGCAGCCTGCAACGCGGCGGCACTCTTCCAGTCGAGAATGTCGATCTTCCGAACCGCAACGTCTTCACGCCCGGCGAGGGCCTTCTCTAGGCCTCGATCTAGCGCCTGGCAAAAGGGGCACCACTCTGTGGAGAAGTAGACAAGGGTGTACTTGCCAGACTGCAAGTGAGCATTGAGGTCGTACTTCTTGCCGCGAGAGATAACGTCGTAGTCGTGGAGCTTTAGTTTCTTGGATTGGGACCCAACCTGGGTCGCCTGGCGGGGAGCCGCTCAGGTCTTGCCTCAAGTACCACCCTTGGCGAGGAATCCGAGTCCACTCGGTCCTCCAAACCCTGCCATGGGCTTGGACGCACCTGGCTTACTGCCACAAGCAGAGGGATCACAGCCGGCTTTAGCACCACAGGACGAAGTGTCGCAGCTGGAGCTGCTTTTGGTACCGCACGCGGCGCCATTGCAGCTGGGACTTGCGACTGGCTTTGCGGACGTAGGAGGCGCACAACCCGTCCCGCAGCACGGTGTCTTCGAGGTGCTTGTAGTTGAGGAGCAACTCTGGTTCGGGCTACAGGATTGCCCACAGCCTTGCAGGCCTGCTTGGGCCGCAAGATGTGTCTTGACCTCGTTCGCCGCTGCGAGCAGCCCAGCCTGGACGATCAGCTCCGGCGGCAAGAACGTGTGAGTCGATCCGCTGAATTCGATCGTAGGACGGGGATACCCAATCGTCTCGTCGTGAACGCTGCCGGTCTTTGAGTTGGGCAGAAAGTTCGTAATAGGCGTCCCATTGAAGAGTATCTGATTCGACTCAAGTGGAGCCTTCTTGAACTGCTCGCACGTGAGTTTGTCCTTGGTGAAGACTACTTTGAACCCGAGGGGCTCGAGGGCGCGTTTAAGAGAGGTGTGCGCTGCCACCACTGGAGCTTCTGCCGCGGCGTGGCACTCGGGCGTTTCTCCAGTGTCCGGATGCACGGGCCGGATCCAGTAGAGGTTCAGTGTGAGGGGCGCGCTCTTGTTGGCAGCCTTGTCAGGTTTCGCTGCGGGCACGCCACAGGTAGTGCCACAACCGGCTTTGGTCTCGGGAGCCTCCCCACAGGGTTGGTTGCAACCAGAAGTCTTGGAGCTCGCGCCCTTCGGTGGTTCCTGGGCCAGACTCGGCAGAGCGAAAAGCGCCAGGAAGGCGAGTAATGATGCCATCCTCATGTACTTTCTCCTTCGATTGTCGGGGCTTCTAGGTCGAGGTGCAGCCACCTTGGCTTCCTCTTCCGCGCTCGGCCGTGAGCGCCTTTGATTTCGTCGGCCTTTTCGCAAGTAGAGACGGGGAGCTCCCGAGAAAGACGCAACGCGGCGAGGTTTTGAGGGGTGAGGCGGGCCGCTAAAATAAAAGTTGCGTCTTTTCCGCCACTGCGATGTCTATAGAGGTGAGACACTGGGCCTAGATCGTTGAAGCAGGCCTTGCGGAGAGGCGTAACTGACGAGAGATAGAAGCTTTATGACGGATCAAGCCATCAAGACCGAGGACGTTTGGGAGCTCTTGAGCGACCGGCTCCGCAATTTCTTTCTGTCTCGAGTTTCGGACCCTCAGGTTGCAGACGACCTGCTTCAGGAGACGTTTCTGAGGATTCACACGGGGCTGTCAGAGATTCGCGACGAAGAGAGGCTGACGTCCTGGGGATTCCAAGTCGGCCGCAACTTGGTCATCGACCACTACCGCTCCAAAGATAAGGCGGCAGGGCCGATCTCGGATGACTTCGCATTGGGCGAGGACCTGGAGCGCGGCAACCTTAACGGTGTGGTCGCCGACTGGTTGCCAGAGCTGATCGCGAAGCTGCCAGAGTCGTACCGGGAGGCAGTTAAGCTCTATGAGATCGAAGGACTCCCGCAACAGGAGATCGCGGAACGACTCAATCTTTCTCTCTCGGGAGCAAAGTCACGCGTTCAACGAGGTCGAGAGAAGCTCAAGTCACTTCTCTTTGACTGCTGTGCATTTGAGAAGGATCGACGGGGCAACGTCATCGACTGCAGCGAGAACTCTCCAAGCGACGGGCGCTGTGGCGACGGCTGCTGCTAGTTCTGTCGGTGGATCAAAAGCAAGGTCCTAGCCGACGAATCGGGCTAGGACCTTACTTTTTGCTGTCTTTACTTACTCGAGCAAGCAGACGGTTGGCAGCTGCTCGAAGGAACACACTGGCCCGACTGCTGCGTATCACCACATGGCGTGTCGCACGGGCCACAATCGACGCAGCACTCTGGAGCGCAAGTAGCGACGCAGCCCTGGTCACCTTCACAGACGAGTTCGCACTCAACACCGTCCGGTGTTTCCACACAGCGAAGCGTACAAGTGAAGGACTCACTGTCCCCACAGGAATCGTCGCAACAATCCCCGCAATCAGAGGCGTCACACTCACATTCGCAACAGATGGTCGCAGAACCAGACGCACTGGTACTTGCAAGAATCTCAGTGTTCGAGCCTG
The DNA here is from genome assembly GCA_039028735.1 of Planctomycetota bacterium. GTDB lineage: Bacteria > Planctomycetota > UBA8108 > UBA1146 > JAJFFE01 > JBCCHQ01. The sequence continues at coordinate 33,287 of JBCCHQ010000023.1, read as the reverse complement.
CAAAGCCGAAACCGACGGCCAAAGCCAAGACTAAAGCCGCACCGGCGAGTTTGATCATGAGACAGTCCTTTCTCCAAAATCTTCGGGTCCAGTTACAGCGGAGCCGGCACGTGCCGTCTCCAGCTTCAATGTCGAATTGTTTGCGCCCGCTTGAGACGTGGCCTCACCGGCCTCCAGAGACACCAGATCGGCGGCGTCGGTATGCGCTTTCGCAGGATTAGGCCGCAGCGCCATGAGGAGAGCCGCGCTTGCAAGGAGCAATACAGCTAGTGCAGGCCACGCCCAGCTCCACCCAAAGGCGCCTAGCAGAACAGCGAATCCCAGCGGGCCGGCCGACTTTGCTCCTGTCGTGAACAACTGCAGAAGGCCGTTACTCTTCCCGAACCTGCGGGGCCCGTACATCTCTACGATGATGGCGGGACGCAGAATCGTCCGCGCACCGTTGGTGGCGCCGAAACCGATAACCATGAGGATCGCCGACCAAGTGGAGGGCCAAAGCAGAGGAATCATGAGGGCCGCGGAAGTGAGGACGAGCGATGCACGCATTAGCGTCATTGCCGATACTCTGGCGCCCGCTGCGGTAGCCAGGCGCCCTCCGATCTTTGCTGCTCCTGCAAGCCCCGCAATGCTTGCCGCTGCCTGTAGCGACTGGCCGTGGTCAACGAGGAAGAGCACAAGGTGGACGTTTACGGCAACACTCGCCACGTCCGCAATCATGAGTGTACTGACGAGAAGTCGGAAACTACCGGGCGCTCTTGGCGTGTCCTCTTGTACTTTGTGATCGTTGTGCACGATCGATGCAGCGGCTTTGCTGGGCAAGCTGAAAGCCAGTAACGTCACCACGACGGCCATGGCGCCCGCGAGCACCTGCAATCCACCACGCCATCCCAGCCAATCCCCGAGAACACTGGCCAACGGCATGAAGATGGTCGAAGACAATGCACCGATGACAGTGATCGTCAGGATTGCCTTACGGCTGTCCTCGGGATGTGTGCGAACGACCGTTGCGAATGCGGGCGGATACAACGTACTCGCCATTCCGAGGCCGATTAAGACCCACCCCGCGAAGTATGTAGGCAGCGTGAACGCGATGCTCCACAGAGAAACTCCAAAGCTACCTACCAAGGCTCCCAACGCAATCAGTCCCCGTGACCCGTGCCGGTCGACCCACGCACCGACGAAAGGTGCGGATAGGCCTGAGACCAGCAGCGCGACTGAGAACCCACCGGCTAGAGTAGCGGAAGACCACCCAAGGTCTCGCTGCATCGCCGACAGGTAGACGGCAAACGTGTAGTAGAGAACTCCCCAGGCAAGCAGCTCAATCAAGCACAGCTTTCCGGTGAGTACTTTGAGTTGCGTGCTCGTCGAGCTTAGCAGCATCTGCCGGCAGGAATCTTGCCGGTCGAGTCGTCTACCGCAAGATTCGTGGAGCAAACTCCGGTCTCGGGCAGAATCAACTCGATGCGACTCGCAGCTTCTTCGTCTCCCGCGAGGTGGGCTACGATGGAGCGCACCTGCTCGTATCCCGTTCGCAGAAGAAAGGTCGGTGCCCGGCCGTAACTCTTCATGCCTGCGATGAAGAAGTCCTTCTCCGGGTGTTTAAGCTCGGCGTATCCGTGCGGCTTTACGGTGCCGCAGCTGTGGAAGTTCGGGTCGATCAACGGGCCGAGTTCTTTGGCAGCCTCGGTCGAGACGTCGAGGTCCAGTCTCAACTCCCGGAGCATGCCTAGGTCCGGTCGGGCTCCCGCGGCGACGATGATCTCGTCGACTACAACCTGGCCATTTCCTTCTACGTCGACAACCTCAATGCCATCTTCGTGCTCACGCACCGCACTAATCGAGAGGCCAGTGAACAAAGTTACGGTGCCAGAGTTGACCGCCTCAGCGACCTTTGTTCCGAGCTTGCCACGTTCTGCAATCTCATCGGCCTCGCCTCCGCCCCAGAGTTTGCGGGGATCTGTCTTGCGAACAGCCCAGGCGATTCGAGTCTCGGAATCAGTCTCTGCGATCTCTGCAAGGCTCAAGGCCGAGCCGATAGCGGAGTGGCCGGAGCCGACCACAAGAGTGCGCTTGCCGACGTAGCGGTCGCGCTCCTTACCGAGGATGTCAGGCATGCCGTAGCGGATGTGATCTTGAAACTTGGACTCACCGTCGGCTTCGACTCCGCCCGCTCCAAGAGGGTTTGGGGTCGTCCATGTACCAGACGTATCGATCACCGTTTTTGCAAAGTAGCGTTGTGGGCCATCCGGGGTGTCGGCGACGATCAGGAAGGGCGCTTCGTCACGAGCTCCATTCTTCATGCGATCGTGACCATGCTTGGCAACCGAGGTTACGCGGTGGTTGAGCTTGATGTTCTCTGCAATCCCAGTGATGCCAGCTAGCGGGTCGAAGAACTGCTCGACTAGCTCCCTTGCATAGGGAACGTAGTCCTCGTCGGGCATTTCCCAGTCGGTGTGCGCTTCGAGCAAGCGGCGGCTCGGAGGATCGAGAAGGTACTCCCATGGGGTGAATAAGCGAACGTGACCCCAGCCTCGCATGCTCGCGGCAACACTAGAGCCAGCTTCCAGGATCAGAGGCTTCAAGCCGCGCTCAACGAGGTTTGCGGCCGCGGCAAGACCGATGGGCCCAGCACCAATGATGGCTACCGGTAGTTCTGTGGTGTTGTTCATCGTCATGCTCCTTCGGTCAATGCCGTCAGTATCGATGCGCAGAAGGCGCCCCCCGAAAAGGAGGGCGCCTTCAACGCGAAAGCCCTATCCGCAGCAACCACTCGATTGACGAGCCGGGGCGCCGGTACCGCAGCTCGAAGTGCCGCAACCCGAGGAGGTCTCTTGAGACGGGGCAGCGGTGCCGCAGCAACCTCCGCCTCCTGACTGCTTAACTTCCGGCTCTTCCGGCGGCAGGGTTCCAGGGACGTACACGTGAGAGGCCGACAGGACAAATGCTCGGACTTTGTTGCGCTTCTTCATGGCGTTCTCCTTCTTGTCAGGGCCAATTGTTTCTTTCACCGAGGTAGACGGAGAAGTCCCAGAAAAGACGCAACGTCGGGTTGAGAACCTCGGCGACTGATGCACTAAGGGCCTACCAAGTCGCCGCTTAGGGCCTCTTGTGGCCGACGTGAGAAAGGGGGCTCAAGTGACGTGGGAAGACGGAGTCGCCGATTCGATGAACGAAGGAGCGCCTGTTCTCGCCACAAACTCCAACGGTTGAGACCTGAAGGGCTGAGGAACCCATAGTTGGAGAGGCAATCAGTATCGGGTCGTTGCCTAAGGCCGTAGTCGAGGATGCACGTTCGTTGCATGCGGGCTTATGCGACTCGTGTCGTGCCGCCAGACCAACTAGTAGCCGTCGAACAGTCTTCTGTAGGCCTTGACGATGTCGTGTAACCGGTTCTGCTTCTCCGCCCGCAGCAGCAGCTCTTGCATCTTAGCTCGCGTGGTTGCTCCTGGAAGATTGTCGACATCCACCGCCAGAACGAAGCACAGATCCCGCAACTCGTCCATGCTGATCGATTGTGCTAGCTTGGGAAAGAACTCCTCACGAACCCAGCTGGAGCTTATGGCACCAACCTCAAACGGTTCAACCGTCCACTCTCCCTGAGAAGGCCCAAAGGGACGGCTCTCTAGCAACGCGCGCAGGAAGCTCGCAGCGGCTTCTGCCGAGTACTGTTGCCACGCATCGTTCTTCGCGCTATCAGCAAAGTCGCAGATAGAACGAACCATGAAGAAGCCCACCTGTCCGGCTTTGGTCAGTGCATTTGCCGCTACACCAGCCCCTTCCATTTCGACGGCTGCCAGTCTTGGGTGCACAGAGCGAAGTGAGTGCGCGTCAGATGCAGATGCAATGACTTTGTCGCCCGAAGCAACAGGTGCAAAGTGAACGGCAGGAAAACCTGTCACTACCGGTTGTTCATCGGGTCGCTCCGGGAGTCGGGCTCGCCACTCCGATAGCTCCAGATGCCTTGCGCGATCCACTAGCCTCGGATCTGCGGGATAAGAAACTGGCCTACGTTCCAATCCGACTTCTGTGAGTTTGCCGAGTTCGCAGTAGATGACGTCGGTCGCAACGACTAGGTCACCAAGTTGTTGGCTGTCGGCCTGTAGACCGCCCGCTATGCCGCACATCACAATGAATCGAGGGTTCCATGTGCTAATGACGTTGGCTGTTGTCGCCGCAGCCTGAACATTACCCATGCAAGGGAGTAGCGCAGCAACAACCCTGTACTTTGTCGTTGAGTCCGCAGCAACGACAACCGCCTGATAGTATGTGGGAGAGTCTGAGCCAACCGTGACTTTGTGGAGCGTTGGAAAGTGCTTCAGTATCGCTGCTAGCTCCAGTGGCAACGCCGTAACAATCGCGAAGTCCGCTCGAGTGGGGTCAACCTGGCGCGTTAACTGTTGTGCTGTCTTTGCATCTGCTTCTCGTGGTTGTGAAGACACGGGACGTAGAAGCTCACGGACGTTGTCCTCATGTCTCGACTTCATCTCTAAGAGAACGTCGGAGTTGTACTTTCCAGCAGATCGATCGATGAGTGATGCTCCGCACACAGCAATATGAGATTCTCGTAGGCCAGCTCCTGATCTTGCTCTACCTGGGACCTATAGCGGGGGCTTTCGGGAGACGAGGATCGCATAAATGCAACTTCAGCGAGTGTGCCGCCTGAGTTGGAAGTCAAATCGTTCGTGCAATTGGGGAACGCACACTGACCTGCACTCGCGGCGTATAGCCTCCTGATCGTGGCTTCGGTAGGACGACTCGGGGGTTCTTCCGGGCCAGAGGACGCGCGGAGACTTCTCGCTGTAGCCGATTCCCTGAAGCAGGCCAAGGCCGCATCCGCGCCAGCCAGCGTACCCCATAACTCCGGCGACAGTCGAAGTAGGTGATTGAGCCGGGAGTGGAAACCGTCGGCTTCGGCCGGATCGAGGTCGTTCACTGCAAGCTCTGTCAGGCAGCTGCCTACAAACTCTGTCCATTCTTCTATGTCCGACCTGCTTGCCGCTGACAGAAGCGCTACCGCAAACGCCTCGGCTGTGGACAGGGCAAACTGCGGATCGGTGCGGTATGTCCGGCACATGATCCTCAACTCGTCAGCGAGTCGCAGGCTCCGCGGGACAGCAGACGCGATCGCAAGTCCATGAAGCGTCGCGAGGAGCTCGGTCCTGTCTCGCACTTTCGAAAGCCGATGCCTACCTACCTTCAGAATCTCCGCCGCGCTGTTCACAATCTCGGGTTCAAGCCGAAAGACGATCGCGGCGCTCGCAGGGGTCGTAGTCTTGGTCTGGCATCCTCTGCCTCCTTCTGCGCGGGCTTGTGCCCGCGCCGTTGCGAGGAGAGAATCGTCCACCTATTCATACCGAACTGCCGGACACTATTTCGGGGAGCACGACAGCAAACACAATGCAAAGGCAACTTCTTCGGGACCGTGGATTGGTAGCTGACACCACTCGCGCTTCATTGATTCGGGACCACTACCGCCGCACGCAACTCAACGACAAGCAGTCCGTTCGCGCGGCGGGTTGAGCACGGATCGGTGGCCGTGAGGGCCAACGCTGTCCAACATTGGCGAGCAAGTTACAGGACAACATACAGGACAACACCCGTTGAGCATGTCTTCTGCACTGTACTGGAGCTCTACAGAAGTGATGGTTGGAAGGGGATTTATGCAAGTACCCCGTACAGGATTCGAACCTGTGACCTTCGGATTAGGAATCCGACGCTCTATCCAGCTGAGCTACGGGGACATGGGCGTTCGTCTTTGAGTACCATGTTAGGTGATAGGTGAGTGGATTCAATCTGTGTTGGGCAGGGAGTGGGGGCGCGAGTGAGTAGGAAGATCCCTGTCCTGGTACTGACGCTGTTGTTGGTCGTGCTTGGGTTGGTCCTCTTGCCTGTGATTTGGGAGTGGGGATACACGTACAACTGGTATGAGGTTTGGCCAGATCGGGATCAGATCGAGATCAGAGGGCAGTACTACAACCGCTGGGATGAGTGGTTGGGACGGTCGTCTCCCAACTCGAGGGTTGGGATCGAGCTCTTTTGGGACTCGCAAGAGCGTGACGATCTCGATGTCCTTGCGGTTACGGCCGACGAGGTCTTTCCATACGAACGTTACGGCTGGATCGAGATTGCCACCGATCATGGTGGGCCCGGTCATGTGAAGCCGTTCACGACGACCCACTATCGATTGTCGGGAGTTGTTTGCCTGCAGTATCGGACCTATGGCAAACACGCGGAGGCGCCACCGTGGCCCTACCCTGTGATCTTTGATCGCGAAGCGATTCTGGAACACATTCATGCGGCGAAGCGAGAGGTCCAGTATGAAGCCAAGCGTACGGGGGTTGCACTGCCCCGGTACTGGAAGCGCGTGGAGTGACGAGACAGCCTGGTCAGAAGACGGTACATTGCGCGCATGTCTACGAACTAGAGTATTCACCACGGTTCGTGATCCCAATCGAGCCAGGCCCAATTGCGGGGTCGCGGTTGGTCGTGTCTCCGTCTACCGATTTCAGCGCCATGTATCGGACATCTGCAACCCAGACGTGGATACGTCGTATGGCTCCAGCAGCCTCGATTTCTCAAAGAATCCCCTTAATTGCTTAGCCCCTAGATCGACTCCCCTAGTGTTCGGCCACCATGTGGTGGCAGCTAAGGTGCGCAACTCATACGAAGGGAGTCTTTCATGACGATGACAACCAACACGACGACGCCCGGTGGTGGGAACACGACGACCGATCGCACGGGGCACGGTGGTGGTACGCACACGCCCAAGGGGCCTGGTGTCGGCACGCCTGATGGCACCGGCGTCGATGGTACGGGTATCGGGGGTACGGGTGATGGCACGACTGATGGCACGACCGGTGGCACCGGATCTCGCGCTTTCGGTTTGGGTGGAGACCATGGACGTGGGACTGCCGGGACAACGGGTGGCGGCACAACGGGTGGCGGCGACGGCGGTACCGGAGTTACCGGTACGCCGGGCACGCGTACGACGGGTGACACTGGGACCACTGGCGACACCGGAACAACGGGTGGCACGGGTACTGGGACGCCCGGCGGCGGACAAGGCGCTTGTGGTAGTAGCACGCTGACGACCGCTGGAATTGGCGAGGGGACCGCAAGTCACTGATTAGAGGCACGTTGCTGCTGGCAACGCAATAACAGTCAGGTAGATCTGTAACAGAAGAAGGTAGGCTTTCTAGCGAAGTCTGCCTTCTTTCACTTGTGTCGCGAGCTCCCCAATGATTTCCTTAATTCGTACCCCCAACAAACGACTCCACTGTGCATGACGCTTTTTGGCACGCGGGGCGTTTATCGTGGTTCATGTTTAAGGATGGGAGCGCCCCGTGGGCAAGACAAGTCGATCCAAACGGAAGAAGCTCACTGTCTCTAACATGAAAGAGGTCCACAATGATGGGTTTTGGAACCAAGAGGCGGAGGACGTGCTGGACACGCTCGAAGCCTCAATGAACAAAGCTTTGTTGGCCGACCACGCTACCGGGATTCAGCACGTGTTGTTTGTGCTGGATGGATACGCGAAGAAGTCTGAGGACTTCCGCACAGCACTATTGCGACGGGCCGAGAAGCAGGTCCTCGAGCACACCGGTGAACCTTTGAGTCGCTTCCTCTAAGCCCCAGTGCTTCCAGGAAGTGGTGCTTCCACGCGCCGGGGAGCCACACAAACGGACGGGACTGCGGGGTGCACGCCCGCAGCGACCGTCTCCCTCCTAGCAGCTCCCTTTAAGCGATTTCCCAAAGGCAACTTACGACATTCACTTAATCTTCGTGCGGTTCTGGCGACTCCCCTCATGGAAAGGGAGTTGGCCCATGGAACGTGACCATGAAGCGAGGGAGTGGGTATCTAAGTTCGCGCCGTATGGCAGCGAGAACAAGATTTGGGAAGTGCTCCGCAACAGACTGCCGGAGTTTGCTGGCTTGCCGCTGGGTGAATGGCGCAAGCGAGTGCACGAGTCCGGCCTGGAGCTCGTTAGTCAGTCTCTTCTGGATCAACGACAAAGACCTCGCACCCAGGATCCACGTGATCAATGGGTCGTCGAACAGTCCAATGCCGTGGAGGCGAAGCTGCGCAGCATCGCTTGGCGGTACAACCCGCAGGGCGTCGACGACCTGATTGCAGACACACAGTTGGCAGCCCTGCGGGCCGTCCGTCGAGGAGTAAAGCCGGGCCCAGGCCTGCTGATCCGCATGTTGCGGTGTGATGCTCTCGACGGCCTCCGCGGGAAGTACCGAAAGGGAGGGCAGCATGAGCAACTCTCAGGAGAAGAAATCAGTGGACAGCTGGATCATACATCACGGTTCGAGAACCAAGAGCTCATCGATATGGCGATGTCTAAGGCTGGTCTTTCGCCGCAGGAAAGGAAGGTCTTCTGGCATCGTGAAGTCCTGGAGGCAACTGGCGGCGAGGTCGCGGCATTGCTGGGCGTATCCGAGCCCAGAATTGCCCAGGTGCTCTCGCTATCTCGTGAGAAGCTCCGGCGTTGGCTCACCAAAAACGACTCGGATCGGTAGGCCGGGGATGTCTTGCCTATCAGAGGCCTTTCGGGCTATCGCTATCTTCGCTACAATCCGCCGCGTACTGGGACGATCAAAGCAATCGAAGAGGCAGCAGGCGCACTGGGGGGGTGGAGCAGTGAACGAAGCGGTACTACCAGCGGATGGCCAATCCGACGTCTGGACCCAACAGCATGTTTCTGACGTTCTTGACACGATCGCGACGGCGATGGAGCGGTCGCTGATACAGCAACCGCCCCAGACGGACCGGGTCTTGGAGATTCTTCGCGGTTACGAGAAGAAGGAAGATTCGTTTCGGATGCAGCTTCGTGGTCGTGCAGACGACTTACTGCAGAAACATCTAGGGAAGACTTTGAATCAGTTCCAGTAGTCGTCAACGACGACTACATCGCTGTGCCCAACATTGGACGAAGGTGTCGCGGTGCGTTTCGCGCCCCGACACCTCGTTCAATATCTTAGGGCTCACACTTTCTTCTAGAACCGCCGCACGCTCCGGCAAACCCGGAGTCATGGGAGGAGAGCTAGCGTGGACCGAGAGGGTTGGGTCGATGAGTGGATCCATCTATTTGTGATTGATGTCGACGGCGCGCGCGAGTTCTTGGAAGCTGGCATGATGCCGATCGCCCGCCGCACTGATCTCACCGACGAAGAGTTCATGGTCGAAGCCCATGCGACCGGAATTCGCCTGTTGGATGAATTCTTGAACCCCGCCTAGTGCTCGCTCGCTTTCGTGTTCTTCTCCACAATCAGACTGAACTCCGGCTAGATTCCGCCTAAATTCCTGGGGCTCCGTGGCGACTAGTCTATTGAGAGCCAATGGAGGCTTGGAAGCCTCTCGCAGAAGTCGCTCTCGAAGAAACGCACTTGCTGGGAGAAGGAGCGCACGATGTCGCCAGTCCGAATCACGAAGACGAAGTCCGCGAAGGTCCACAACCCTACCGATCGCACGACTGTCGACACCCGACCGCACCGAAAGATCGGTCCCGCTCGTAAGGAAGACGCTTTCGACCTAACAAACTGCACAGACGAGGACTGGCCTTTTGTGAACCCCACCTAAGCGTTCTCTACTCGCTGCCGCCTGCAAGCGCCCAACCGCGCTCGCAGGCGGCCGCTTTCGTTTCTATCTCGGTCCTACGGATTCGCGCTCTTCCATTCCCCCCAGACAGCCACCCCGTTGCGATAGTAGCCCAGCTGGTACTGGCAACGCCCGCCGGGGAAGTTGTCGCGGCTGGCCGAGAAGAACCACGCTTCGTCGTCGAGTTCCAGACGCACGTGTTCGAGGTCTTGGCTCGACGCGTACGGCCGCGCGCGGCAGACCAGCTCCCAACCTTCAGGCGCTGAATACTCGGGAATCACGTAGAACCAAAATGGGTCGAACTGTGTTGTCGCGGCCGGTGGATCCTCGGCTACGTACTGGCCACGTTTCACCATTGCCTCGAGTTGTTGTTGCCAGGTGTTGACTACCCCCGGCAACGGTACTTCCGCCTTGCGAAACAGCTGCTGCCAGTAGGGCATCCCCTGCAACCGCGCCAGTTGCTCATCTTCTTCGACGACGCGCAGGAGCTTCTGGACGATCTCGTCGCCGTACTTCTTCGTGGCGACGGCAAAGAACGTCTCCCCCAAAGGGTAGACAACGTTGCTGTCCCAGCGTCGTCCTAGCCGGCCATCGTCGACGAGGTCCTCGAACTCGATCTGGTGCCAATGCCAGATCGTAGCCGCAGCCAGCCACTGGTCACCAGCAACGCCGCGTTGATACAAGACACGTTCCACGTGGCTGGCGACCCCTTCGTGGAAGACCCGGGCAACAGGTTTTCCATCAGACAGCACGTTGATCGCCACGTGCGCCAACTCGTGCGCAAGAACTGCCTGTAGATCCGGAAGATTGTCGTAGGCGTTCAGATTCAGCTTCACCAGCTTCCAGACCGTGGTGCCCCCGGTGTGCCGGCGCGACCCCGTCATGTCGACGCGAATCTCGAAGTCGAGATCTGTATCAAAGAACTCGGCAACTGCGTCGCGCGTTGCGGGCGCGACCTCCAGCAACTCTTGCGCACGTTCCCGTTGGTCGGTGTGGTATGTCGCCAGCAGTTTGTCGACGCGCTGCTGCGAGACGCCCCACTGCAGTTGCTCGCGCTCAGGTGCCTCTGACATGTTGCTGAGGAACAAGATACCAGCGAACGTCATGATCAGCAGCGAAGCGACAACGACCCAAATGATGCCACGAATCAAGGATGCAGTCGCTGAGCCGGGGGCCAGTAGGCCGCTTCCTCCGGCCGTAGCGACGCTGCGTACCACGATGCGCCAGCCAGCAATGAGTGCGCACACGGTAGACGCGATGCAATGGAACCAAATCGCAGTGGGGTTCGAGTGCCACCGTGCAGAATACACATCGAGGTCGCCCATCACCTCGGACGGCTCGAGGAAGCCCAGCGCCGGCGAGATCCAGCTGGCGGTCCAGACGCTGATCAACGCAATCAGCAGTAGCAGCCACGACAGGGGGCCGGCGAGTGACAAAAGGAGGGCGTAGCCCATCATCACGACTAGCATGAGCGTGTCGAGCGCTAGCCCGAGAAACAGCATCGACGCACCACTTGGATTCAGCGAGTCCTGACCCAAGTAGTCGAACACCAGGAAGCTGGACCCCGACACAACGGTTACCGTCGACATCACGATCAACGCGGCAATCCACTTGCTGATGAACTGCTGCACGCGCGTCACTGGGAGCGCGTCGAGCCACTCGACGGTTCCTTCGGTGAACTCGCGACGAAAGACTGCCAGCATCAACGCCAGTGCAAACAGCCCAAAGATCAACGTCTGTTCCTCGTTCGCCCCTTCGGTGCTCTCGATCTGTACGAGTGCGTGCGCCAACGTTTGTTCGTGCGGGAGCTCCGTGAATGCCTGGTAGCCCATCGACAAGATCACGAACAGGGCCAGGAAGGCGACGAACGGCAGCTGCCGCCGTAGCTCCAGTCGAATCAGCGCGATCATCGCGGCACCTCCAGGGGCTCCCACCCACTCAGAACTTCACACTGGAGTGCCGGCACGTAGCCGCGAAGCGTCCACTGAATGATCGATCCTCGGGCGAGGTCACCTGTCACTTTGGTCCAGCTCCCGTCCGGAGGGATCACGAACTCTTCGACTTCATTGGGGAGCGGCAGCGCACGTCGTTGGACGATGGCTTGCCACTGTACAGCGATCCGCTCGACACCCGCTGTCGACTCCGGGTCGCAGCGGCAATGCAGGGACAGGCTCCGCCAATCTTCGCCATCTCGACATTCGGCCGCACCGGACAATGTCCACCACGTTGCGGCATCGGGATCGTCGACGGCCCACGCGGCCAGGCGCTCCTGCAGACGTTCTTGCAGCTCTTCTATGTCGATGTCTGCTGATCGTCGCAACGCCCGATCAACACTTGGTAGCTGCAACAGCGCGCCAAAGTGGTAGCCGGTCTCGGCGCACAGCACTTTGCGCGCGAAGCCGCGCGCAGCGTCCGCGCTGACACTGGTGCGTAACTCCCAAATGGCAGCAGCCGCCAGTGCCGTTGCGATGTCGTCACCGTGCCGCGCGTGCATGCTGAGCCAAGGGCGCAGGCGCACGTCACCAGCCAAACTGCCGTAGACCGCACGTCGTTTCAGTACGTTTGAAAACTCATCTGCGTCGAGGCCCCCCCGGGCCCACAGCGAACAGAATCCGTCCAACACCCATTTTCGTTCTTCGCGCGCGAGGTTCTCGGCCGAATAGGCCAGCAATACTTCGCGGGCCAACGCGGCGCGGAACTCCGACGATCGCCAGTCCGATACCTGCCAGTTCGCTCGAGCGAAGACCCCAGGGATCTCGGCGTAGTTCTGGAACTCGAAGCGGCTACCGTCCAAGTGGCTGGCCAGTTCGATATACACGGGTGGGAACGCCTCGATTTGCAACTCTTGGCGCAGCTGCAGCAGTGAATCGGCCAAGCGCTTCCCAAAAGGTGTGGTCTCGGCCTCACCCTCTTGGCTGCGGTCCACGCCATCGAAGATTTCGATGTAGATGCCTTCTCGTTCGTGGAGTACGGCGCCCGGGATCGTGTAGTCTTCAACGACGTTGTGCTCCAAGAGCCGCGTCATCACCATCAGCGTCAATACGGCCATCAAAGCGGTGAACAGTTTCTCGCGATAAGACATACGCTGCGCGAGCGACGCAGCCCACGCCCCGCGCTCGACACATTGAAACGCCACGGCTGCAGTGACCAACGCGCCGATCCAAAGCCACGATACCGTCAGCGCCTCGTAGTCGAGCGTCGTTTCGGAACCAAAGCGCTCTCCGACCAGAGCAAAAGGACCAAAGCTCGAAGTGTCGAACCCGGACTGACTCTGCGCGACGAGCACCGCGAGAAACAACATCAGGTAGACGATGTAGCGATACTTGCCCAGCTGCGTAGCCGCAGCGAAGAACGCAAAATGAAACGTCGCGACGGTCGTGATGCGAATCAGGCAGGGTATGAACAACCCCTCGGGAAGCGCCGATTGACTGGCGATCGCAAACACGATGACCAGGTAGCCCAGTGCCAAAGACAGCAAGATCAGATACGACAGCGTCATCTTGACGGCGATCACGCTCCACCACCGCAGCGGTAAACTCAACAGGAACGGGTGGGTGTCTCGCTGATACTCCCGGGGCAGGATCCGCCCGGTCAGCAGCAGCGCGGGCACGGCAATCACGAACTGCGAGAACAGCGCAAAGCCGTGCAGGACGTCGAGCCCCTGCTCGGACGCCATCCCCAAAGTGGCCAGGACCCCCATGCCGGCGACCCAGCCCAGTGCGAACACGAAGCCAATGTGTTCGCGCAGCTCCTTGAGAAGGATAGCGATCAAGATGCGATCCTCACCGTGACAGACTCGTGTTGTCGCGCACCATCGCGATGAAGATATCCTCCAGACTCAGCTCTTCGAGCGTCTCGCCGCCGAAACTCGTGGGATCCCACGTCGCGTGATCCGGGATCCGCACGACCCGCTGCCGCAGGCCGTCTCGCTCCTCCTGAAACAAGAGCTCTACACCAGCGGGCAGCTCCGCGACGGGTTGCCCAAGGGGCGCTCGCAACACGCGGACGCAATCGTGCAGCGCTGAGATCGTCCCTTCGTAGATCAACTCGCCGGCATCGATCACACCGATGCGATCGCCGATGCGTTCGACCTCGTGAATCCGGTGCGAAGAGAAGAACGTCGTGCGGCCGTACAGTTGGGCTTGTTCTTGTACGAGGTCCAGGAACTCGCGCTGGGCGACTGCGTCGAGTCCTGCCATCGGTTCGTCGAGGATCAAGAGCTTGGGCCGCGGCGCCAGGGCCAGCGCCAACGCCAGCTTGACCCGCATCCCCCCCGACAGTGCGCCGGCGCGCCGATCTGCGGGCACCTCGAACAGTTTTAGCAGTCGCTTGTACTCGGCCGCATCCCACTGCGGGTACAGACGCCCGACGAAGCGCCCCAGTGCATCGCCTGTCATCCACGGATAGAAGTGCTGCTGCTGCGACACGTACCCGATCTGCCGCTTGGCTGCGATCGTCGCGCGCCGCCGCGGCGGCTCGTCGAAGTACTGCACGGTGCCGGTCCGTGGCTTCAGCACCCCCATCAGCATCTTGATCGTCGTCGTCTTGCCGGCGCCGTTGCGACCGAGGAAGCCGTAGACCTCGCCATCGCTGACCTGCAGCGACAGCCCCGCGACGGCCTCGAAAGAGCCATAGCGATAGGAGACGCTACTGGTCTGGAGAGCTATGGGCCGTTCGGTGGTGGCGACAGCGGCAGTCCCACCAGCAGTCCCACCTAGGGCAACCTCACCGGGGCCGGCAACCTCTGCTGCGCCAGCACTTTCGGGCGCTTCCGGCGGCGCCGCGCCGGCGCGATCGCCTGCTTCGGTAGCGCGGTCCGGGGTGTCCGCGTCGGGGATCTCATCTTCAGGGGTGTCGTCGGGATGCAAGGTTCTCCCTCCGCTGCAGTTGGCGGCCCGACCTGTGACCAGGCGGCCTGTTGGCGTCATTTGCGCAAGCGCAGATCCTAGCCGTTCTTGGAGTCCTCAAACACCCCATTGCTCCGACTGCAGATCGTGACGACAATAGATATAGATGGAGTGACCACTGCATGCGCCCTCGAAAGGACGTTCTCATGAAAGCCGTACTGGCTCTCACCCTGATCACTGTGACCTTGACCGTTGCGGCCCTGACCTACGCGGCTCCGCAAGCCCAGCTCCCTGGCCGGCCGAAATCATCGTCGGCGAAGTCTGACGGGTTGCCCCCAGTCGCCAAAGTCACGAAGGGGTTCGAACGGGTCGTGTCGACGGCCGACGGCGCAGCCTCGTTGTACACGATCTGGAAACGAGACCGCGACGCGCAGCTGATTGCACAACTGCCGCACGACTTCGAGAAGCAACGCTTCCTGATTGTTGCGACGGTCGCCTCGGGTGACAGCCAGGCCGGTGTCTACTCGATCTGGCACAGCGGCGTGCGGCGCCCGGCGCAGTACTACTACTGGAAGCGTTACGACAAGCAACTGGCACTGGTCATCCCAAACTTGAACGTGCGTTCGCGCGGTGATGACCAGTCAAAGGCCGCAACCGCGCGCGTCAACACAGACACTGTCGTCCTGACGACGCCGATCATCGCCAAGGGACCCAAGGGCGAGCCAGTCATTGATCTCGACAACGTGCTAGTGAAGCAGAGCAGCAACTTCTTCGGCAACTTCGTCCGCGGCGCGAACATGAAACTGGCGACGCTCGACAGTGCCAAGGCGTTCCCTGGCAACATCGAAGTCACGATCGGTTTCCCACGCATCAGTGGGCAGCTGGCGTCAGTGCACTATTCGATCTTGGTGCCGCCGAAGGACAAGACGTTCAAGCCGCGCATTGCCGATCGCCGCGTCGGCTACTACCACGTCGGCTACGACGACAGCAGCAAGAACGATGGGGAATCGCAGCGCATCCGCTATGCATATCGCTGGAATGTCGAGAAGGCGGATCCGAAACTGCGCCTGTCGCCACCGAAGCGCCCAATCGTCTACTACATCGAGCACACGACACCGATCCGCTACCGACGCTGGGTGCGCGAAGGAATCTTGGCGTGGAACAAAGCGTTCGAGAAGGTCGGGATCGTTGGCGCGATCGAGGTCTACCAGCAAGACGCCGCAACTGGCGCGCACATGGACAAGGACCCCGAGGACAGTCGATACAGTTTCGTGCGGTGGACCAACGCCAATATGGGCTTTGCGATCGGTCCGGTGCACGTACACCCGGAGACTGGTCAGATCTTCGAAGCCGACATCGTCATGGACGAAGGATTCCTGTCGGGTTGGGTGCGCGCTCACATCAGCACCGAGCTCGCCAGCGCGGCGATGGCCGGCATGAATGCCGAAACCGTGCAGTGGCTCAACGAGCATCCCGGTTGGGACCCGAGGGTGCGCCTGGCCGCGCCGGCAGATCGCCCCGGGGTCATCGCCTACCTGCGGGCGGTGTCGCAGGGAACCGCGGCCGGGATGTCGGTGCCGCCGACCGCCGGCCCGGATGTCTGGAGCCCGATGAACCTGCAGGCGTGCCACGATGGCTGTCGCACGGTCTGCATGCCGGGCTACGCCGAACACGTCAAGCACGCCCGCATTGCCCTCGATATCGGACTGTTGACAGGCGTTGCTGCAGAATCAGACGACGGCGACAGCGAGAGCGTCCTCGACGGCCTGCCAGAATCGTTCGTCGGTCCGCTCCTCAAAGATGTGATCATGCACGAGACCGGCCACACGATGGGTCTGCGTCACAACTGGCGTGGATCGGCGCTGTACTCGTTCGCCGAGATCAACAGCAAAGAGATGCGCGGCAAGAAGCCGCACGGCAGCACCGTCATGGACTACACGCCGACGAACATCATCGTCGAAGACGGCGAATTGGTGCAGGGCGACTACACGATGATCGACATCGGTCCCTACGACTTTTGGGCCATCGAGTGGGGCTACGGTGACAATCCGGACGAAACGCTCAAACGTGCTGGTCAGAAGGAGCACGCTTTCATCGCCGAAGAGGGTTCGTCGGGCCCCGACCCGCGGGCGAAGGTGTGGGAGTTTGGCGAAAACTCGCTGGACTACGCGGACGCGCGGATCAAGTACGTGCACCACGTGCGCCAGAAGTTGCTGGAGAAGGGGATCAAGGACGGGGAACCGTGGGCGAAGGTCCGTCGACTCTACGGATCGCTTCTGGGTGCGCAGCTGAGCGCATGCCGTACCGCGTCGAACTGGATCGGTGGCGTCTACTTCCACCGGCACGTCAAAGGCGATGAAGCCGTGACCGAGGATCCGGTGATCCCGGCCCCCGTTGATCGCCAGCGTCGCGCGCTGCAGTTCCTCGTCGAGAACGCGTTTCGCGACGAAGCGTTCGACCTGCGCCCGGAAGTGCTGCGCAAGCTCGGCACGCAGCAGTGGTTCGATACGAACTGGCGTGACGAACAAGACACGCCGATTCACGACCGCATCCTCGGTGTCCAGGCGTCGGTGCTGACGATGATCTTGAACCCGACCAAACTGCGCCGTGTGTTCGACAACGAACTACGGGCCGCAGAAGACGAGGAAACGCTGACGATCCCGGAGATCCTGCAGACGCTACGCAAGGAGATCTGGTCCGAACTCGACGCGGGTGACTCGCAGCTGATTTCGAGCCTGCGACGCGGCCTGCAGCGCGAGCATCTCGATCGGATGATCGCGCTGGGCACTGGCCTCGACATGCCGGGTGCGGCGGGCGAAACCCTGGCTTCACTTGCTCGCGGTGAGCTGCGCTGGCTGCGCGGCCGGCTGTCGGTGCCGCTGACAGACGACATGGACCCGTACACGCGGGCGCACCTTGACGACGCCAACGAGCGCGTCACGCGGGCGCTGGAGGCGACCTACTCGCGGCGGCGCTAGAGCTGAAGAGCTACATCGAGACAGCTACGTCGTAGGAACGACTAGGAACTACGACGGAGGAAGGGGTACGCGTGCGCGGACTGAGACACCGACTGCGTTGCGTACTGCTGTTGGGGATCGCCGCGTCAGGATGCGCGTCGCACTTGACGCCGGTCACCGATGACGCCGCGGCTAAGGCGCCCCGGGAGGTTGCAAACAGTCAGCCGCAACGACCGCGGGCGCCCGAACCGCGCCGAGTTTGGGACCTCACCGGACACCTGAGCGTCGAACAGCGTCTGATCAACAACGTCATCTACGGCAGCCTCGCCGACGATCCGTGCGCGCGCGAGAACGATTTCGACCCGATGGTGCGGCAATGGGTAGACGACGGCAGCCCAGCCGCGCTCGATGCCCTCGCTGTGTTCACGCAGCGCACCGAGTACGGCCGGGAGGGGCAGGCCGCCGCGGCGCGTGGCTATGTGCACCTCGCGCAGCAGGCACTCGCGCGCGACGATCTAGCGAAAGCGGCAGGCCATGGGCTGCATGTCTTCCTGTCAGGCGCGCCACACCGCGTTCGTCTCGAAGCGCTGCGCGTGCACTGCTGGTCTGGCGATCCGCAACGGATTCAGCGCAACATTGAGCTGATCGAAAGCGGCCGCCAAGATGCTCGCTTCCGCGCGTTACTCCCGGAGATGCGACGTGCGTTGGCGAGACGGGCCAAGCAAACGGCGAAGTGATTTTACGTAACTTCTGGCGTGGTATATCTCTCCAGAACTCGACCTGACGCGCGGGCCAACTCCCAGTAAGATCGTGACCAGCAACCGGACGGCGTGGGTGGGCTTGCCCGCTTGCCCACGCCATCATCTTCAACCCGGTTCTGTGCCACCATGCAGTGCCGCCAGAAGCTTTGCCCGCCTATGGTTGCTTACTGGAGTGCCGCCCGCGAGCGCCGATAGAAATCGGCCTCGTCGGCGAGCCCCTCCGTTTCGCAAAACTCCACCAGCGAATCAAAGCGCGCGACGGGATCGACGTCGCATCCCCAGCAGATCTTGGCGACGCACTCTGGGCAGAGCGCGACGGGGCGCCGGTCCGACTCTTCGCGATGGTTGCTGCCGCACATGTTGCACTCGTACGCAGTGCAGTGCAGCACCGAGAACATGTGGCCAGTCTCGTGGGTCGCAGTTTTCAGGGTCCGCAGCAGGCACAACCGGAACGCCGCGTCACTGGCGTCGGGATCCCCGTTGCGATTCATCGACCAGACGCCGACGCGCTGTCGCAACGACGCCTGACCGAAGACGAAGTTCCAGCCACGTCCGGGCCATAGATCCGTCGCGGTCAGCGCAATCGCCGCGGCAGCGTCGGCGGGCAGACGCGGCGCCATCAGCTCGTGCAGGACATAAGTGCTGAGGATCTGCTTCACTCCCCAAGATGGATGCACCCGACGCGCGTTCTCCGGGATGACGTCCATCGGCAAGTCTGGCTGCACAACGACCGGCAGCGCAAAGTAGCGCCCTAGGAAGTCGGCAGTCTTGTCGACGATCTGGCGCTGACTGGTCGTGAAGTCGCCGAGCGGCTGCACATAAATCTTGCGCCGCTGTGTAGTCGGCAGCTTTGGGTCACACAGCAGGTACTGTGCAAACGTCTGCCCTTCTTCCGGGTGGTCGGTCAGCCAGTCCCCCGGCTGCGGTGGACCGAGCCGTTCGTGCAGCGGCTCAAGACGCGCGATGACGTCTTCCATTCCGGTGACCGGAACGACCTGCACGGGACGCAGCAGTAGCCAACCCCCGATCGCGCCTACGACGATCACGAGTAGGATCAGGACCAGAAGAGGGCGCATGGCAGCTTTACTTCCTTCCATGGGATGAACTCACGAAGGAACACCATACCTCGCCAACCCGTGACACTCACGGTTCCATGGTGTTGAATCGGAGCAACGAACGAGCACCCTCAACTAGACCTAGGCAACCCCAAGGAGGTTCCGAAGAATGAGCGCCCGCACGGCAACGATCTTGATGCTGGCTACCGTAACCTTCGTGATACACGGTTGCGGCACGTCAGAGCCCGCCGATGGCCATGAGCACACCCCGCACGAGGGCGTCGTTGCAGCGTTGGCTGGCACCCCGTCCCCCGGCTACGTCGAACTGAAGCTGCACGACGACAAGGGCGACCTCGAACTGTGGCTCGCCAAGGACCAGGCGATCTCCGATCCGCTGGATCTGCCACTGGCAGCCGAAGTGTCGGTGCAGTTCTTCGACGCCGTGGCGCGAACGGTCACGCTCCGCGCTCGCAACCAAGAGAAGAACGAGGACGAGGACGGAAACACAAACGTCCGCGACGGGAAGACGAACTACTTCATCTATCCGTCACGGGAGGGGGAGGACGCCAGCTGGCTGCAGGGGGCGGGGTTTTCGTCAGCGGTCATCGTGCGCTTCCAGCACGAAGGCGCGACGGTCGAATCGCAGAAGTTCATCTTGAAGCCACACGTACACTAACGGCGCCGAGCCCCGCGATTCGCGAGCCCCGACGCCGTTAGTTGTTTCTGGTACTGCCTACTTGCGGTCGCGCAGGAAGCGGCGCATCCCCTCCAACGCCTTCTTGTGCTGCTGACAGATGTAAGGCGGCGTGTAGCCGAGGTCGATCGCGATGTCCTTGTTCTTCTGCAGCAGGATGTGGCGGCGCCACAGGATCTCGCGCTGCAGCTCGGTGATGTAGCCGCGCTCGACCGCGGAATCGAGGAGATCCACGGGCAAGGTCTTGTCCATGGCACCGAGGAGCGCGGCCGCCTCGAGCGCCACGGTCGGCGGCCGGCGGTACTGCTGACGCAGCCAGTCCACCACCCGAGCCCGCGCGATCCACCGCGTCGTCGCCGGCAGGTTGCGGATCAGCGGCTTTTCGGGGTGGACCATCGAGTAACCGCAGCTGGGGTGGCGCATCGATCGGAATGCGCGCAGCACACCCTTTCGCGCCTCCAGACTGCAGCCCTGCGGGTCGAACTTGAGGGGGACGCGCTTGCGGACTTCTTGGTCAATGATCGATTCGATCTCGTCGCGGTTGACCAGGAAGACGCCGTCATCGACGTCCGTGTAGGGCGGTGCGGCCACTTTCGGAGCCGCGAGGTAGGCCGCCAACAGCGCGATCCCGTGCTTGTGGACGGCCTCCGCCGTCGCCGTCGGCGGCAGCGTGTCGACGTACTCGTGGAGGCGCTGCGAAATGTCGCAGTCCTCAAAGTCTGGCTGGAATCGCTCCAGCCAGGAATCAACGTACAGGTGGAGATCCTGCTTCCCGGGTCGGGGGTACTTCGTCACGGCGACTCCTTTCCGAGAGACGGAAGTAGGGCGCCGGACACGCGGGTCGACGTGCGGCAAAATGCCGCATGTGGGTGTGCGTGCGGAGGCTGGACCGCCAACCACTTCCCGTACCCCAACCAGCACGAGCGAGCGATCTCCTCCAGTACCGACGATCCCAAGTCGTCGGGCCCTACTCTTCCCCTTCGAGTCGCCGTCCATCCGCGGATGTTTAGTCGCGGATTTAGAAAACTGAAGCCCCCAAGCCCTGGGGACGAGCGAACCTTTCCTTGACCCATTCTACGCGAGCGAAGCCGTCGTGTTTGACCGTCTGTCGCACCCGCATCCACGACGCCGGCCGCGTCAACATTCGCTTGACACGAGGCGGTCGAACGGCCCCGGAGATGTCGAGTTCGCCGGGTTCACCGACTACACATCTGCACCCCCCGAGCGACACCATTGTTGAGGCTCAATGGTTGGGCCCTGGAAAGGAGTGTCGTGACTTCGCAGGAACGCGACGCGCGGACAGCAAGACTGGGCCGGTGGTTGGGGATCACCTTTTACCTGCTCGGAATCTCGTACTATCTGACGACGGGGCACATCACTGGTTTGATGATCGTCATCGTCGTGACCGGCATCGTGGCGATTGCGATCGCCAATGTCGAAGCCAAAGAACGTTCGGTTCTGCTGCGGCAGCACGCCCTCTTGCTGCTCGCGGTGATCATTACTGCTCTGGTCACCTACGCTGCGGCGGCGCCGCCGGCGGCCTAAAGAGATCAGCGCAGTCGTGTCCGGCGCCAGCGGCCGGGCGCGACGCGCCAAAGGGACCACGCAAAAGAAAACGGCCAGCGCCGCGAGCCACTCACTCGCAACGCTGGCCGTTCTTGTTTGGTGCCTGCCGTGTCGTTACGGGCACATCGTGTAGGCGTCGCACGTCAACGCGTCCGGCGTCGGGTCGCCGCCGCAAGCGTCCGGTGCGATCCAAGGAATCGGTGCTCCGATCGGGAACAGCACGTTGAGCATCGCTACGGCGTCGGCGATGTTGAGACCGCCGTCGTCGTTGGCGTCGCAAGCGCTGTCGCACGGCAGCGCGGCCGGGGGCGCGACGGGCGGGAACAAGAAGTTCAGCAAACGCACCGGGTCGGCGATGTTCTTCGCAGCGTCATCGTTACAGTCACCGCGGCGGAACTCGTCTACGGGAGGCGCACCGAGGAACGCGTTGAGGTAGTCGGCCATCAGCGCGTTCCGGTCGCCAGCGAAACCGCCAAACTCCCAGGAACACGAGATCATGATGCCGCCGTCTGAGTGGGCCGCGATGACGCCGGTGATGTAGTCCGGCTCCGGGGAGCCGGTGCTATCGTCGTTGTTGCGCCACAGCGGGCCGGTGGTCAGGTCGACCGTCCCGGGATCCAGCGTCAGCTGATCGTTGAGATCCAAGAAGGCTTGAGAGTCGAGCATGTACGTGACGTCGGCGTAGCCGCTGAGATCCGTCCCGGGAATCCCCGAGTCGACTCCGTCGAGACTAGTGAGCGTGCCGTCCCCGTCGAGTGCCGAAGCGACACCGTCGCGGGCATCGAGGTTGCTAGGCACGTGTGCATTGCCCCAGTGATCGGCGCTCTCGAAGTAGACGTCGCCTCCGGTTTGCAGGTAGGCAGCCAGCGCGTCGCCGTCGGCAGCCGTCAGCGAGTAGATGTCTGGCGACGTGCCGTTGATCACCCAGATGCGTTCGGCGGCCGCCGCGATCTGCGGAAAGCAGTCGAGGTCGCCAAAGTTCACCAGTGGCAACGACCACGGCGTCTTGCCGTTGTCGATCAAGGCTTGTTCGACGGCATTGACGCTGTTCGTGAAACCGCCGCTCCCCTCGAGCGCCAGCACGAGGTCCGTGACCGGAGGAATGTTCATGGGGTCGACGATGACCAGCGAACAGAACGCCGACGACGTTGCGCCGCCCGGGCAGTTACCGACGACGGTGTACGTGATTTCACCGGTGCCAAGTGGCGTCAACGAGAAGGGGCCGCCGCCGAGTCCCGTGATCAGAGGGCCGCCCGGGAACGCACTGGAGAAGATGTCGTAGCTAAAGTGCGTACCTCCGGTCCAGTCCAGCGTGACTTCCTGCAGCGCGCAGTCGAAAGAACACGTCAAGCCAACGACGTCTGGACAGGCCTGCGAAAACGTGATGTCTCCGGCACCGGTCGATCCGTTGAACGCCGTACCGCCACCCAAGCGGATGTAGTACGTCGTGCCCGAGACGCCAACCCACTCGACCTGCGCGTTGTTCAGCGGGCAGGTCGTCGCGAAGTCGTTGCACGCGATCGCAACGCTCGAGTGTGTCGGGCAACCCGTCGATCCGTCGAACACCTCGATCACGCTGTCGAACGAGACCAGGCCACACGTCGACGCCCGGTAGATACCGTTTGTCGGTGGCGTCAGCGCAAACCAAAGGTCACTACTGCCGTTGCCGCAAGAGAACGCTGGCGCCGTCGAGTCTGTCGACGTGCCAAAGTTGTCGATCGCATACGTCGTCAACGTCACCGGCAGGGCGCTTGCACAAAGGTCGTTCGCTGGGGCGCCGAAGGCCGCGTTGCACGTGGAGATCGGTGTCATTCCAGCGCTGGAGTTCAGCCCTTGGAAGCCGATCTCGACGACACCGAGGAAGCCTGGCGTCAGGTTGTGCGTGTAGCTGAGCTGCGTCTGCGGGATGTTTGCCACCATGAGGCCGTTGACGAAGACGTCGACACCAAGGTCGTAGCTGCTGCCGGTCGGGATCGTGTACGAAGCCGTGACTTGGTCCGGGACACTGGAGTCGCAGATCAGGTTCGTGGGCGCAGCGAGGAGATAGCTCAACGCGATCTCGCCGACCGACACCTGCCCCGACGCAGAGACGCGTCCGATACGAACGAAGTAGTTGCTCCCCCCGACGACGTCGAACGTGTCGTTCTCGCCACCGGTGCGGCAGCCGACCGCGTCGCTGTCTGACGGGCAACCGGGACCGTTGTATTCGTAGATGACAAACGACGTCCAACCGGTCTGTGTGATCGGGGCAAGCGGCGTGTTCTGCAGCTCCATTTGACCCGTGGCCGGAGCGACGAAGCGGAACCAGACGTCGTTGAATGGGCCTGAGTTGCAGGTGAAGCCGCACCCCGTGCACGAGCCGCCACCACCGAGACCGTTGGTGTCGTTCGTGGCGCCGTTGACGTCCCAGCCGACAACGGCGGGGACCGAAACCACCTGCGCCCCGGTGCAGTCGTCGTTGAGTGGCGGGCCGTTGAACGTCAGGACCAGGTCCCCGGCCAGTGCTGCGGCATTGTTGTTGTGCCCCAGTCGAATCAGGTACGTCTGTCCGGCAGACACCGGCCGTTCGGAGAAGTACGGGTTGGCCGTGCAGTCGATCGAGTCGGCGATCGTTGGACAGCCACCGCCGGCCGGCGCGTTGTAGAACTCGTGGTACGGGTTCCCGGTCGCCGGGAAGTCGACGTCGATACGCAGCGTTCCGGTGATTGGCGATGTGACCTGATACCAGAGATCCTTCATGATCGGGAACGGGCAGTTGCCACTGGCGAGCGCCGGGCCCGGAGTGGCCGCGGCGGTGTTGTACGGAACGCTGACCGACGTGGCGGGTGCGATGGGTGCTGCGATCAACTGCGGCGTCGCGCAGTTGTCGTGCGCGGGCGGGCCGAGGTACTCGATCAACACCGTGCCGGTGATCGTTCCCTGGAAAGTCTCACCGACGCGCACGAGATAGGTCTGGCCCGCCAGTACCGGCGACGTCGACACCGTGAAGAACTGCGTGCAGCCAATCTCATCGGCGTTACTGGGACACGTGCCGGGACCACCGGGTAGCTGGTAGACCGCGTGGCTGGAGGCCGCCGCGGGGTTGCCGTTGTTGCTGGTGATCGTGACGTTGATGTTCAAGAAGCCGTCGCCAGGCACCGTGATCGAGTACCAGACGTCTTTGTCCATGTCGCATCCCGGGAACATGCCCACCGGCGAGATCGACGCGCTGGTCGTGTCGAGGGCCATCGGCGTGCCGCTTGAGGCAGCCGCCGGGTTCGAGCAGCTGTCGGCGACCTGCGGCGGAAGAATGTCGATCGTCAGGTCACCGGCGTAGAAGTGACTGAAGATCGACTGACCGACGCGCACTACATAGTGTGAGCCGGCCGACACTGGCGTCGCCGAGTTGGGCTGCTGAGAGCAGTTGACCTCGTCCATGATGGTCGGACAGGTACCGACTGCGGGCACCTCGTACAGGGTGTGGTACGGCGTCGCTTCGGGGTCGTTGGTCAGGTCGATCTCGACGCTGCCGGAGATCGGCGCGGTAAAGCTGTACCACAGGTCGGAGTGATTGAGTTCATCGCCGAACGGCGGCGGGTTGCAGGTGATCTTGATCGAGGGATCGGTCGTTGCACCGATCGTGTCGATGCTCAGCGTCGATCCCAACACGAAAGCTTCCGGGGTCGAGCAGTCGTCGTTGGCCGGTGTCGTGACGAAGTCGACCGTCAGCGTACCGATCGCCGCGTCGGTCGCCCAGACATTGGGAGCCACGCGGATCAGATAGCTCTGGCCGCTGACGACAGACGTCGACGTGCGCTCTTGCAGCGAGCAGTAGACTTCGTCGGCAAGCTGCGTCGGGCAGGCGCCGGCTGCCAGCGGATAGATCGCATGGTGGACCAGGTTACTCTTCGTGACGACGATCTTGCCGGTGATCGGTGCAGTGACCGAGTACCAGAGGTCGGCTCCCATCGGGCAGCTGTAGTTCGTCGAGAACGTTGCGGCCGTCGTGTCGTAGTTGACGGTCGCCGGAGTGACCAGCGCCATCGGAGTCGTGCACTCGTTGTTCGACGGCACGGGAACTTCTTGCACGTTCACGACACCGACACCCGAGGAGGGGCTTGCGAACGCACGCGCGCTGACGCGAATCAGATATGTGACGCTAGCGTCAGCAATGAAGAAGATACGGTTGTCATTGGCCTGGTTGCAGGCGATCTGGTTCGTGAAACCCGGTGGGCAGGTTGTCGTGTCGTAGGCGGTCAAGACGGTGTCGTACGAACTCCCGTTCGTGTCGAACTCGACAGTCCCGGTGGCCAGTGCAGTGTACGTGAACCACACGTCGTTGCTTGACGTTGAGGCGCACTGGGGCGCCGCCGAGGTCCCGGTCGTTGCGCCGGTCGAATCGAACGGATTGGCGCCGACGGCTAGCGCGATCGCGCCGCTGCAAGTGTCGTTCACCGGCTGGGCAGAGGTGGCGGGGCACAGGAAGGCTGTGACGAGCATTGCGAGCACAGCGAAGAGTACGGGGACGCGCATTCTGGCCTCCAAGATCGTGTGGGTTTCCGATTCAACCGCTGGCAGCCGTGTGTGGGCTCCTGCCGCCGGCCTAGCTTTCGAGGAGAAAGCGTAGTGGTGCCGGCCCACCCCTGGTATCACCCCAACGGGTGAAATCCCAAGAGGGGTCCGATTGGCGCTACAAAGGCCTCGAGACTTCTTTCTAAGGCTTTTCTCAGTAGTATCTTACGAGGTTAGCGCAGTTTGGGCCCCGCAGGCCCGCACAGAGAGGGAGCGGAGTCGATGAGCGGTTTGAGGACGTTCTTGGCGCTGATCTCGGTCGTGCTGTTGAGCGGCTGCTCGAGCCAGCTGCAGCGCGATACCGTGATCAACGCAGCACCGGGCACCGTGTGGGACGTCATGTCGGCCTTTGAGCAGTATCCGCAGTGGAATCCCTACCACGTGTACGTGGAGGGGCGCTTGGAAGTCGGCGAGACGCTAGCCGTCGACGTCGAACGACCGAACGGCAGCACGCTGACGATCCAACCGACGATCACGAAGGTCGTGCCTGGCAAGGAGTTCGTCTGGGAGTCCGGTTCGTGGTGGACGCTGGCCCGGCGCTACTCGGTGCGCGTTGTCGACGTCGGTCGCGGCCGCACACGATTGCTGTTACGCGAGTCGTTCAGCGGCTTGGCTGCGCCGTTTACTCATCTGCGAGCGATTGGGCCCGGCTACAAGTTGATCAACCTCGCGGCCCAGGCCCGCGCGGAAGCAGTGACGACCCCATGACCAGGAACGCGGCTCCTCGCAATGCCCAATAGGTCAATGCCAACTCGCTCAAGGGTCGTGCCCAGCACCAACGGGCGACTCTCCCAGTCGTTGTTGTGTGTGACCGTGTTGTTGTTGGCTGCGCTTCTTGTGAGCTGTGACGGCAAGCGCCCCGTCATTCGACTGGCAACGACTACCAGCATGCACAATTCGGGACTCCTCGACGTGTTGGTCCCAGCGTTCACAGCACAGTCCCAGTACGACGTGCAGGTCTTTGCGGTCGGCAGCGGGCAAGCACTCGAACTTGCGCGCCGGGCGGACGTCGACATGGTGCTCGTGCATGCGCGCGAGCGCGAAGACCGTTTCATCGAAGACGGCTACGGCGTTGACCGCCGCGACATCATGTGGAACGAGTTCGTCATCGTCGGACCACCGAACGACCCTGCAGGAATCCGCGGCATGCCGACTGCCGTCGCAGCGTTTCGCCAGATCGCCGCGGCTCGTGCGACGTTTGTGTCCCGTGGCGATGATTCGGGCACGCACATCCGCGAGCGCCAGGTTTGGGCGACCGCGGCGGTCGACCCCGACTGGGAGCAGTACTTGTCAGCGGGCCAAGCGATGGGGGCGTGCTTGATGATGGCCGATGAGAAGCGCGCCTATGTGCTGTCGGACCGCGGTACTTGGCTTGCGTTCAGTGATCGGATCGACAGTGAGGTCCTCGTGTCAGGAGACGCGCAGCTCCGTAACCCCTACGGCGCGATCCTCGTCAATCCGGACAAGCATCCTGCGGGTGGCGTCGAGGCTACTGGCGCCCGCGTGTTCTTGGAATTCTTGACGTCTGCGTCAGCGCAGCGACTCATCAACGAGTTTCGCAAGAACGGCGAACCACTCTTCCACGCGGCCAGCGGGAGTGATTGATCCATGGGCTTCCTGATCGACGGGGTACGCGAGGCGGCGTCTTTGATCGCGGGGGGCGATGCGGCGACGCTGCACGCCGTTTGGGTGTCGTTGCTCTGCACATGCACTGCGGTGGGGTTGGCGGCGGTCGTCGCCATCCCGTACGGCGCTTGGCTTGGGTGCTATCAGCCGCGAGCCCGCGTGCAGGTCGTAGTGCTGCGCATGGGTACTGCCGTGCCGACGGTCGTCATTGGGCTGTTGATCTATGCGCTGTTGTCGCGACGCGGCTTCCTCGGCGATATGGACCTGCTGTACACGCGCACCGCGATCATCGCGGGTGAATTCGTGTTGGCGTTCCCAATGCTGGGGACGTTGGCGCACGGGATTGCGGCCTCGTTGGACCCCGTCGTCGTCGAGTCTTCGCGGACGCTGGGCGCGGGGCGCGGGCGGGCGCTACTGCGTGCGCTGGGTGAGTGCCGACCGGCACTTGCTGGAGCTTGCCTCGCCGCGTTCGGACGCTGCATCACCGAGCTGGGCATTGCCGTCACCGTCGGTGGCAACCTGGCGATGCAGACCCGAACGCTACCGTCGACGATCCAGCTGGAGCTGTCTCGCGGCGACTTCGCGCGCGCGTTGGCCCCGGGTTTGATCCTGCTGCTGCTGGCGTGCATTGCGGCGATCGTTACGCATCGGATCTCCGGGGAGGCGCGCCGATGATTGCTGTCCAAACGCTAGAGGTCCGGCTTGGCGACGTCACGGCACTGAGGCTCGAAGAGCTCCATGTTGCGGCTGCCGAACGGCTGGGTGTGCGCGGACCCAACGGCTCGGGCAAGTCGACGTTGTTGCGCGCGCTTGCCGGTCTCGTCGAGCCGACCGCTGGCAGCATCCACGGCTGCCCAACGCCAGGACGTGCGGTGCTCGTGCACCAGCAGCCGTATCTGTTTCGAGGGAGCGCGCGCGACAACGTTGCCTACGCACTATCGCTGCAGGGGAAGGCCGTCAGCGAAGCGGATGTTTGGCTGCGCAAGCTGGGTGCAGACAAATTCGCCGCGCGGAGTTCAAAAGAGCTCTCGGGCGGCGAGCGGCGGCGCGTTGCGCTAGCCCGTGCGCTCAGCGTTGCGCCGGAGTTGCTACTGCTCGACGAGCCGTTTGTCGGCCTCGATGAGGCCGGAGTCCAGTGTGCAATGGATGCGTTGCGAGAGTATCCGGGCACGTTGATCGTGGCGGCTCCCGATCTCGAGCGGGAGCGTGACGCGTCGGTGGTCGACCGCGTTGTCGACCTGGTCACGGTCCAGTGAGTGCAGCGCTAGAGGGCGCCTAGCCCAGGTTGCTCGAAAGCTTGATCACCCCAAGTTGCTCAATTGGGTGTCGAGATACTTCGCAATAGGCCAGGCGCCTTGCATCGTGTTGGAGGCGACGCAGTAGACAACGCGCGACTCGGGGTCGTACACAGTGCGCGCCGAGACTCCGCGGTCGCACCCCTGCAGCATTACGGTCGGTCGATCTTTCCCAATCCAGAAGCCCAACCCGTAGAGGAGTCCTTCAGCGCAAGTTTCATTGCGAGGTGTGGTCAGGCGCGCAACAAAGTCGTCACTGACGATTCGGCCGTCGAAGAGTGCGTGCCAGAGCTTTTCGATGTCGCCGACTGTGGAGTACAGACCTCCATCGCCGGCGCCGGCGAGAGGTAGGTGGAAGACGTTGCTGCGGCCATCGGTCAGATAGCCGACGGCCGCGCGGCTCGGCAGGTCGTCGGCACGAAAGAAGCCGGTGTCGTTCATGCTCGCGCGATCGAAGACTGCTTCCTGACAGACGTCATAGAAGCTCTTGCCGCTCGCCGCTTCGATCGCGATCGACAACAGGACGTAGCCGCTGTTGTTGTACTTGAACGGGCCCCCGGGAGTTGCGTTTGGCGCCAGGTCCAGTAGGGGCAGGTAGTCTCTTGGACACGCAAGCTTGTGCACCGGCCAGTCGAGGTCGTAGTCATCGTCGCCGCTCGGTATGTCCTCGTCCAGGTAGTCACCGACGCCCGATGTGTGCTCGAGCAGGTGCTCGATGGTTACTGCGGGATCCACGTGATGCAGGTCATCGCCCAACAGCGACCGCAACGTCGTGTCGAATCGAAGGTCACCTGATTCGATCAGGGACGCCGCCGCCAATGCGGTGACTCCTTTGGTGACGCTGGCCATGCCGAACTGCGTATCGATTGCGTTCGGGCGCCGCTGCTTGCGGTCCGCGAATCCTCCGCAGAGTTCTGCGAGTGTCGCGCCTTCCCGAGTAACAGACGCCGCGCCCGAGAAGTCGCAGGCGGTTGCGATTTGCTGCAGTTCTTCGGTCAGTTGCATTCGGGTCCTCGCTGAGCCAGATGGCGAAGAAGCGCCAAGCCTCCGTAGCTAGGCACCTTAGCAGATGGACGCTGATGTCGGGAGCGCGGTTCACGGGCGATGCGCGAAGCGCTAGGATTGGGGTTCCACTTGTGCGGAAGGCGGAGAACATGAAAACGCTGTCCTTGTTAGTCTTGATCATCTGCTCGACTGCGTCGTTGGCACACGCACAGCCATGCGCGTCCTTGACGTTGACGTCCGATACTGTGCGCCCGGGGGATCCGGCGACGTCACGGGTACTCCTCGATTCGACGTGCCCCGGGATCGGAGGTTGGAGCTACGGCATCTGCCATGATCCAGCAATCGTCGACATTGCGGCGATCGTCGATGGCTCGACGACGGCCGTTGTCGATGGCGGTGGGCCACCGTTCTTCAATGCGATCATGATCTATCCGGGACAAGGTGTGACCGTCGGTGCCGTCTTGAGTTTTGGCACCGTCCCGCTGCCGGCAGGCGACGACTACGAGCTGAACGTCATCACCTACAACACGATGAACACGCCTGCGGTGACATCCGTTTCATTCTGCAACACGCTTGGCGTTCCGCCAGTGGATGTGATTGTAACGTCGCAGGGAAACCCGTTGGTACCCACGACGACGGCAGGAACGATTACGTTGCAACCAGACTTCATACGCGGAGATTGTGATCCCGACGGCTCGTTCAATCTCGTTGACGGCACGCTGTTGCTGGGAACGCTGTTCCCATCGACGACAATGATGCCGACGTTCGCGTGCGCAGATGCCTGCGACTGCAATGACGACGGCGTCGTCAATATCTCGGACGCCATCTGCATCTTCAATGCGCTCTTCCTCGTCCCCGCCCCCGTTCCGCCCGCGCCCTATCCAACGTGTGGAAACGACGGCACGGCCGACAACATTGGGTGCGTACAGTACTCGCCGTGTCCGTAGGGTGGTGTCACTCGCATGGTCCCACCGGTGCGAAGTGGTCCTGGTAATGTGGAGTCGAGACTGTGACCCACCGATCGGTATGACAGGAGCCTCATGCTCCGGTTGCTAGCGCTCATCCTGACGACACTTGCCGTGGTTGGTGGGCTGTGGTTGATCGCGACACATGGGCACAATCGTGACAACCGAGTTCAGGTCGTACGCTCCACGACAGTCGACGTTGCTGAACCGCCCGCACTAACATCCCAACCCCCACGCGAGAGTCTCTCGATGCCGCAGCTCCGTGGGAGGTTGTCTCGAGAGCGCCAGCCAGAAGTGATGCCACCTGTTGGACTTCCTGATCCACGCTTTGCGCGACCGCTGGGACCGGCCGTGCACTTCGTTGTGCGTGACTCGGAGGGGCGACCAATTCAGAACGCGAACGTTGACGTACGAGACAGTCCTCTTCCTGTCGATGACAACTTGTGGACCGCCACAAGCGGGACTCGGCCTTACGGCAGGAAGATCACAGACGAGGAGGGGTGTGCCGGGGTCGAGGCCGGCCTGCACGGCCTCTTGTGGGCGACGGCTTGGGCTTCCGGATATTCCTCTGAGCAGAAACGCGTGCGCTGGGAAGGCACGGATCATACTGTGGAGCTTGTTTTGCGCCGGCGCGGTAGTGTTTCGCTGCGAATAGCATACCCCGATGGAAGCGCGGCCGATGACGTTGAGTTGATCGCGTGGCGTGCCTACGTGGATCATGACGATTCGGTCAGAACTCTCGGGGGCTCAGCCGGACGAAGAACCGACGAGAGTGGACTTGTAACGTGGTCGGACCTGGTGACTGACGAGCCAATCACGTTCAAAACGTTCTGGGACGAGAGACTGAACTATCTCATCGAGCCCCTGCAGCCAGGAGAACATCGCGACTTGGGCGTGATAGAAGTGCCGCGCGGACGCGTGTTGGCAGGTGAGGTCTTGGATAGAGACGGCTTCGCTCTTCGAGGCGTGCGCGTGTCGGTGCACGGTGACGACGGAACGAGGAAGTGGCGTTGGGCCGACGATCAGGGACGATTTCGATTTCGGGTCTCTTGGAAGGTGGCGTACACAGTATCAGCAGCCAAACGTGGGTTTGCTGACAGTGTGAGCGTTTCCCCTCCCAAGTCGGACGATCGTCTCGATCTCGTGCTCCACCGGGAACCGCACGACTCGCATCGGATTCTCGTCTTGTCGCCCGACGGTTCGCCAGCTACCGGCGCACGAGTTTCTGTTGGTTCACCCGGGCACGAGTCCATCGAATCGCGACGCTTCGCCAGCGCCGAAGTGGATCAGGAGGGTTGGTGCTGGCTGCTCATTCCCGAGAGGATCACCCACGGCCCGATTGAGTTCGTTGCGACGCTTGGCTGTCGCTACTACTCCACATCGGTAGCCCACGTGCATGACTTGCCCAGCTACGTTTCGATGCCCCGTGGCGCCGACCTGCGCGTCACCCTTGTGATGTCGGATGGTAGCCCAGTTCCTGAAGTGGGCACGACCCTGCGCGCGGATCGGCCTTACCCGGTCCAGCGCTGTGGTTGGGGTGAGGTGCGCACGTGGGAAGGACTGCGGGCAGGGTGGTACGAGCTGAAACTGTGGGCCGGTGAGATCAGGGATACGCGAATCTCGGTCGAACTGGTGGACCGCGAAGTGCGAACCGTTGAGTTGACTCTAGACAGAAAAGTGGAACGGTCCACTCTGCTACGTATCAAGGACACTTCATACCAACCCATCACGAAGGCTCGGGTAACGACAGTGGACGAATTCGGAGTCGTCTCGAGACGCCCGGCAATCGTCGTGAACGGAGAGGCTTCAGTGTCGGTGCGCGACGGAGACAAGCTGCTCGTGAGCGCTCCCGGTCTTGGCCGTGCCAGCGTTAACCATTCCGGTAGTGGTACTCACAGGCCAGGCCGACAGCATCGTTGATGACCGGGTAATGCGCGCTGGTGCCGAGGACTTTTTAACCAAAGCCGAAGTCGATACCCCCCGCTTTATGCGGACTATTCGCTACGCTCTGGTACGCCGCGAAATTGAAACTGAACGATTAGAACGTAATCGCATCGAGCAGCAAAACAAAGCCAAGGATAAATTCCTCGCCCATCTTGGCCATGAACTCAGAACCCCACTGGCCTCCATCCTCGGTTATACCGAGCTGTTACTGGACAGCCCTGGTAATGAGCGAATTAACGCTGAACTCTCGACCATCTTTAATAACAGCAAACATTTACTTAGCCTGCTCAACGACTTATTGGATATGTCGCGGATCATGGCCAACAAGTTAGAACTAGTCCCACAACCCCTGAATCTGAACGGCTTTTTAACCGACCTTTACAGTCTGATGGTTATGCAGGCCAGTGAGAAAGGCCT